>JBBSBE010000015.1:0-46966 GCA_038251625.1 Rhodobacterales bacterium
GGCAGGTGCGGGCGTCACCTCATAGGCGGGCGAGGTGTAGGGTTCGGGTGGCAGGGTATCGAAGATATCATCCGTCACGTATGGATCGGCCAGCACGGCAGCACGGGTCGGGGTCGCCAGAAGATGCGCCTCGGCGCGGTGGACGGCGCGGGCGGCAAATTCGTGGTGGCAGCCTATGTGATCGAAATGGGTGTGGCTGGCGACGGCCAGCAACGGGCGCTCTGTCACCAGCGGCACCCATTGGCGCAGGGGCACAACACCCATGCCGCTGTCGACCAGCATATCCTCGCCGCCATCCGTCACATGCCAGCAGTTGCAGCGATAGAAGGGCTGGATATGCGGCTCGTCGATCAGCGTGATCCCGTCGCCCATGGGGGTGGTCCGCCACCAGTCGCTTGCCTTGGCGCGCATCATGGCAGGGGCACCAGATGGGCGGGGTCGATCGCCAGCGACAGAAGATCGCCCGGTGCTGCATCAAGGCCCACCGGCAGAAGCGCCAGCAGTTCGGTGCCGGGCGCCGACAGCGGCTCTGCCCGCACCCGGCGGTGTGCACCCTGAAAGGTGGTTTCGATCACCCGGGCGGGCACGCCCTGACCCGGGCCGATGTGTTCGGGCCGCAGCCCGAGCGTCAGGACGGTGCCTTCGGGGGCATCCGCCTGCCCAAGGGACCCAAGCGCAGTGTGGTAAGTGCCCCCTTTTACCGTTGCGGGCAGAAAGGTCATCTCGCCCAGAAAGGCTGCGGCAAAGCGGGATCGGGGCGCGCGGTACACGCGTTCAGGCGGGCCCTCATCCTCGATCAGGCCCCTTTGCATCACCACGATGCGGTCGGCGATGGCCATGGCTTCCTCCTGGTCATGCGTCACATGCACGAAGGTAGCGCCAACGCGGCGCTGGATGGATTTCAGCTCACCCTGCATCGCGCGGCGGAGGTTGAGGTCGAGCGCACCCAGCGGTTCGTCGAGCAGCAGCACATCCGGCTCGACCGCCAGCGCCCGCGCCAGCGCCACGCGCTGCTTCTGGCCCCCCGAAAGCTCGGACGGACGCTTGCCGCCCTGCCCTGCCAGATTGACGAGCGCCAGCATCTCTTCCGCCCGCGCATGGCGTTGCGCGCGCCCGACATTCCGCATGCGCAATCCGAAGGCCACGTTTTCCAGAAGCGTCATGTGCGGGAAAAGCGCGTAGTCCTGAAAGACGGTTGTGGTGGGTCGCCGCGCGGCAGGAACGCCAACCATGTTCTGCCCACCTATCGTCAGCGCGCCATCCGAAGGATCGGCAAAGCCCCCGATGATGTTCAAAAGCGTGGTCTTGCCACAACCCGATGGCCCCAGGAGGACGCAGTATTCCCCCGCCTCGATGGTCAGCGACACACCCGCCAGCGCCATCGCGTCGCCATACCGGCGGGTGACGCCCGCAATCTCGATCCGGGCCGTCATTTGCGCCTCAGGGTCAGTTCCGCCGTCAGGAAGGCGAAGGCGGAGACAAGAAAGACGAGGCTGCCGATGGCGTTGGTCTTGGGGTTGAGGCCGGATCGCAGCAGGCTCCAGATCTCCACCGGCAGGGTGACGTCGAAGCGTGACAGAAGATAGGCGATGATGAATTCGTCCCAAGAAAAGGTAACCGACAGCAGGAACGCGGCCAGAAGCGCGGGCAGGATCATCGGGGCGGTGACCAGCCACATGATGCGCGCCTCGGACGCCCCAAGATCCCGCGCGGCACGTTCGGCCTGCTGCTCGCGCGGCCCGATCGCGGCGGCGCAGAGCGCGAAACACAAGGGGGCGTTGATGACGGTATGGCCAATGCCCACAGTCCAGAGCGAGAGGGGCACGGCCGCAAGGTTGAGCGACGCCAGAAGCCCGAGGCCGATGACGAGGTAAGAGACGGAAAGCGGCGCGGTCAGGCCCGCACGGATGGCTTGCGCGCCCGGCAGGGTGGCGTTGGCAAGGCCACGGGCAGCAAGAAAGCCAAGGAGAAGCGCAAGGGCAGACGACAGCAGCGCCACGAGGAAAGAGTGGGCCAGCGCCTGCATCAGATCGCGGTCGGCAAGCACGGCGGCGTGCCATTTCAGGGTAAAGCCCTGGAACGGCGGGATCGGAAGCCTTCCATCCTGAAAGGAAAACAGCACCAACACCGCGACGGGCAGGAAGATGAATGCGTAAAGCGCGGTCATGTAGGCGGCGGAAAGGCCAAGGCGCCACGTCATTTCGGCACCCGCATGAAGCGCGCCATGCCCAGATAGGCCAGTGTGACCGCCGCCATCAGGATCAGCGACAGGGCGGCGGCCATCGGCAGGTCGGCCCGGCGCCCCAGTTGCAGCATGATGAGCTGCGGCAGCGCAAGGTCCCGCCCGCCGCCAAGGATTTGCGGCGTGACGTAATCACCGATGCAAAGCGCGAAGGTCAGGAACGCACCCGTCATCACGCCGGGCAGCGTGAGGGGCCAGACAACATGGCGAAACGTGGCGAAAGCCCCGGCGCCAAGGTCGGCCGCGGCGCGTTTGAGGTTGGGCGGAAGCTGGATCAGGCTGGCATAGATCGTCAGGGTCAGCAGCATCGTGAAGAAATGCGTGAAGCCGATCACGACCGCGGCGCGGGAATTGCCCAAGGCCAGCGTGGGCAGCCCCCAGTCGGCCAGCGCGCCGTTGATCACGCCCTGTTTCGCCAGCACCAAAGACCACGCGTAGGACCGGACCACATAAGACGTCCAGAACGGCACCACGGCCAGCGCCAGCGCCATACGCTGCCAGCGGGGCGGCACCTCTTCGGCGATGATCCAGGCCAGCGGATAGGCCAGCAGGACCGATGCGAAGGTGACGGTAACGGTGATTTCCAGCGAGTTCAGGAAGGCCCCGATATAGTCGGGATTGCCGAAAAAGCTGGCGTAGGTGGCGACGCCCCAGCCGCCCGACAGCGGGCGCAGGCTGGTGATCGCCATCACGGCGAAGGGCAAGGCGAAGAACAGAAGCGTCCAGAGGATCGCGGGGGCGATCAGAAGGATCGCCCGCCGCCGTTCGGTCGCCTCGATTCCCTTATCGGGCAAGAAAGCGCGTCCAGACATCCTGCATCGCGGCATCAAGCTCTGCGTCCGGCGCGGGGTAAAGCTGCGCCTTCGCCAGATAGGCGGCCTGATCGTCCCACCGCAATGCGGCCTTCTGCGCATCCGTCATCACATCGCCCGCAGCGGCGTTGGCAGGCATCGCCCAGTAGCAAGAGGATGTGGCCAGCGCCGCCTGCCCCTCGGGGCTCAGGATGTGCTTCACGAATTCGACCGCCAGATCCTTCTTCGTGCTGTCGGCAAAGACACCGATCGACTGCGACCAGCGCACCGCGCCCTGTTCGGGGATAACCCAGTCCAGATCGGGGTTGTCCGCGGTCAGCCCCGCCGTCACCCATTCGCCACCACCGACAAGGATATCCACCTCGCCTGTCGCAATCGCCGTCTGGCTGGAGACGACCTCGCCCACCGAGGCTGCGCTGTCCTTCAGCTTCAGAAGCGCCTCTTCAATGGCAGGCATATCGGCGAGGGTCAGGTCTGCGGTCTTGAGGCCAAGGCCCACGGCAACCATCCCCATCACGGGCAGGTAGTAGTCATAGACCGCAAGGCGGCCCTTGAAATCGCCCGACCAAAGCTTGGTCATGTCGGCCATCTCTTCCGCCGTGACCTTCGATTTGTTGAAGGAAACAGTGTTGTAGCCGAACTTTTCAGAAATCGCATACGTCTTGCCGTCGATCACCTGATTTTCCGGCATCACAAGTTCGGGGAAAAGGGTCGCATAGGGCAACTGATCCACCGGCAGCGGGGCAAGGATGCCCTTTTCCACCGCGCGCGGCACGTCGATGCCGTCGATCACCAGCACGTCCCAATCACCGGGACGGGACTGGTCGATGATGGAAAGGGCGGCGCCCGTGCCCTCGTATTCCTTGAGGTTCACGGTCACATTGAACTTTTCCTCGAAGGGTTTGATCAGCGCGGGGTCGGTGTGGTCGCACCACACCAGCGCATTCAATTCTTCGGCCGAGGCGGGGGCAGCAAGCCCGGCAAGGGCGGCGATCACGGCGGTGGTTCTTTTCATCGGTCGTCTCCCGGTTGGTTAGGATCAAGTATAGCTCAGTCTGGGTCACGCGCCAAAGCCATGGTCATGCAATGCGCCGACCCGCCGCCATGCGCGAAAAGGCGCAACTCGGGGTCCAGCACGGTCAGGCCTTCGGCACGCAGCGCGGCATTGGTGGCGGTGGAATGGCGGGGCGACAGGACGCGGCCATCGCCCAGGGCCAGCACGTTGCAGGCCATATCCTCCATCGCGGCGCGGTAGCCGGTGTCGATCAGGCGGATCTGGTGGTCGCGGCACCAGTCGGTGAAGGCGGGGGGCAGCGCGTCAAGGCAGGCCAGCGCAAGGCCGGGGGCGGCCATGGAAAAGATCACGTCAAGGTGCAGGAAGTGATCATCGAAAGGCACCACGATCACCTCCCACCCGTCCGCGCGCAGCCAGCCCGCGAATTCCTCTGCGCCCTCGGTGGAGGTGCGGCCACCAGAAGCCCCGATGGCCGCAAGGCCCGGGCGGATCAGATGAATATCGCCGCCTTCCACGGTGCCGCGCGTGGCCATGCGCCACATCGGGCCGTAGAATTCAAGGATCGCGGCATATTCCCCGCGCCGCTGCGGCATGGCGAGCATGGTAAGCGCGGGGCCGCCGGGGGCGACCTGGCTGCTGTCGCGCGTATAAACCTGATAGGGCAGGTGCGCGGCGGGGCCAAGGTAGTGTGCGGTCACGCCCGCTTCGGCCAGCGCCGCCTCAAACTCCGCATATTCGGCCATCAGGGCGGTACGGTCCAGCGGGCGCCCTGCCGCAAGCGTGGCCCGCGCAATCGCGTTCGTGGGGATCCAGTTATAGTGATCGGGGCGGCACAGAAGCACGTCGCGCAGCCGCCCGGTTTCGCTTGAAAGGGTCCACGTCATGAAGCACTCCTGCCGATGGGGCATTGTGACGCAAGCGTTGCTGCGGTAAAGCCGGAATATATCGCAGTTCACTTCGCACAATCCGGAGTATCCCCTGCCCCGCCCCACCTTCACCGCTGCCGATCTCAAGCTGCTCGCCACCTTCGTGGCGGTCGCAGATGCCGGTGGGTTCGCGCAGGCAGAGGTCAGCCTCGGCCTCGGCCTGTCCACGATCTCGGGTCAGATGAAGGCTCTGGAGGATCGGCTTGGCCTGTCCCTTTGTTCGCGGGGGCGGGCGGGGTTCCGGCTGACGGAAGCGGGCGAGGCGGTGCTGGCCGAAGCGCGCGGCCTGATCGCGGCGTCCGAAGGGTTTTCCGCGCGGGTCGCGGGCCTGCGCGACCGGTTGGCGGGGCCTGTGCGGATCGGGTTTGTGGATGCCACGCTCGGCGATGCCAACGCCCGCCTGACCGAGGCGCTGTCGGCCTTTGCAACCGAGGCGCCAGAGGCCGAGATCCGGCTGTCCGCCCGCCCGCCGGACGAGTTGCTGCGCGGTGTGACCGAAGGATCGCTGGATGTGGCCGTGGGCAGCTTTCCCCGCGTCGCACTTGGGCTTGGTTATGCCGATCTTTACCGCGAGCGGCACCATTTCTTCGCCGGGCGCGATCATCCGCTCTTTACCCTGCCCGACGCGCAGATTGATTTCGAGGCCGTGCGGCGCCACCGTCTTGTGGCGCGGGGCTACTGGGGAACGCGGGATATCAAGGGCTTTGCCGGCACCCGCGTCGGCGCGGTGGTAACGGAGATGGAGGCGGAGGCGATGCTGATCCTGTCAGGCGCGTTCCTTGGCTACTTGCCCGTGCCCTATGCGGCGCATTGGGTGGCCGAAGGGCGGATGCGGCCCCTGGCCCCAGCCCGCTTTGCCTACACAGCACCCTTTCAACTCGCCTGGCGCCCCGACCGTCTGGCCGTTCCGCGCATCGCCGCACTGGTGGCGGCGGTGCGCAGGGCCCACGCGGGCATCGGTTATTCGGCCACGTAACGCGTCGACGCGTCTCCGCGATCCTCAATCCGGCCTTCAAGCTCGGCCAACCGTGCGCTCAGCCCGCCTATAGCGTGGTTCGCGGCCGAAAGCGACGCGGCCAATGCCTCGGGGGCGGGCGCCTCTTCCTCGTGTTCCTTCTTGCCCACGAAGCGGCCGAAGGCCCACCCGAGCAACTTCTGGATGTCATCCATGATCAGAAAGAACGAGGGCACGATCACAAGGCTGAGGACAGTCGACACGATGATGCCACCGATCACGGCGATGGCCATGGGCGCACGGAACGCCCCGCCCTCGCCCACCCCAAGGGCAGACGGCAGCATCCCCGCCGACATGGCAATCGAGGTCATCACGATGGGGCGCGCGCGTTTGTGGCCCGCTTCGACCATCGCATCGAACCGGTTCATCCCGCGATCCATCATCTCGATGGCGAAATCCACCAGCAGGATGGCGTTCTTCGTCACGATCCCCATCAGCATCAGAAGGCCGATGAGCACGGGCATGGAAACCGCGTTGCCCGTGATGATAAGGGCTGCAGCCACGCCGCCGATGGCCAGTGGCAGCGAAAAGAGGATTGTGAAGGGCTGGATGACCGAGTGGAAAAGCAGGATCAGCACAGTCAGCACCAGCATCAGGCCCATCAGCATGGCGTTGCCAAAGCTCGCGGTCAGTTCTTGCTGGACTTCGGCATCGCCCGCAGGCTGCACCCGCACGGAACCCGGCAATTCCACCGACGCCACGATCTCGTTAAAGCGCGCCGACGCCGTATCCAGCGCCACCCCGGGTGGCAGGTTTGCCCCGATGGTGGCTTGCCGGTCGCGGTTGAGACGGCTGATCGTGGACGGGCCCTCGCCGATGAACACATCCGCCACGGTGGACAACGGCACCAGTGCCCCGCTTGCCGTTGTCACCTTCAGCGCGCCGATCCGCTCCAGATCATTGGTCACGCCGTCGGCCAACTGAACCCGGACCGGGATCAGCCGGTCGTCGATCGAGACTTTTGCAAGCGCCGCATCGAAATCACCGATGGTCGCGATGCGCAGCGTCTCGGCGATGGCGCGGGCGGTCACGCCAAGGCGCGCGGCCTCATCCGCCCGCGGCACCACCTGCACCTCGGGGCGCGGCAGCGCGCCTTCTGCGGCCACGTTGGCAAGCAGCGGATCGCCGCGCAGCGCGGCCTCCAGCTTCGCGACGCCCGCGTCAAGATCGGCCTGCGTTCCTGCAAGGATCGAATAGGACAGGTCGCGCTCGCCCCGGTCGTTCAGTTTGAAGGCCCGCAGATCGGGGATCGATGCCAGTTTGTTGAAAATCTCGGCCTCGATCACGTTTTGCGGGCGGGTCCGGCCCGCACTTGGCGAATTGGGGATGAAGGGACCGACCACTGGAAAGGTCTGCGCGATTTCTGCCACGCGGTGCAGCAGGCTGTGGTCCAGCTTGTTCAGGATCACCGTCACCGATGCGCGGCGGATGTCCCGGTCGCCGGTTGGCGAGGCGCCCCCAAGCACGAAGACGGATTCCACCCCGTCCACCCCTTCGATGGCCTTGACCATGGCTTGGGTGGTCTGGTCGGTCTGTTCAAGCGTCGTCCCGGGGGGAAGCTCCACCGATACCGGAATGCGGCTCACGTCTTCGGGCGGAATGAAGCTGCCCGGAATACGGATCATGAAGAAGATCGACACCGCCAGCACCCCGATGGAGGCGATCAGCGTCAGATAGCGGGCGGGAAACCGGAACGTCGGATGCGCCACCAGAGCGCGCACACCCGGCACCATACGCAACGGAAAGAGCAGCCACAGCGGGTTCGGCAAGGGCAGCCCGCCCCCGGTCGTGCGCCGCACGAACCAGATGTAGCCGCGCATCGTGGCGCCATCGCCGCTGTGCTTTTCTTCGGCGTCCTTCGCGCTCATCAGATAGGCCGCCATCAGCGGTGTGATCAGTCGCGCGACAAGCAGCGAGAAGATCACGGCGATGGCCACCGTCAGACCGAATTGCCGGAAATATTGCCCCGGAATCCCCGGCATGAAACTGACAGGCACGAACACCGCAATGATCGTGGCCGAAGTCGCGATCACGGCAAGGCCGATCTCGTCCGCCGCCTCGATGGCGGCGCGGAATGGCGTCTTGCCCATCCTGATGTGCCGCGCAATGTTCTCGATCTCGACGATGGCGTCATCGACAAGGATGCCGGTGGCAAGCGTGATGGCGAGGAACGACACAAGGTTGAGCGAAAATCCCAGGAGGTCCATCACCCAGAAGGTGGGCACCGCCGACAAGGGCAACGCCACCGCAGCAATCAGCGTGGCGCGCCAGTTGCGCAGGAACGCCAGCACCACCAGAACCGCCAGGATCGCGCCTTCGATCAGCGTGTGCAGCGCGGCCTCATAGTTGCCATAGGTATAATAGACCGTGTCATCGACCGGGGATATCCGCACCTCGGGATGCGCCGCGCGCACGTCGTCCAGCGCGGCATTCACCACCTCGGACACGCTGACCTCGGACGCACCCTTGGCACGGAAAACCGCAAAGACCACCACCGGTTCGCCGTTGAAGCGGGCGAACGATTTCTGCTCTTCATAGGTGTCGATCACGCGGCCCAGGTCCGAGATGCGCACATAGCGGCCAGAGGGCAGCGCAATCGACGTTTCCGCCAGTTTCGCCGCTGTCGTCGCATCGCCAAGCGTACGGATCGCCTGCTCTCCGCCCGCGATCTCGCTCTTGCCGCCGCCGACGTTGGCGTTGGTCAGGCTGAGTTGCTGGCTGACGGACGTGGCCGTGATGCCAAAGCTTTCAAGGCGAACGGGGTCAAGCTCTACCCGGATCTCGCGGTCGGACCCGCCGTAGCGGTCAACCCGGCCCACCCCGGGCTTGCCCTGCAAGGAACGGGTGATCGTGTCGTCCACAAACCACGACAGATCTTCCAGCTGCATCTGTGGGGCAGAGACGGCGAAGGTCATGATCGCCTGCCCCTCCACGTCGATACGCGTGACAATGGGGGTGTCGGCAGAACCGGGCAGATCGCCGATAATCTGGTCGATCTGGTCCTTAACATCCTGCACGGCCTTTTCGGTGGGCACTTCCATGCGGAACTCGACCGCAGTCGTGGACACGCCGTCCGACAGGCTCGAGGTGATGTTCTTCACCCCGGTGATGCCCGCCACCGCATCCTCGACCTTTTTGGTGATCTGCGTTTCCATTTCGGCAGGCGCTGCGCCGGGTTGGGTAACGGTGACGGCCACCAGAGGTACGTCGATGTTGGGAAAACGGGTGATCGGCAACGCGTTGAAAGACTGCCACCCCAGCACCATCAGAATGACGAACAGAAGGATCGGCGCAATCGGGTTGCGGATGGACCAGGCTGAGAAGTTCATCGTGTTGTCCTCAGTTCGACGCTTCGGCCGCATCGGCCATCACGGGGTTGATCCGGTCGCCCGGCCGCACGAAACTGCCCGCGCGGGTGACGATCAGATCGCCCTCCGCCAGACCCGACATGATCTCGACCTGCCCCGCATCGCGAATGCCTGTCGCTACCTTCACCTGCTCGACCGTCCCATCGACCACACGCAAGACGGTCGTATCACTGCCGCGCCCCGAAATGGCGGTGACGGGCACGGCCAGACCGTCGCGGCGGGCGATCACGATATCTGCTTCCCCATACATGCCAGACCGCACGGCAGACTGATCGTCGAACACGATGCGCGCGCGGCCGAGCCGCGTGGCGGTATCCACCGTCGGCTCCACCAGCCGCACCTTCCCGGGAACCGGGTTTTCCTGTCCGACAACCTTGATCAGCGCGTCCTGGCCCACCGCCACACGCAAGAGATCAGCCTCGGACACGTCGGCATTCAGCTCCAGCGCGCCATCCTTCACGATCACGAACATCGGGGCGCCCTGCCCGCTGGCGATCCCGCCAAGCCGCGCGTTCTTTTCCACCACCTCGCCCGCGACCGGCGCGCGCACATCCGTCCGCGCAAGGCGCAGTTCCACGTCCGACATCTGCGCCTCGATCACGGCTGCCTGCGCTTCGGCGGCGGCCTTCGTCTGACGGGCGACCGATACGTTCGCCTCTGCCGAAATCGCGCTGGCGACCGCCTGATCCGTGGCCGACTGCGCCACGTTTCCTTGCGCGCGCAAGGCCATGCTGCGGTCGCGCTGGCGCACCGCTTCATCGCGGTTCGCTTCCGCCTCAACGATCGAGGCCTGTGCCTGCGCCACCGTCGCCGCCGCCGAGGCGCGCGATGCCATCAGTTCGCTTTTGGAAAGGTTCAGCGTGTCACGCGACAGACGTGCCAACACCTGCCCCGCCTCGACCCGGTCGCCCATATCTGCCAGCACGGCCTCAACCGCCTGCCCGTCGATCTGCGGCTGCACATCGACCTGCTCGATCGGCCCGACAAGGCCCGTGGCGATCACGCGGTCCGTCAGCGATACTTTGTTGACGGGTGCCACCGTGATGGCGGGCAATTGCGGCGGGGCGGCAACCGGCGTGGCAGTTTCTTCGGCCAGCGCGAAAAGCGGGGCAAGCGTCAGTGCAAGAACAGACAAAAGGCGCAACATAGCGATCATTCCTTGGGGGCAGGCGCAAGATCGCGCCCGGCAGCAATTTCATCCAGCAACTGGTCCATCATCCGCAGGACCAGCATGTTCAACGCAGGGCTTGGCGCTGATGCCGCTGTCTGGCCACAGGCCATCGACGCGCCCTTGAAAAGCAGCACCAGCAATTGCGCATGCGCGGTGTAACGGCGGTCGGCATCGGGCTGCGGGATCCCCGCAATGACGGCAAACACACGCAGAAGGTGACGGATCACCCCCACTTCCATCTTCACCGCGATTTCCGCAATCTCGACCCGGCGCGCCGCAGCGGCCTCGATCTCGGCCCAAAGCGGGCCCTCTTCATCATCCGCGAATGTCTGCATCCGCTCGCGCAGCTTCAGCCGCAGTGCCTCAAGCGGCGATGCCGACTGCAGGATCGACGCGAAATCAGCCTCCACCCCTTCAAGATCGCGCGTGACGATGGCCTCGACAATGGCGTTCTTGGATGGGAAATACCGATAGAAGTTACCGGCACTCATCCCCGCCCCGCGCGCAAGATCCTGCATCGAGGCGCCGTCAAAGCCCTTTGAAGCAAAGACAGCCTTGATCCGTTCGAGGATCTCGGCGGTGCGGGGCTCCAGCTTGTGGGCAACGGCGGCGGTCATGGCGGGCCTGTCAGAGGCAGAGAATGAACGTTCATTCTCATATAGATCGAATGGTCGGCGATCAAGGGTGGATGCGACCCCCTCAGCGATTCTCAGGCTTTACGCTGGCCCTGTAGGCATAGATCACTTTGACCACGCCCAAAGAACAGGCAGCGCCCTCCACGTGCCGGGCTGTGTTCGATCCCTGGCGCCGATGAGTCGGGCGCAGAAACGAACACGCCCCGCGCCGGACGACGGACTTTCGCTTTGGGGGCCACCGATCCTGCGACGCCACAACCAAACAACGCAGGGCAAACGCGTTCATGGGTGGCGCATGCGCGATCCGATCCGCGCGGGCTTTCGGGTATTTATGGGGAAGGTCTGGTGGAGCAGAGGGGGATCGAACCCCTGACCTCGTCATTGCGAACGACGCGCTCTCCCAACTGAGCTACTGCCCCGCGATCTTGCGCACCCATGTGGCGCAGGGACCGGGCATTGTCAAGCAAGGCGCGCCGCGCGCGCCGCTTGGGGGGGGACTGTCGGGACGGAAAACCGACGATGTCGGTACAGAAAACCGACGCGCGCCAGACGCTATTCGGCGGCCTCGGCGTAGCTTTCCATGGGCGGACAGATGCAGACGAGGTTGCGGTCGCCATAGACGTTGTCCACGCGCCCGACGGGTGGCCAGTATTTATCCACCCTGAACGCACCGGGGGGGAAGCAGCCCTGCTCGCGCGGGTAGCTGCGCGTCCAGTCGGCCACCAGATCCTCCACCGTGTGGGGGGCATGGCGCAGGGGGCTGTCCTCGGCGGCGATCTCGCCTTGCTCCACCGACCGGATTTCCGCGCGGATCGCCAGAAGGGCCGTGATGAAGCGGTCGATCTCGGCCTTCGTCTCGCTTTCGGTGGGTTCCACCATCAGCGTCCCGGCAACCGGCCAGCTCATCGTCGGTGCGTGAAATCCATTGTCAATCAGTCGCTTGGCGATATCGTCCACGGTCACGCCACAGTCTGCAAAGGGCCGGGTATCAAGGATACATTCATGCGCCACCCGGCCTTTGTTGCCCATGAACAGGATAGGGTAAGCATCCTTCAGCCGTGCCGCAATGTAGTTGGCGTTCAGGATCGCCACCCGGGTGGCCTGCGTCAGCCCCTGCCCCCCCATCAACAAGCAATAGGCCCATGAAATCAGCAGGATCGAGGCGCTGCCGTAGGGTGCCGCACTGACCGGGCCTTCGGTCCCGCCGGTTTGCGGATGCCCGGGCAGATAGGGCGCCAGATGCGCCTTCACGCCAATCGGCCCCATCCCCGGCCCCCCGCCGCCATGCGGAATGGCAAAGGTCTTGTGCAGGTTCAGATGGCTGACGTCCGACCCGATCTCGCCCGGTTTCACCAGTCCCACAAGGGCGTTCATGTTGGCGCCGTCCAGATACACCTGCCCGCCATGCGCATGCGTGATATCGCATATCTTGCGTACCGTTTCCTCGAATACGCCATGGGTTGAGGGGTAGGTGATCATGCACGCCGCCAGCCTGTCACCCGCTGCAGCGGCCTTGGCGGCAAAATCCTCGACGTCCACATCGCCGTTGGGTGCCGATTTCACCACGACCACGCGCATCCCGGCCATCTGGGCCGAGGCCGGGTTCGTGCCATGGGCGGACATCGGGATCAGACAGACATCCCGCGCCTCGCCGCGCGCCCGGTGATAGGCCTCGATGGTCAGAAGACCCGCATATTCACCCTGCGCACCCGAATTGGGCTGCATCGAAAAGGCGTCGTAACCGGTGATCTCGCACAGCTTTTCCTGCAGATCCTCAATGGCTTCGCTGTACCCCGCCGCCTGATCGGCGGGCGCGAAGGGATGCAAGGCGCCAAACTCGGGCCAGGTGATCGGCATCATTTCGACCGCCGCGTTCAGCTTCATCGTGCAAGAGCCAAGCGGGATCATCGCGCGGTCAAGGGCCAGATCGCGGTCGCTGAGGCGGCGCATGTAGCGCATCATCTCGGATTCCGCGCGGTTCATGTGAAAGACGGGGTGCGACAGGTAATCCGTCTCGCGCAGCATCGTTTCGGGAAAGCCAAGGCTTGCGCGATGCGGCGGCACGCCTTCGATCCCAAAGGCACGCAGCACGCGCACCAGCACCCGCTCATCCGTCGTCTCGTCCACGCTGATCCCCACGCGGTCCAGCCCGATCTTGCGGAAGTTCAGCCCCTCTGCCCGGGCGGCAGCCAGAATACCCGCCTGCCCCACGCCGACCTCGACCGTGATCGTGTCGAAGAATGCCTTCGGCGAGACCTTCGCCCCAGCGGCCTTCAGCGCCCGCGCCAGACGCTGGGTCAGGAAATGCACCCGCTCGGCAATCGCGCGCAGCCCTTCAGGCCCGTGAAAGACGGCATAGAAGCTGGCCATCACCGCCAGAAGCGCTTGCGCGGTGCAGACGTTCGATGTGGCCTTCTCGCGCCGGATATGCTGTTCGCGCGTCTGCAGGCTGAGGCGGTAGGCGCGATTGCCCCGCGCGTCGATGGAAACCCCCACGATCCGCCCGGGCATCGCGCGCTTCAACTCGTCCTTGCAGGACATGAAGGCCGCATGCGGCCCGCCATACCCCATGGGCACGCCAAAGCGCTGCGATGAGCCCACCGCGATATCCGCCCCCATGGCCCCCGGTTCCTTCAAAAGGCAGAGCGCCAGAAGATCGGTCGCCACGATGGCGATGCCGCGCGCGGCATGAACGCGGGCAATCGCATCGGTGAAATCGGTCACATGGCCATGCGTGCCGGGGTACTGGAAGATCGCGCCGAATACCGCGTCGGGTTCCATTGCCGCCGGGTCGCCCACGATCACGTCGATCCCCAAGGGCCGGGCCCGCGTCCGGATCACGCCGATGGTCTGGGGGTGGCAGCCCTGATCGACAAAGAACCCACGCGCCTTGGATTTCGCACTGCGCTCTGCCATCGTCATCGCTTCTGCCGCCGCCGTCGCCTCATCCAGCAGGCTCGCGTTGGCGACGGGCAGGCCCGTCAGATCCGACACCATGGTCTGATAGTTCAGCAGCGCCTCAAGCCGCCCTTGCGCGATCTCGGGCTGGTAGGGCGTGTAGGCCGTATACCAGGCCGGGTTTTCCAGAATGTTGCGCTGGATCGCGGGCGGGGTGACGGTGCCGAAGTACCCCTGCCCGATCAGAGAGGTCATCACCCGGTTCTTCTGCGCCACCGCGCGCATCCGGTCGAGAAGCTCATGTTCGGCCAGCGGCGCCCAGCCCAGGCCCGAGGCTTGCCGGATCGAGGCCGGTACCGTCTCATCGATCAGCGCATCAAGCGTCTGCACCCCGACCGCCGCAAGCATTGCCTCCATCTCCGTTGGCGACGGGCCGATATGGCGGCGGTTGGCAAAGTCGTAGGGGTTGTAGGCGGTGGGGGTGAAGGTCATGGCGCTGTCCTTGGGGGAAGCCGGTCTCCGCGTGAAAACCAGTTCCGAAAAACACATGTTCTCTGGGGTCTAGCCGATCAGTTCGGCATATTCGTCCTCGTCCATCAGTTCGTCGAGCACGCTGAGGTCATCCAGCTTCATCTTGAAGAACCACGCAGCACCGGTCGGGTCTTCGTTCACAAGGCCGGGCGTGGTGGTCAGCTTCTCGTTCACCTCGACGATCTCGCCGTCCACGGGCGCGAGGATATCCGACGCGGCCTTGACGCTTTCAATGACGCAGACCTCGTCGCCCTCGGCCACGACCGTTTCGGGTTCGGGCAGTTCGACGAAGACCACATCGCCCAATTGCTCGGCCGCGTGCTCGGTGATGCCGACGACGACAAGGTCACCCTCGACGCGCAGCCATTCGTGATCCTTGGTGTATTTCATGAAACGCTCCTCAGCGCTTTGAGGTGGAGGGTCGGAAGGGTAGGGACGTGACGAAAACGGGCAGACGTTTGCCGCGCACTTCGCCCAGAAGGGCGGTGCCGGGCTTGGCAAGCGGCGCCGATACATAACCCATGGCGATGGGGGCATCGAGCGAGGGGCCGAAGCCGCCGGAGGTGACATGCCCGGCGGGTGTGCCGTCTGGCGCGAAAAGGGCCGTGCCCTCGCGCATCGGGGCGCGGCCCTCGGGGGACAGGCCCACGCGCAGGCGGGCCGGACCTTCGGCCAGTTCGCGCAGGATGCGTGCGGCGCCGGGAAAGCCGCCCGCGCGCGCGCCGCCTGTCCGCCGCGCCTTCTGTATGGCCCAGGAAAGGCCCGCCTCGACAGGCGAGGTGCCTGTGTCAATATCGTGCCCGTAAAGGCAAAGCCCCGCCTCCAGCCGCAGACTGTCACGCGCGCCAAGGCCGATGGGCGCGACCTCGGGCTCGGCCAGCAGCGCCTTGGCCAAGGCCGATGCCTGCCCAGCAGGCACCGAAATCTCAAACCCATCATCGCCGGTATAACCAGAGCGTGAAATCCAGAGGTCACCGAAAACGCCCGTATCCAGAAAGCGCATGGCCGCCACGCCCGGAACATGCCGCGCAAGCGCCGCTTCGGCTGCAGGCCCCTGAAGGGCTAGAAGGGCGCGGTCGGTCAGCAGGATCACCTCGGCCACCGCTGCAAGATGCGCCTGCATATGCGCAACATCGGCGGCCTTGCAGGCGGCGTTGACCACGACATAAAGGTGGTCGCCCCGGTTGGCGAACATCAGATCGTCCAGAATACCCCCGGTCGCATCGGTGAACAGACCATAGCGCTGCCGCCCTTGGGCCAGCCCTGCCACATCGACCGGCATCATCGCCTCGAAGGCATCCACCAGTGCGGACATGTCGCCCCGCGGTCGCAGGATTACCTGTCCCATGTGGCTGACATCGAAAAGGCCCGCTTCTGCGCGGCAATGCAGATGCTCGCGCATCACGCCCATGGGGTATTGCACCGGCATCTCGTAGCCTGCGAACGGCACCATCTTCGCGCCAAGCGCGACATGAAGGTCGTATAGCCCCGTCCGCTCAAGGTCGGCCATTGCCGCCTCCTGCCTTGCGCCGGAACATCCGGCATCCGGGCAGGCCGATCCCTGCCCCGCGATGCCCCCTCTGTCCCTTGCGCCTGAGATCGTTATCCCTTCGGCGCCCCTTTCGGGGACTCTCCAGAGTCTTCGTGTCAGAACGGTCCTTTGCGCCTGAGAGTTTACCGGGGCGGTTGCTCCTTCGGCACCGGGACCTGCACAACGGGTTGCGCTTGCCCCGGATTCTCCCGATCCTGACGCTCAACGCTTAGCCCGCCCTTCGCGCGGCTGGCAAGGGGGAAGGCAGTGCGCGCATGGATCGCTTTTTCGGTTACGGCTCGCTGGTGAACCGCGCGACGCACGATTACCCGGGCGCCCGGCCGGCGCGGCTGACCGGATGGCGGCGCGTTTGGGTGCATACGTCGCTGCGGCCCGTCGCGTTCCTGTCGGTGCATCCCGGCGCCGGCGCGATCATGGGCCTGCTGGCGGACGTCCCAGGCGGCAATTGGGCGGCCCTGGATGCACGAGAAGCCGCCTACGCGCGCCATGCCGTCACCGCCGAAGGCCCCGCCGGGCCAGAGGATGCACAGGTCTATGCCGTGCCCGCAGGCAGCGGCCAGCCGCCACGAGGCGCGCATCCGATCCTGCAAAGCTACCTTGATTGCGTGGTGCAGGGCTTCCTGCGCGAATTCGGGCCTGATGGCGCGGCCGATTTCTTTGCCTCGACCGACGGGTGGGATGCGCCGATCCTGAACGACCGGGCCACGCCCATCTATCCGCGCGCACAAGCGCTGACCCACGATGAGCGGGCCTTTGTCGACGCGGCCCTCGCGCACACCAAGACCTGACAATCCTCTGGCCTTTGGCGACCGACCGACGCGGCAGGCTCTGCAGGGCGTCCTAGTTCGTGGCGTGGATACGCTCGATATAGGCGCGCATCTCTTCCGCCTCGTGCCGTGCCGTGCGCAAGCCATCCATCGCGGCGCGCAGCTCAGCCTCGGTTTGCTGGACCTGATTGACCAGTTCCGCCTCGCGGCTCTCGATGTAGATCATCGCTTGGTCGCGCGTTTCCTCGGCGTCGTGCAGGGATTGCGCCAGCTTGTCCAGTTCCGCCATCTCGCTTCCAGCCACGCGTGTGAAGCGGTGGAGCATCCAATGCGTGAACCAGCCCATCAGATAGGCGACGAACAGAATGATCGTTGTTGCGATGATGAATTCGGTGCGGTTCATGGCAAGCGGATCGGATCAGGGGCGGCGCAGCGGACGGGGATAGGTTTCATCGGTGGGCTGAAAGTCCGACGAATCAATTTCTGCCACGGCTTCCTCGGCGATTGTGATCGAGCGTGTCAGCCCCAGATCCGGTTCCGCCGGGGCGGCTGCGACCTGAAATGCCTCTTGCGAAGCGGGGTCGGGCTGAGGTGCGGCCCTTACGTCCGGCGCGTTCGAGGTGGACGTTGTCACTTCCCCGACTTCGGCTGGCGCTGCGGCATCAGCCATCAGGCCTACGTCGGCTTGCTGCTCCGGCGCGGCGGAAGAGGCCAGCAAGGTGAACTCGATCCGCCGGTTCGCCTCGCGCCCTTCTTCGGTGGCATTGTCGGCGATGGGCCGTTCTTCACCGTATCCTTTGGCAAGGAACCCACTCACGGGCAGGCCCCGGGTGCGCAGCGCCGACAACAGCGCCCCGGCCCGCGCCTGGCTTAGCGTCTGGTTGCCGCCTTCGCTGCCCTGGCTGTCGGTGTGGCCGGCAACTTCAACCTGCAGGCCCGGGCATTCCTTCAGGACCGCGCTGAGCGCATCCAGCGATTCGCGCGAGCCTGCGCCCATCGCAGACGAGCCTGGATCAAAAACAATCTTGTGGGCGGTCAGCGCGGCATTCAGGCGTTCCACGCATTCTTCCGGTGTGGGCAGCGCCGCCAGCGGATCAAGCGCCTCGTCATAGGCCACGTCCACCTTGAAAACCTGCCCTTGCCCAAGCCTGTCCGACAGGATGCGGGCAATCTCGGCCCGCGCGCCCGCATTCCCTGTCACGCCGTGGACTTCAACCCGATCAGCGCGCACCAGAAGCGTGCCCCGATCCAGCGATGCCAGCGATTGAAGGCCCGCGATCACCCGGACCGGCCAGCCCTCGGGCAAATCGCCATCCAGCCGCGTGGCGGTATAGACGGAAGCGGCACCGAAACGGGCACGGGCAAAGCTGTCGATGGCGGCCTTCTGCACGTCGTTCGTCAGCCGCCCGCGCAGCTCCACCTTGCCATTCTCGGCAAGGGTCGCGGTGAATTCGGCAGGGCCGCGCGCGGAGTCTTCGGCGCGCGGGGCGAGCGTGGCATCCAACGAGAAAACGGGCGGCAGGCGCGCTTGCAGATCGCCGACCACGCGGTCGAACGCCGCCTGCTCCACCTCTGGCGCGGCAAGGAGGGTCACATCCGCGTCGGAAAAGGTCAGCGTTCCGTCCCCAAGTTCAGCAAGCGCCGCGATGCCCGTCTCAACCGCTTCGGCCCAACGGGGCGTGGGGACGCCCAGACCGATCGTGCAAAGCACCTTGCCTGCAACACCCGCCTTCACGCCCGCCGCCAAGATGCGGTCCCGCGCCCGATCGGTATCGGCGGCGCAGGCATCAAAGCGCGCGGCCCCGCCGTCCATAACCAAACGAAGTGTAAAGGGCGTCAGCACCGGCCTCGGGGCAGAGATGTCGATCTCGACGCGCAGTCCCGGCGGGGCAAGGCGCGCAAGATCGCTTTCAAGGCGCTTCTTCTCGGCTTCGCTGTCGGAAATCGCGGTGATCGCCACACGGTCCGCCGCGACCGAAATCTTGGATCGTGGCAGCCGCTCCAGCGCCTTCAGCCCGAAGCCGAGCGCTTCTTCCCAACCTTCCGGCGTGGGATAATCCGCAGTCTCGATCATGTCGGCCACGGGTGCGCCTTGCGCCACTGCCGCGACGGCGGCGCCAAGATCGGGGGCGTCCCGGGTATCGGACGGCATCAGCCCGATGATCGACAGGCCGTCGGTATTGCGCAGAATCTCGACCGAAAAACGTGGTGCTTCGGGTACCTTGAAGGCCACGACGTCCAGCCGGTCGCGCACACGACCTGCGTCGATCAGGGAGCCTGTCACGTTCACAGCGCGGAAGCGGGCAGCCTCATTCGGGGCCGTGCCCTCCAGCCGGATTTGCAGGCCATCCGCCGAAACATGCGCCCAAGTGACACCCTCGACGATCAGGCGGGTCTTCACCGCGGCGACAGTGCGCTTCTCGATGGCATGTGCGGCCCACGTGGCTGCGCCAAAGGCGATAAGCCCCGCCAGTGCCGCTGCACCCAGTGCCAAAAGCGTTGGCTTGTTCTTCCCCATTGTCCCCGCCGGTTCCCCCACCGCGTTCAACGTCTCTAGGCCCTATCGCGCGCGCCATCAATCACAGGAGTGCCCCACCGGCAAGAAACAGCGCAAAGAGAAGGCCTGCATCACGGTTGGATCGGAAGAGGACAAGGCAGCGCGCAGGATCGGTGGTGTCGAGCCGTACCAGTTGCCAGGTCATGTGCCAGCCAAAAGCCCAGACCCCGCAGAGGCCGAGAACCAGCGCCAGCGCAGGCGCCCCGGTAGGCACGAGCGCGAGGATGACGGCAAGACCGGCCAGGACCACGGTGGAAACCAGAAACCCCCGCATCCATGGCCGCGTGCCTGCGTCACCAAAGAGCCGGGCGGTGGATTTCACCCCGATCAGTGCGTCATCCTCCTTGTCCTGATGGGCATAGATCGTGTCGTAAAAGAGCGTCCAGGCGATCCCCGACAGCCAGAGCAGGATTGCGGGCCAGCCCAAGCTGCCTGTGTGCGCCGTCCAGCCCACCAGCGCGCCCCAGTTGAACGCAAGGCCCAGAAACACCTGCGGCCACCACGTAAAGCGTTTGGCGAAGGGGTAGATCGCAACCAGCAACAGTGACGCCACGCCAAGCGCTATTGCCGCGGCGTTGAAGGTGAAGAGGATGCCCGCCGCAAGCAGCGCCTGCGCGACCATCCACGCCAGCGCCTGCCGGGGTGTCACCTGGCCGGACGGCAGCGGACGGCTGCGTGTGCGGGCGACTTGCGCGTCGATGTCGCGGTCAGTCAGGTCGTTCCAAGTGCAGCCAGCGCCCCGCATCAGGAGCGCGCCCATCGCGCAACCGACCGCAATCCAGGCATCCATGGGCCGGAAACCATCAACCGCTGCAGCGAGGGAAAGGCCCCAAAGGCAAGGCAGCAGCAAAAGCCAGGTGCCGATCGGTCTGTCGGCCCGGCTTAGCCGCAAATACGGGCGCGTGACGGACGGAGCAAAGCGGTCCACCCAGTTGCCAGTCTCGGCATCGGCCACGGTACCGGTGACCTCTGGTCTTGCCGCAGGCTCGGTCATAAGTTGCCCCCATGGCATCCGCGCGCGTTCGCCTTCATGTAGATCACCCGCTTGGGGCGGGGCAACCCGTGCCCTTGGCAGAGGCACAGGCCCACTACCTGTTCGCGGTGATGCGCCTTGGCAAGGGCGACAGGGTGGCGCTGTTCAACGGGCGCGATGGCGAGTGGCAGGCAGACGTGGCAGAAGCGTCGCGCCGGGGGGGGATGCTGGTCTGCGCCGAACAAAGCGCGCCCTTGCGCCTGCCACCCGATCTTTGGCTGCTTTTCGCGCCGCTGAAGAAAGGGCGCACAGATTTCATCGTGGAAAAGGCCGCCGAGTTGGGCGCCACACGCATCCTGCCGGTCCAGACCCGGCACACCAACGCAGAACGTATCCGACAAGACCGGCTGCAAGCCCATGCGGTTGAGGCCGCCGAGCAATGCGGCGGCACGTTCGTGCCCGAGGTTGCCGCGCTGCAACCGCTGGATCGTCTGCTGGCGGGTTGGCCCGCCGACCGCCGCCTGTTGTGGTGCGACGAGGCGCTGGCAGGCGTCGCCCCCGCCACTTTGCCCGGGCCACGGGGGGCGCCCTGGGCCATCCTGATCGGACCCGAGGGCGGGTTTTCCGCCGACGAAGCTGCCCGCCTTCGGGGCATGCCGCAGGCATTGCCCACCAGCCTTGGCCCCCGCATCCTGCGTGCCGATACGGCGGCGGTGGCGGCCCTGTCACTTTGGCAGGCAAGCCTTGGAGACTGGTTATGAGCCTCCGTCCCGCCATTCCGGACGATCTGCCCGACGTGATCGCCTTTCTGCGCGATCGGCTGGAAAGCTCGATGTTTCTGCTGTCGAACCTTGCCGACCACGGCCTGAAGGGCACCCACCCCAATGCGATGCGGCTTTGGGTTGCGGGCGGGCCTGTTTCGGGTGTGGTGGGGCTGACCAATGGCGGGATGCTCTTGCCGCAATGGCAGGGTGGCGACTGGCCTGCCTTGCGCCCGCTGATCGCCCGGCGCCCCGTGGCGGGGCTGGTGGGCGAGGCGGAGCAGGTGGCCGCTGCGCGGCGCGAGCTTGGCCTTGCCACGGCGGCCACACGTATGGCCAACGACGAGCAGGGCTTTGCGCTTGACCTTGCAGCCCTGCGCCTGCCCGATTGCGGCGGCTATCATCTGCGCCCACCGGGGCCGGATGACCGCGCGCTGATGGTCGGGTGGCGACGCGCGGCGCTGGAGGAAACCCAAGGCGTGGCACCCGAGGCTTCGCTGATACTGGCGAAACGCGATGTGGAAGGCTGGATCGCGCGGGGCTCGCACCGGCTGTTGGTCCATGAGGGCGCGGCGGTGGCGATGACCGGCTTCAACGCCACCTTGCCCGATGCGGTGCAGGTGGGGGGTGTGTTCACCCCGCCCGCCCTGCGCGGCAGGGGCCATGCCCGCCGCGCCGTCGGCCTGCATCTGGCCGAAGGGCACGCGGCAGGGGCGAGCCGTGCGCTGCTTTTTGCGACGAACCCGGCGGCGATCCGCGCCTACACGTCGCTTGGCTTCGTGCCGAAGGGCGAGATCGCCTTGGTCCTGTTCCGCACACCCACGGAGGTGCGCAAGTGAAGCCACCCGTTGCACCCCGCATCTTCGGCATCCTGGCCCGCAAGGCGCCCGTCGTCGCGGTGTTGCGGCGCGGTCCGTCGAAACAAGTGGCGCTTCTGGAATGGAATCTGGCCAAGGATACCGTCAAACTTGGCCAATGGTTGAAGGGCCGCATTTACGAACGACGCTGCGATCTGTCGCCCGATGGCACCCATTTCATCTATTTCGCGATGGACGGTCGATGGCAGGGCCCGCTGGGCGGTTCATGGACGGCGGTAAGCCGGATGCCGTACCTGCGCGCGCTGCATCTATATGCCTGGGGCCCTTGCTGGAACGGTGGGGGGCTGTTCATCGACGACAAGCGCTATTGGCTGAATGGTGGCGCGCAGTCGGAAGAGCACGCGAAATCGCGTGTCAAAGGCGTCAAGTCCCCACCGAAGGGCGTGACGCCGATGATCGGCGAAGATCCTGTCACCTACCTGCCCCGGCTGGCCCGCGACGGCTGGGCAGAGACCCGGCGCGGTGCGGGGTCCGAGGGCACACTCGAGATTGTCCTTACAAAGCCGGTCAGACCGACGTGGTTTCTGGAAAAGACCTTCCGCATCGGTATGGGCACAGGCCCCTATGGAGAATGCTATGACGACCGGCATCGGTTGGTCGGCCCGGATGGCACGGTCGATCTGGGCGGCGGCTGGGCCGAGGTGTTTGGCAAGGAGATCATTTTTGCCCGTGACGGATGCCTTTGGCGGCAGAAGGTCAACGCAAAGGATATCGCGGATCGGCGATGCATCGCCGATCTGACGGCCATGACATTCGAGGCGATCCCCGCTCCCTATGCCGGGGTGCAGGTTGCACAAAAGACGGGCGCGCCGTGATCCGCCCCGAAGTTCTGGCCAGCCTCCGCCCCTACCGGGAAGTGGGCGCTGCAGGCGCGGCCAGCGTCGTTGGCCTATGGATGGCGGCGCAGGGTGGCTTGCTGCTGATCCCTCTTGGAGGCGTGCTTGCGCTGGCAGGCGTGGTCTGGGCGATCAGCGCTTGGCGCCGGGTGCGATTTGCGCAAGCAGTGGCGGCGCCGGGGATGGTCGAGGTCGATGAGGGGCAGGTGGCCTACCTCGGCCCGGCTTTCGGCGGTTTCGTGGCGCTGCCCGATCTGGTGGAACTGCGGCTTCTGACCATGCGGGGCCGCCGTCTGTGGCGTCTGAAACAGGCCGACGGGCAGGCGCTTTTGGTACCCGTGGATGCGGCGGGGGCAGAAAAGCTGTACGATGCCTTTGCGGCCCTTCCGGGCATGGACGTAGGCGCGCTGGTCGCGGCGCTTGCCCCCACCGGCACAGCGGGGGGAACGGCGATTGCCGCTGACGCGGAAACCCGTGTCATCTGGCGCCGCGCGGGCGCAGGGATTGCCCGGCGCGACGGCGGATGACACGTTGATGACACTGCCGCCCCACCCTTGACACTGCCCAGCCCGCAAGACAGGTCTAGGCGCCGATAACGCCAGAGCCGGAGGCCGCCCCCATGTCCATTCCCCAATCCGGCGGCGGGCCGATCGAAAGCATGGAGCAGCTTGCCGAATACATGGAAGGCGGCTCCAAACCCGCCGACCGCTGGATGATCGGCACCGAGCACGAAAAGTTCGGCTACTGCCCCGACCATCTTTCCCCCCTGCCCTACGATGGCCCCCGCTCGATCCATGCGATGTTCGATGGCTTGCAGGCGCGCTTTGGCTGGACCCCGGTGATGGAGCGCGACTTCGTGGTGGGGCTTGTTCGCGACGGCGCGAACATCAGCCTGGAGCCCGGCGGTCAGTTTGAGCTGTCGGGCGCGCCGCTTGCCACCGTCCACGACACCGCAGCAGAGCTTGATCGCCATCTCGCCGAAGTGAAAGAGGTGGCCGATACCATCGGCGCGCGCTTCATGGGTATCGGCGCGGCCCCGGTCTGGCGGCACGAGGACATGCCGGTGATGCCGAAGGGCCGCTACCGGCTGATGACCGATTACATGGGGCATGTAGGCACCCACGGCACCCAGATGATGTATCGCACCTGCACCGTTCAGGTGAACCTCGACTACGCGTCCGAGGCCGACATGGTGAAAAAGCTGCGCGTGGCGCTGGCCCTGCAGCCCGTGGCCACAGCGCTTTTCGCCTCGTCCCCCTTCTTCGAGGGGAAACCCAATGGCCACAAAAGCTGGCGAAGCCGGATCTGGCGGGGGCTCGACGACAGCCGCACCGGGATGTTGCCGTTCGCCTTTGAGGATGGCTTCGGGTTTCAGCAATACGTCGACTGGGTGCTCGATGTGCCAATGTATTTCGTCTACCGCGATGGCACCTACATCAACGCGCTGGGGCAAAGTTTCCGCGATTTCCTGAAAGGTGAGTTGCCCGCCCTGCCCGGCGAAAAGCCCACACTTTCGGACTGGGCCGACCACATGACGACCGTTTTCCCCGAAGCTCGCGTGAAGAAATACATCGAGATGCGGGGGGCCGACGCGGGCGACCGTAGCCACATGATCGCGCTGCCCGCGTTCTGGGTGGGGCTGATGTACGATCAGGGCGCGCTCGATGCCGCCTGGGATCTGGTGAAGGGCTTCAACGCTGAAACGCGGGAGGGTCTGCGGGTGGCCGCATCCGTTCAGGCGCTGCAGGGCGAGGCGGGCGGCGTGCGGCTGATCGACCTAGCGCGTGAGGCCGTGGCGCTGGCGCAAGGCGGGCTGAAAGCGCGGGCGCAGGCCGGGGCGGGGATGGACAGCGAGGCGGGATGGCTGGACGCCATCGCCGAGGATGCGGCATCGGGCCGGGTGCAGGCCGACAGGCTTTTGTCGCTCTATCACGGGCCGTGGAAGGGCGATCTTACACCAATCTATCCGGCGGTGTCGCTGTAACCCCGTAAAGTGGGGGCTCGCCCGCCCCGATCAACACCCCGTCCAGCCCACTGGATGTTTGCCCAGCGACGAATCGGGATAAGGCTTGGCCCGGCCCGTTCGAAGATCGAGCAACGGCATTGAACCGGAGGACAACATGGCACGGCGCGCGCTCGTCACGGGATCTGCGGGATTCATCGGCTATCACCTGTGCCAGCGGTTGCTGGCGGAGGGGTGGGAGGTCACGGGCCTCGACGCGATGACGGATTACTACGACCCCGCCCTGAAGCACCGCCGCCACGCGATGCTGCTGCAGTCGCCCGGCTTCCGTGCAGTCGAAGCGCGGGTCGAGACGCCGGGTTGCGTGGCGGACCTGCTGGTCGAGACGGGGGCGGACATTCTGATCCACCTCGCGGCACAGGCGGGGGTTCGTTATTCGATCGAGGCGCCGCGGTCGTATGTCGAGGCCAATCTTCTGGGCACCTACGAGGTTCTTGAGGCCGCGCGGGCGCATCCGCCACAGCATCTGCTGATCGCCTCAACCTCGTCGGTTTATGGCGCCAATGCCAAGATGCCCTACGCCGAGGTTGACCGCGCCGATCACCCCATGAGCTTTTACGCGGCCACCAAGAAGGCGGGCGAGGCGATGGCGCACAGCTACGCGCACCTCTACGCCCTGCCCACCACCATGTTTCGCTTCTTCACCGTCTACGGCCCCTGGGGTCGGCCCGACATGGCGCTTTTCAAGTTCGTGCGGGCGATCCTCGCTGGCGAGCCGATCGACATCTACAATCAGGGCGACATGCGGCGGGATTTCACTTTCATCGACGATCTGGTGACAGGAATCATGCGCCTGATAGACGCGGTTCCGGGGCATGTGCCGGTGGCCGATGTCGACAGCCTGTCCCCCGTGGCGCCGTTCCGGGTGGTGAACATCGGCAACGGGGCGCCGGTGGCCCTGATGGATTTCGTGGCGGCGGTGGAGGCCGCAACGGGGCGTGTGGCTGAGAAGCGGTTTTTACCGATGCAACCCGGCGATGTGCCCGCGACCTGGGCCGATGCGCGGTTGATCGAGGCGCTGACGGGCCCCCTGCCCCGCACCGATATCGCCGAAGGTGTACGCCGCTTTGTGGACTGGTATCGCGCCTATCACGGCGTCTAGGAGCACCTGTTTGCTTGACGGCACTTCGCCATTGACCATTCTTGGGCGGCGTCTCTGCCAAAGGTATGCGTGCCCATGCCGGAAAAGCGTTCGCCCCGCCCCCTCGACCTGACGGAGGCGCATGTCGCGAAAGTTACGCGTCCGGTGGCCGATCCCGGGCCGTCCAATCGCTTTGCGCGCCTGACGGATCAGGATTTCGATACGCTGGCCACGCGGATGCTGGCCCTGAACGCGGGCAACGCGTTCTGGGTGTTCGCTTATGGCTCGCTCATCTGGAAACCTGCCTTCGATCATGTCGAGGCGCGCGCCTGCATCGCGCATGGCTGGCGGCGGTCCTTCTGTATCAACATGACCGGTTGGCGCGGCACTCCGGAAGTGCCGGGGCTGATGCTGGCGCTGGACCGGGGCGGCGCCTGCGCGGGCGTGGCCTACCGGATGCCGAAGGATGATCCGCATGGCAGGATGGTTCGGCTTCTGAAGCGGGAAATCGCGACCGAGGTGGACATCCCAGCGCTGCGCTGGCTGACGGTGCGCGCCGGGGGCGAACAATTTCGCGCCTTGACCTTCTACTGCACGTCCGCAACCGACCCCGATCTTGTGCGGCTGCCCCTTGCCACGCAGGCCGCCCGGATCGCACGGGCAGCGGGGCACGCGGGAAGCTGCGCGGAATATCTGCACAACACGGTGGCGCATCTGGAGGCTTTGGGGATTCGCGACAGCTATCTCTGGCAGCTTCAGGCGCTGGTGGCGGCGGAAATCGATGCGCTGCCAACGGACGGTTCGTAGGGTGGGTGCACCCACCCTACCTGCCCCCCACTACCGCGCCACATCCTTGTGCACGATCACATCCGTTTGCGGATAGGCCGCCAGGATGGCGCGGCGCAGGGCGGCGCCAATGGCATGCGCGTCGCGCAGGCTTTGCTCGCCATCCAGTTCGATGTGGATGTTGACGAAGATACGGCTGCCCGCCGTGCGTGTCTTGAGGTCGTGAAAGCCGCGCACGCCGGGCCAGTCGCGTGCGATGGCAGCGATGCCTTCGATCACGGAAGGATCGGCCCGCCGGTCCATCAGCGCGTCCCATGCCCCCTTGCCGATCCTCAGCGCGCCCACAACCAACATTGCCGCAGCCCCAAGCGCCACCACACTGTCAATCGACGACAGCCCGAACTTCGCCGAGACCCAGAGCGAGGCGATGGCACCGATATTGGGCAGAAGATCGCCAAGATAGTGCAGCCGGTCCGCGGCTACGACGCGGTTACCGGTGCGTCGAGCCACCCGACCTTGCCAAAGCACCAGCCCCAGCGTCAGCGCGACGGACAGCAGCATCACCGCGATGCCCGCAGCTTCAGCGTTCAACTGCACCGGTCTTGGGTTCAGCAGCCGCGCAACGGCAGCCCAGGCGATCACGCCAGCCGACGTCAGGATAAAGAACGCCTGTCCCAGCGAGGCCAGATCCTCGGCCGATGTGTGCCCGAACGCGTGATCTTCGTCCGCCGGCTTTGCGGCATACAGGATGGCGGCCATGGCCCCCAGACTGACCATCAGATCAAGCGCCGAATCGGCCAGCGAAGCCGCGATGGACAACGCCCCCGTTTCACCCAGCGCCCAGAGTTTCAGTGCCACAAGCGTGGCCGCGACGGACACCGAGGCGATCCCGGCTGACAGGTTCAGGCGTGTGCCGGGGGCAAGAGACATGTGGGATTCGCTTCGGTTCAGGCCGTGGGGCGCAGGCTATCGCGCGCGGGCGGCGGCCCGCAAGGCGATCACTCGACGATCTCGCCCGGCTCCACGCCCCACATTGCCGTCTTGCGCAGCCAGCCGCGCGTGCCGTCCACACTGATGCGGCACCAATCGGCGGTGCATTCAAGAAGCCGTGCGATCACGCCGATTTCCGCTTGCATTACCACCGGTGCGCTGTCGTCGGGCTTGGCGCGGAACTCGGCCATATCTTGCGTGATCTGGACGGACCGGGTGCCGGACAAGAGCGCGTAATGCACCCAGCCGCCCACGCCTTCGCTGTCTTCGATACGCCGCCAGTGTTCGTGTTCGGCCGTTATCTTCAATGGCATGCCTGCGCGTGTGAACACCCAGTCGATGCGGTGTGTCAGACTGGGGCCACGGCGCGCGTTACCCTCGCCCGTTTTCAGGGTGACGTAGCGTGGAAGGGGAAGGTTGGTCACCGCACCGCGCCCGATCTGGCCCGAAACGGGCCCGACGGACGCCAGCGCCACGGCATCGTCCGCAGGGGCGGTAACATCGGTCAGCGATGCTTCTTCGGCGATGGCGACCCCGGTGATCGTCAGCGCCACAGCCACCCAAAGGGCGCGTTTGCCTGTCGTGCTCATGTCGTCCTGCCCTGTGCGGGGCGCCTTTTGCGGCGCGGCCCGTCCTTCTGCCCGTGTGCCCTGCGGGGCTTGTATAGCGCCCCGCTTGGCACCACTCTGCCCCTTGACGGTCCCGAGGGGAAGTCGCGAGGGGAGATTGATGCCAACGAAACGCCTGAGTGTTGTCGTGACGCGACGTTTGCCGCCTGCGGTCGAGACGCGGATGACTGAACTTTTCGACGTGGCGCTGCGCGATCCCGACCGCGCAATGACCCGCGATGAACTGGCCGAAGCGATGCGCAGCGCAGATATTCTGGTGCCGACGATCACCGACGCCATCGATGCGGGGCTTCTGGCACAGGCGGGCGAGCGGTTGAAGCTGATCGCCAACTATGGGGCCGGGGTCGATCACATCGACGTGGCGACAGCGCGGCAGCGGGGCATTCTGGTGTCAAACACGCCGGGCGTCGTGACGGAGGATACCGCCGACATGGTGATGGCGCTGATCCTGTCCGTGACCCGGCGAATCCCCGAAGGCCTGGCCGAAATGCATGCGGGCAACTGGGCAGGCTGGTCGCCGATGGCCCATCTGGGGGGGCGGATCGGCGGGCGGCGGCTCGGCATTCTGGGGATGGGGCGGATCGGCCAGGCCGTGGCGCGGCGGGCGCGGGCCTTCGGAATGCAGATCCATTACAACAACCGCCGCCGTCTGCGTCCGGAGGTTGAGGCAGAGCTGGATGCGACGTGGTGGGAAAGCCTAGACCAGATGATCGCGCGGATGGATATCATCAGCGTCAACTGCCCCCACACGCCCGCCACTTTTCACCTTCTGAATGCGCGGCGGCTGAAACTGCTGAAACCCACCGCCGTCATCGTGAACACGTCACGGGGCGAGGTAATCGACGAAAATGCCCTGACGCGTGGCCTGCGCGCGGGCGAAATTGCCGGGGCGGGGCTCGACGTGTTCGAGCGCGGGCATGAGGTAAACCCCCGGCTGCGCGAACTGCCGAATGTGGTGCTGCTGCCGCACATGGGATCGGCCACGCTGGAAGGCCGGGTCGAGATGGGCGAGAAGGTGATCCTGAACATCAAGACCTTTGCCGATGGGCACCGCCCGCCCGATTTGGTCGTGCCGGGGATGCTTTAGCGAAAATGGAAGGAACGGCGGGATCCTGATGCCGCGACCTTTCGATCCCAAGGATGTTCTGTGCCGGCCCCTGATGGCTAACCTTGCGACGCAGGCGCCGGACGGGCCACGCAACGCCCCGGTCTGGTTCATCTGGGAGGAGGGGGCGCTGTGGATGCTAGGGTCCGAAACCAGCCGCTCGGTCGCCCGGCTCTTGGCCGACCCGGCCTGCGCGGTCGAAATCGTGCATTTCGACAATGTTGCGGGCATCCTTTTGCATTTGGGCTTGCGCGGACGGGCGAGCGTGGAGCCGATGGACGCCCCCCGCTTCCGCCGCCTGCTTGCGCGGTATCTCGGCCCCGATGAGAGCGCCTGGAACCCGTGGTTCATCACCCACATCGCCGCCATCGACGATCCTGCCGGCCGCTGGATCAGGCTTGTGCCGGACAGTACCTTTACAAACAACGTCTCTTACTTCCGCAGCGGTCCAGACCTTGCCTGGCCGCGCTAGGACCGGGCCGCGCGAACCACGACGGCGATCAGGACCACAGGCATCCCGATCACCAGAAGGACGCCTGCCAAGAGCGCACTAAAGCCCGAGGCGATGGCCGTCAGGCCCACCAGCACAAGGATGGAGAACGACAGGCGCGCGTCGGCCAGAAACATCTTCCACAGTTCTGCCGCGACATCGCGAAGGATCGTCATGCCAGCGCCTCCTTTCGGGCCAGACGGACGGCCAGAAGTCCAGTTCCCAGAAAGAGCGCGCCAAGCGGCAGAAGGGCAAGATCGGCGCCCGGCCATTCCACGCCCAGCCCCTCGCCCGTCCAGAACACGCCGAACGCGGACAGCATGATGCCCACACCGAATTTCAGCGCATTCTCGGGCACCCGCGCCAGCGGCCGGTGCAGGGCGGCACCGACAACAAGAACAGCGACACAGGCGGCCAGCGCCCCGATGGCGGCGGGCCACAAAAGCCCGCGCCCCGCGCCCACGGCAACCACGATGAACGCAACCTCCAGCCCTTCCAGAAGGACAGCCTTGAAAGCGGCAAGGCCCGCAATCCAGTCTTGCGGCGCCGTGCTGCCCTGCATCTCCACGCCAAGCGCCGTGGTTTCGGACGCAAAGGCCGCAGTTTCGTCATGCAGCGCAATCACCCCGGCAGAGCGCAGGCACGCCTTGCGCAGCCACCCCATGCCGAAAAGCAGCAAAAGCGTACCGATGACGAGTTGCAGAGCGGAAATCGGGATCAGGGTCAGAAGCGGGCCAAGTGCCACGACGATCACAGCCAGGACCACAAGCGCCGCCCCTGTGCCCAGAAGTGCGGGGCGCCAACCGCGCAAGGTGGCAACTACAAGAACGATGGTGAACGCTTCGACCACCTCGACCACCGACGCAAGGAAGGCGGCGGCAATGGCAGGGGCGGCAGTGGCCCAATCGAACATGAGCGTCCCTCCGGGTTGGCGGCACCCTGCTGTCATCGCGCTTCAGGGCCGCAGGTGCAACCCTTGCGGCCGACATTAGTGCGGTTCTGTCCTGTCAGCCCCGGCAAAGGCTGGCCACAAATGCCAGCTTGTCCTTTACCGCCTCGTTGACGACAAAGGGATAAAGATCCGGCTGGCCCATCGAGCGGTTGACGGCATTGATCGCGATTGCGGTCGGTGCGAACGCCGCAACGATTGCGTCTGCATCGTCGGTTGCATAGGGGTCAACACGCTCCAGAACCGCCGAGCCGGACGCAAGACCGTAGCTTTGTGCCGTCTCGACACAATCCACGATGTGCATCCAGTGCGCCCATGTTTCGGCGAAATCCTCCCACGGATGCGTGGACGCGTAGGCGGTGATATGGCTGGCTTTCCATCCCGGACGAGAGCCGTTGGCATAATGCCCGGCGAGTGACGCGGCATAATCTTCCCGCTCGTCGCCAAAAAGGACCCGGAAATCATCCAGCCGTTCGCCATCACCGACAAGGCGGTCCCAATAGTAGTGCCCGATCTCGTGGCGCAGATGGCCGATCAAGGTGCGGTAGGGTTCGCCCATCGACATGCGCGCCTGGGTGCGCAGGGCATCGTCAGCCTCGTCAATGTTCAGCGTGATGATCCCGTTGTCATGCCCGGTCAGAGCGCGTTCGAAACTGCCGTCGGGTTGCGGGGTATCGGCAAGAAAGCGAAAGCCCAGGCCTGCGGTTGCATCTTCGGTGCGTGTGGGATGCGGAAGGCCAAACCGTTCCAACGCATAGAAAAGCCTGCGCTTGGCTTCCTCGATCTCGCGCCAGCGATCAAGGTGTGAGGTCAGGCCAGCCCCCGGCGCGTTGACATCCGGCACCACCATGTTGTGACGGCAGGCCATGCAGAACCCCTCACCCGGCAGGACCAGCCAGTTGCAGCCCGCATCTGCACGGTTGGCGCAGGTTGCCAGCGCCTCGCCGGTATCGACCACGCGATAGTCGCTGCCATCCGATGTCAGGGCGACCATGGCCATACGCGCGGGCGAAAAGCCAAGGTCGTGCCCGCAATGCACGCATTCATAATTTTCGAAATGCACGGTGTTCGCGCAAACTTGGCAGGCGTCGCTCCGCATGTCGTGCTCCGGGTGGATCAGGCGCGATTGCGCCTGAGGGGGGGCTCGCTCGCGATCCATCCTTTGGCCGAACGCGCAAAGGAAACGGGGGCGAGCGGCTGGAACTCACCGGCTTCGAAAGCTGCATAGCGGGTCAGGACCAGCCTGTCTTGCGCGAATTCAAGCAGGTTGAAATCATTGGGCTCATGTCGCACGCGGGTCGAAAGCGTGGTGCCCGCCTGCACCTGGATCATCCCCCGCCGGTCTTTGACGATTGCATAGGGCGCGACGTGCCAGTTGTGAAGATGCCCGCAAAGGATCACATCAGTCCCCACCGCGGCCAAGCGCGCCTGAGCGGCATCTGCCCCCGCAGCCAGAACCTTGTCGCTGCCATCCGGATGCTCAAGCGGATGATGCACAACGACAATGCGCAGGTCATCCGGCGCCGCCGCGCGGAATATCGATTCCGCCTTCGCCAGTTCGGACGGCCACAGCCTGCCGCGCTGATGGCTCCACGGGTTTACGCTGTTCATCCCCACAAGCGACAACCCGGGCATTGACAGAAGGGGGGCAACTTCGTCTGACAGCCCGCGCCGCCAACGCCGCCATGGGACGAAGATGCGCTCGACCAGATTGTAAAGCGGCACATCGTGGTTGCCAGGAACGGCCATAACCGGCGCAGGCAGGGACGCAATGAAACGTGCAGCGCGATCAAACTGCCAGCCGCGTGCACGCTGGGTCAGGTCACCAGAGATCGCGATCACATCGGGCGACAGACGCGTGGCTGCGTGCAGCATCGCCTGCTGCAGATCGTTGCGGGTCGTGCCGAAGTGCAGATCCGACATGTGAAGGATACGGATCATTCCGCCGTGCTGCCCGTTTGTCCGGCATCGGAAAGCGGTGCCAGAACCTCCAGCAATCCTGGCATTGCGTGAAACCGGAATGGCCCCTCCATCCGCTGCCATTCACCATCGCGCGCGACGCGCTGGCGTTTGCGGTTGGTCCTGATCACGATCTTGCGGCCGGTCATCAGCCGGTAGTCCCGGTCCGGCTCCAGTCGGCCAAGGCCCAGCCCGACCGCCGTACGGATCATCTGGGCGCGCGTTTTCTGTGTTCCAAGGAAAAGGGCAAGGTGCCCATCGCGCAATGCTTCTGCGCCTTCCAGGCGCAGGCTTTCCAGCTGGAAGGGATTGGTCATCACGAACATCAGGGGCGCAGATACCTGATGGCGCGTGCCGTCAATCTCGATCTCGCCGGTCAATCCGTGCCCTCCGCGCGCAAGTGCCACCAAGACGGACCAGTGCGCGGCGATGCGGCTTCGGCCCCAGTCGCGGTAGATCTGTTCCCGGGTAGCGAGGATCGCGGGGTATGCGCCGAGGCTTGCGTTGTTCATGAACAGCCGGTCGTTCACGGTTCCCACGTTCAGCCGCCTGAGATGCCCGTCTGCCAGAATGCGCACCGAAGCAGTTATATCCGCAGGAATAGCCAGCGATCTTGCAAGATAGTTGAACGTGCCCAGCGGGATGATCCCCAGCCGAACACCGGGGTGGCGGGCGACACCGCTGGCGATGCCAGAGATCGTGCCATCCCCCCCCGCCGCCACGATCGTATGATGACCATCGGAAATCGCGTCCTCTACCTGCGCTGCGATCCCCTTCCGCCGAGACAGGGCGCGCAGATCGACGCCGAGCCCGGCATCCTCGCAGGCGGCGCGAATGGCATCTGTCGCTTCAGCGCCGTTACGGCGGCCCGAACCACGGTTGACCAGAACGCAGACGGTGCTGGCTGGCGCATTGTCCGCGAGCGACATCTCGGCATGGGTATCTCTGGGCATCGTCCACTCCGGTCGGGCTTGTGTGCTGCAAATCTGGCCTGTGCCCCGCAAACGCGGGGTTGCGCCGCTGGTTCCGCCGGGAAAAGGCAAAGGGGCCCGACGGATCGGGCCCCTTTCAAACGGACGTCCGTCAATGATGCAGGATTAGCTGCGGGCAACTTCGGGCAGTGCCTTCAGCGCTTCCTTGTCCATGGGAACGTACACACGGATTTCGTCGCCATCCGCTTTCTTGAGGATCTGTGCTTTCTCCAGCGGCACGGCGACTGATTTTTCGCCAAGCCCAAGGAAGCCACCTACGTCCAGCACGACGTCGGTCACCTTGCCATCGCCGCCAATCTTGACGTCCGACACTTCGGCGATGCTGGAATCGTCCGGCCCGTAAACCCAGGCGCCGATCAGATCTTCTGCGGTCATGTTCGCAAGATCGACCGCCGCATAGCCTTCGACCATCATCGTGGGCATGGTCGAATTCGTATCCGTAACGGTGGTATCCGTTGCACCCTCGGCCATCGTCGCCGGCGCAGGTGTTTCAGCCGTCGCGGGCATCGTCGTGTCCGAGATACCCCAGGCCGGCGCACCCTCGATGATGGCACGCGAGGCGTTCACGACAAGGAAGAAGTCGTCCGGGTTATCGGCGGTCGAGGTGTCGTTCACGAAGCGCACTTCGGGCATGGACAAAGCGACCTGACGCTCACCGATTCCAAGGAACCCGCCGACATCGACAAGAACCGAAGACACCGCGCCATCACGGGTCAGGATCACGTCATTGATCTCGCCGATGTCCTGCCATCCGTCCTGCTTGCCCGCATAGTCGGTCGTATCGATGGCCGCTTCGGAGGCATAGATGCGCATCCCGATGAAGTCGGACGCATGGATGGTTGTGGGATCGGGTTTGGCCACGAACAGGTCTTGCGCGGACGCCGAAACGGCGGTGGCGGCGACAAGCGCGGTCGTCAACATGAAGGTTTTCATAACTATCTCCGTAGGTTGTGGACTTTGTATTGTCTGGCGCACGTCTTGTGCGCTCACCAGTCCAACGCCGCATATCGCAGGGTGGTTCCAAAAAATGACAGGCAACCGTCACCCCGGCTGCACCACTTTTGCGGGAACCGGTTGCCCTTCGGGGGCATTCCTGTCGCGCGCTAAAGAGGGACCATACGATGATCGAAGCCTTCGCCGCTTGCCCCCCCGATATCCTGGTCATGCACCTGCCGAACGGCGCAGATGGTTGCGTAACGGCGCCCGAGACAGCGGAACACGCGCCAAAGATAGTGATCGTTCTGACGGGCGAAAACCTGCCTGCACCCGCGCTTGGCCCGCTTGTCGCCCATCATGCGGCGTTCCGGGCATCCCTGACGCTGGCCGCGATGCCGGTGCCAGCGCAGTTTGGTCGCTTCTTTCGAGTGATCGACATGGCGCCAAACGGCCGGGTGCGCAGCATTGCCGACGCACCGGACCTTCCATCGCCAATGCCACATGACGCGTCGCATGCCCTTGTGATGCTGGGGGCCGCAATCTGCGATCGGGATTGGTTGGTTCGGGTTGCGCAAACCGGGCTCACCTGGCGCATTGCTTTGGACAACGCCGTGGCAGAAGGCGGCGTTCGCGCCTGCGCGCAGCCACCACTTGTGCCAGCGGCTTGGGCGGCGGCGGACCGATTGAATTTTTATGATCTTTCGATGGAACCGAGGGCCGATCCGTCGCGTTAAGCACATGATCCAGTTGCGGCGTCCCCGTTTTCCCTGTCGCGCTGGATGGCATTTCCCTGTCCCGGAATGCCTGCACTGCCGCCGACGGTCTCCGTCGGCGGCTTTTTCTTACATGATGGGACGACGTTCTATTTCTTCGATTTGCAGTCCGGCCTGCTTGGCCAGCGCCTCAGGTGCTGCAATGGTCAGTCTACCGTCCGACCAGTTCGCCATCTGCGAGATGCGCAAGCGCGCCAAGGTCTTGTTCGTATGCACAAGCGAAAGGCCCAGCGCATCGGCAAGGTCCTGCTGCCGGAACGACAATGGAACCGAACCGTTCCGCGCAAGCCCGACAGATGTCAGACGTTGATGAATGCGCAGCAAGGCCCAAGCCACCCGTTCGCCCGCGTCGCGCTGTCCAAGCGTGGCGATTGTTTCGCCCAGGAAATGCTCTTCCACCGCTGCGATCCAGGTCAGATCGAACGCGCGTTCGGGGTGTGATTTGAACATGTCCCAAAGGCTCGACCGGTTGAAGACGCAAAGCACCATCGAGGTTGTCGATTCAACCGAGTGCTTCATCTCCCCCATGATCCCGGCCTGCATCCCTATGAAGTCACCGGGAAAAAGGAAGTTGATGACCTGACGGCTGCCATCCTCCAGCGTCTTGTACCGCGTGCCCATGCCGCTGAGGACGGTGAAAAGCTGCGGGCTGTTCGACCCCTCCATCAGGATCGTGCTGCGTGGTCCTACGGCCAGTTCGCCTGTCTTGAATTCTTGCATGAAGCTGACTTCGTCGTCCGACATGGGAACGAAACAATCGCGCTTTCGAAGGGGGCAGGTCGCGCAGCTTTGTGCCATCAGGAAATCGCCTCTTTGTATGTCGTGGATTAATGCGCCCGTCCGGAAAAGGTTCCAGATTGCCCGCATGAACATCATTGATTCGCATATGTCGGGTACCTTGCAAGCAGCATCAGATACCGCGTTCCTTATCGTGGTCCGCGAGGTTCTGGTCGGCCAGGACATTGCGCAGGCAATCGCGGAAGCGATGCCAGGGTCAAACATCATCTCGACAACGACGATGGAAGAGGCGGCGGCGCTGGTCATCGGCGTCCGCCGCATCGCAACGGCCTTCGTGGCCTTCGGGCCCGACGATTTCGACGCGTCGCCGCTGGCCTCCTTGATCTTGGATCGGGGCGGCCGGATCATCCTGATGGGACCTGCGGCAGAGGCATCTTCCGGGGACTGGCCCGTGCTGAGCTATCCTTTTTCCACCAGCGCCATCGAGGCCTGTCTCGCGTCTCAGGACCGGAACCGAACCGGCGCCTGATGGGTTGAGTTGGAGGCGGCGCATTCGAGCGCCCTTTTTAGCGCCCGGGACGGGCGCGCCCAACTGGAAAGGAGTTCCCATGGCTGATGCAATGAAGGTGGTTCCGGCTGCCAGCAAAGTGAAAACCGGCGTGACCAACGTGGCGCCCGTGGTCGAGGGGCTGCGCGGCGTATTGGCCGATACCTATCGGCTGCTGTTCAAGACACATGCCTATCACTGGAATGTGGAGGGGCCACTCTTTCACTCGATCCATGTTCTGACTGAAGCGCAGTACGGCGATCTTTTCGCGGCTGCCGACGACCTTGCCGAGCGTATTCGTGCGCTTGGGGAACTGGCACCGATGGCGCTGAGCGAGATCACCGAGGCGTCGATTGTGAAGGACGCGGCCAAAGCCCTGTCTGCGCATGATATGGTAGACGATCTGGCAAAGGATCACAGCGCCATCGCGCGGCGGATGCATGCGCTGATCGAAACCGCAGACGGCCATGACGACCCGGTGACGGCCGATCTGGCGACCGCACGGTCGGCCTTCCACGAAAAGGCGGCGTGGATGCTTCGCGCGACAGCGAAGTAAGACGACAGCGTTATGACATTGAAAAAGCCCCCGAACGATGTTCGGGGGCTTTTTGGTTATGCCGTCAGTTTCGCGCCAGATCAGCCGAGGTCGCGGACTACAGCGTCGGCGAAGGCGCCAACCATCGCATCATAGTAGATGCGCGTGCCAGCCGGGAGTGTCGTGACGTCCGTCCCTGCGGGAATGAATGCCTTGGCCTGATTGACATCGATGGTCAGGTCATAGGTCTTGTCACGCGACGGGTCTTCTGCATTGCGCACGCGCACCTTTCCGGTCAGCCGTGTATCGGCAAGACCAAGCGCCTCTTGAAAGCCGTTCGACAACTCGACTTCCGCGATATCGACGCTGATCGCCACGCCCTTTTCGTCGATACGATCCGCAACGCGGGCAACGATCGCGTTGGTCAGGTCGGTGCTGAGGTCAGCCCAATATCCGGCGGCAGTGCGATTTTCCACGGTCGCAAGATCAGCCTCGACAACGACGGACTTCACTTGGATAGCGGTTTCGGCAAAAGCCGCCGACGAAAGGCTGAGGGCGACAAGCCCTGCCGCAGTGAAGGAACGAAACATGTGCGTCTCCATTTGACCGGGCCAGTGAACGGCCCATGCAGTGAACGAACGCGGCGGCAGAGAAAGGGTTCCAAGTGGCAGATTGCAGAAAACCCCGGGCGGCTTGCCCGGGGTTTGTGATCAGTCAAGCGAACGGAACGTCAGGCTGACAGCGTTTCCGTGCTGGCAAAGAACATAGCCTGGCTGACCGCCGAGCGGACCTGATCTTCGCTGTAGGGCTTGGTGATCAGGAACGCAGGTTCGTGCCGTTCACCGGTCAGCAGACGTTCGGGGAAGGCGGTGATGAAGATCACCGGCACATCGCCCAGATGCCCCAGAATATCGTTCACTGCATCAATGCCAGAGGATTTGTCGGCAAGCTGGATATCGGCAAGGATCAGATCAGGGGGCGTCTGCCTGGCCAACGAGATCGCCTCTGTCCGTGTTGCGGCTATGCCGGTGACGGTATGGCCCATTTCCCGGACAATGGCAGAGATATCCATGGCGATGATGGCCTCATCCTCGATCACCATCACGCGGCCTGCAACCGATGCCTCCATCTCGCGCACGGCTGCATCGACAAGAACGGCGACCTCTTCCCCGTCGATCTGCATGATTTGCGCAATTTCGGCTTCCGTGAAACCCTCGATGACATGCAGAAGAAGCGCTTCACGGCTGCCGCGGGTCAGCCCCGACATGTGCGCCTGCGCGATGGCTGAAAAGCGGGTATCGGGCTCTCCAAGCGGGGCCCCCGCGCTGGACCAGACCACATGGAATGCGTGAAACAGCGCCACGCGCGCGCTGTCTGTTGCCAGGAAGACGGAGTCGTCCACCAAAATGGCCTCGAGTGTGGCGGCCGCGTAGCGGTCGCCGGTATCCTGGCTGCCCGTCAGGGCGCGGGCATAGCGGCGCAGGTAGGGCAGATGCGAACCAACCTTGGAGGCGAGATCGCCGGTGTCCTGTGAGGACATGTTTTTCCCTTTCTCTTTTTTGCGGGAACCAAACGCTGTGGAGGTGCGTTCGGTTCCATGTAAAAGTATCGCAGGCGGCACAGAGATGTATGGAAATATGGCTGAAGATCCAAACAAGGCGAAGGTCCGGCTTCAGATCGATGAAAATCTCAAGCGTGTCTATGAGGATGCGCTGAAAGAGGATGTTCCGGACAGGTTCAAGCTGCTCCTGGCACAGTTGAAGGCGAAGGACGGGAGTGGGGGGGATTCGCAATGACGAACCCTGCCGTTTTTTCCGCAGATCCGCGTGATGATCTTGTTTCGCACCTGCCGCCCCTGCGTGCTTTCGCGATCAGCCTGACGCGCAACGTGTCAGAGGCTGACGATCTGGTGCAGGACACGATCGTGAAAGCATGGACGAACATCGAAAAGTTCGAAGCCGGCACAAACCTGCAGGCCTGGCTTTTCACGATCCTGCGCAACACGTTCTATTCGCGTCGCCGCAAGCACAAGCGCGAGGTGTCAGACCCGGATGGCATTCACGCGGGCAGCCTGTTCACCAAGCCCGACCATGATGGCAAGCTTGCATACGCAGACTTCCAGCGCGCCTTCGACCAGTTGTCGCCCGAACACCGCGAAGTGCTGATCCTTGTCGGTGCGTCCGGTTTTTCGTGTGAAGAGGCGGCGGGCATGATGGGCGTGGCTGTGGGCACCGTGAAAAGCCGCACCAACCGCGCGCGCAAGCGTTTGCACGAGATCATGGGGCTCGCAGACGGTGAGGATGTGATGTCGGACGACGCCCAGATGATCGCGGTGATGGGCCGATCCGGCATGCAGGCCGCATGAGCGGTACGCCGCGGCGTCCTTTGATCGGGCGCGTTTCGTTTAGGTTTGCGCTGGTTCTGGCAGTGGCACTTCTGCCGCTGGGGCTGGTTTCATTGTGGCAGACCAGAACGCTGAACGGCGAAGTGCAGGCCCGTGCCGAGGCCGCGCTTGTGGGCGAGGTCCTGCGCGTGGCGTCGGGCCAGGTCGATACGATCCGCAGGGTGCGCGGCATGCTTGCTGTCCTCGCGCTCACTGTACCTCAGGTGATCGACGACAATGCAGCATGTTCGCAGGTCATGCTGAACGTGAAGGCAGAGGTCAGCGAGGCATCGGTCGTCGCCTATGTGCCGCGCAGCGGATTGATGACCTGTTCATCTACCGGAAAGACCTTCGACTATTCGACCAATCCGCTATTCGACGAAATGATCGCCGCCAAGGCCCCGGATTTCATCGTCAGCCGGGTGGCGCCCCTGTCGGGAACGTCCGTGCTTGGCGTCTCTCACCCGGTATTTTCTGCATCTGGCGCATATTTGGGCTACGTTCTTGTCGCGCTGCCACATGATCGGCTGCGCACGCTTGACGGCGAATCCGTGACATCGTCAGACGGTAAGGACGGTCCGCCCCTGATCAACTACTGGACCTATGACGGAACCGGTGAAGTCCTGACTGCAACGACCGAACTCGATTTCATTGCCGGACAGCTTCCAACAGCTCAGCGTCTTGCCAAGATAAAACCGAAGCGCCCGATCGTCTTTCAGGACGTCTCGTCAGACGGGATTTCGCACACGTATTCGGTCGTCCCTTTGGTGCAGGGCGACTTTTACCTGATGGGCAGCTGGAACACCGAGCGTCCTCAACTGCTGGAACGGCTGGGGGTGCAGGCCTACCTTGCGCCTGTCATGATGTGGGTCGTGGGCCTGATCGTCGCCGCTTGGGCTGCAGAATGGATGGTCACCCGGCACTTGCGCGATTTGCGCAGGTCCATCACCCGCTTTGCTGGCGGGGACCGCAGGCAGCTTCAGACGCTGAAGCTGGCAGGTGCGCCCGTGGAGTTCCGAGAGATCGGCGAGGCCTACCTTGGCATGACGGAAGCCATCATGATGGGCGAGGCCAAGCTGGAAGATTCCCTGCACCAGAAGGAGGTTCTGCTGCGCGAGGTCCATCACAGGGTCAAGAACAACCTGCAGCTCATCGCCTCGATCATGAACATGCAAATCCGGAAGGCCATCTCACCCGAAGCGCGGGTCCTGCTGAAGGGCCTGCAAGACCGGGTGATGAGCCTCGCAACCATCCACCGGGGTCTTTACCAGACCAGTGGCCTTGTGGACGTGCGCGCAGATGAGCTTCTGGGGGATATCGCGCGGCAGATCGTCAGCATGTCGTCCGGGCAGGGCCATCGGTTCGATCTTGCCCTCGACATGGATGACTTGCGGCTGACGCCCGATCAGGCCGTGCCCCTGTCGCTTTTGCTGACCGAGGCTGTAACCAACGCAATGAAGTATTCAGGCACAGCCCCGGGCAATACGTCGCGGATAGAAGTGGCATTGAAGGGTGACGGTGGCAACGTTGCGCGACTTTACATCGTCAACAGCATCGGCCCGAAGGGCGGCACTGTTCTCGGCGAAAGCACCGGGCTTGGCGCACAACTTCTGACAGCCTTCGCCCAACAGCTTGGCGGAACGCTTCAGCACAGGTCCGAAGACGGGTACTATCACCTCGAGGTGAGCTTCAAGGTCAGCCCGCTGAATGAGGCAGAGCGCTCGGACGAAGAGCCCGAGGGCGCTTCATCCGAGGCCTCTGACGGCTGACCCTGATCAGACAGCGACTGTGGACGTTTGCTGGGCGGCGGGCTTTTGTTCCCGCAGCATGTCGTTCAGGACCAGCACCCAGAGCAGGATCGGGATGGCGACGACGCCACCGATGGGTCCCCACAGCCAGATGCCGAATACAAGCGCAACGAAGATCAGAAGCGGGTTCAGCGAAAGCGAGCGCCCGACCAGCGAGGGTGTAACGAACTGTCCTTCGACCACGTTCAGCGATACAAAGGCCAATGCGGGCAGAAAGCTTCTCAACCCGTCGAAGGCAGCGACGCCTGCAAAGACCAGCGCAGCCACCAGCGTGACCGGCCCGACATAGGGGATGAAGTTCAGAACGAAGGCCATGAACCCCCAAAGCGCGGCGCCTGGCAGACCGAGAAGCTGCAACGCAAGCCCTGTCGCAACGCCAAGACCCGCGTTGATCAGCGTGATCGTGACGAAATAGCGCGACACCCGCCGTTCCGCCGCGCGCAACCGCTGCTCTGTCTCTCCACGCTGGGTGGGGCCGGAAAACTGGCGCGCGGCCCAACTGTAGATTTCGGTACGCGTCATCAGGAAAAAGAACAACGCGCCGGCGAATACCATCGCCTGCGCAGCGATCGCAGGGGCGACCATAAGGACACCGCCGATCGTTTCGACCGGAAGCGCGGGTTCGGCGGCAGCGGCCGCAGGCGCGGCTTTTGCCTGCTCGACCATGCTGTCAGATACTTCACGCATCACAGCCGTCAGACCGCGCAACAGCGATCTGGTGCTTTCGACGACGCCCTGAACATCCGACCACACCTTCGGCGCCTGACGGACCAGCTCCTGTACCAGAGGCTGGAACACAAGGCCCATCAGCGACAGCAGGATCATCGTCAGAAAAAGATTGAAGAGTGCCCCAGTTGAGGGTGCAAGGCCGCGCCGTTCCCAAAAATCCGAAATGGGCGCAAGAACCACGCCCGTCACAAGCGCAAGGGCCAGTGGGGCAGTGATCGCCTGCATCTGGGACAGAACAACAAAAAGGGCCACGACGGCCAGAAAGACCACCGACAAATGCGATGCGCGTTGCAGCTTTTCCATGTTCGCCTCCCGCGATCAACCACAGTCGGAAACGCGTCGCGCGCGCAGTCGGTTCCTTGCCTTTTTGCAATCATCTTTTGCGGCCAAATCGGAACCAAATCGGCCAACGCAGCGTTGGTACGCCATGAAGTGTCGTGGAACGCGCACACCGGATTTCAGAAAGGAGATCGCAATGAACTGGGATCAAGTGCAAGGCAAGTGGAAGCAGCTCAAGGGCAAGGCGCGCGAAACCTGGGGTGATATGACCGAGGACGACCTTGACAAGGTTGAAGGCAAGCGCGAGCAACTCGTCGGCCTCGTTCAGGAAAAGTATGGCCACGCCAAGGCGGATGCCGAGCGTGAGGTTGACACCTGGATGAAGGGTCTCTGACCCACTTCCCAACCACCAAGCCACAGGCACGCCCTGCCCGGTATTCCGGGCAGGGCGTGTTTCATTTCAGGACGTGCGTGCAAGACTGTTTGGAACGGTTTGAGCTTGGATGGAGAGCACTACTTTCGTGAGATGCGCGAGGCGATCGCATCGGCCGTTGCCGAGATCACCGCAGTTGATCGGCGGACCGTCAAGGCGGCCCCTTCTTCTGCCCCATCGATCACTGCATCTGCCGCCGTCTCGGCCAGTGCGTACGCCCAAGTGGCCTCGCGCTCCCAAAGATCGGCCGCCTGGCTGCGCATGGCGTCTCCTACATCGCCGAGCAGACGATCCTCGATCCGGGTGACCGGAAACGCCCGCGCCGCCACGGCCCCTGTCCCGAATGCGGCAGCCCCGGCGAGCAGAACCCCACCGTTTACCACCAGATCGTCCTCTACCTTCATTTTCTGTCGCACCGGCTGACGCGCCAGCAGAAGACACCCAAGCCCGAACCCGCCAAGCACAAGTGCCGTTGAAAGCGGGCTATGCCCCTCATTTCCCCGCAGTTTCCGCAGGGCGCGGCTAAGGTCGGCGCGGTCCTGCGCCCTGACGGCTTCGATCGCGGGAATGTCAGTTTGGCTGTTCATCGTTGGGAACTTTCACTAAGCGCATCCGAAACCGCCCGCAGATCGGTACGGAGGCCGGAAAGCGTGGCCATGGGGAAGAGCGGACGGCGGCGCAAGCGCCAGGCGATAAGCGCAACGCAGATGGCGGCCATCAGAACGAAGAGACCCGCACTGCACAGATGTGCCAGCACAGGCGCAACACCCAAAGAAACGATCCAAGCAGTCAGCGCCGCCGCCGCCTCGCTAAGTGCCGAAAGGGTGAGGAGAAGGCTGAACAGGCCGCACACCACAGCCAGAACGACAGCACGCACCATTCTTGCAAATTCGGCGCGCGCCAAAGCGACAGCGCCAAGCATCAGTCGCACGGCAGCAATCGCCGCATCGAGCAATGGCTCGTCGGGTGACGGGGCCGCGTCAGCCGCGGCCCCTTCATTTGTATCTTCCGCGATCAAGCGGTCGCCTTCTTGGCGCGCGGTTTTCCAACCTTGCGGGGCGCGGGCGCTGCCGCCTCCACGCGCGGGGTGGCCGTGCGGGTCTTGCGCTTTGCAATCGGAGCAGGCTCAGACACGGATGCCCGCAGCGCGCGTGTCAGCAGAAAGCCCACGACGGCCATACCGGCTACCACAATCTCGGGGTTGCGGCGCGCGAATGCGGCGCTCGACCGCGCGGCATTGCGCAGGTTCTGGCCTTTAAGGCCTTCAGCTACATTGCCCACACGGCGTGCCGCCTCGGCGACGGCGCGGCCCGGCGCAGTATCTGCAAGATCCTCTTGGGCCAGCGCGCGCAATTTCGTCGCGGCAGAGTTTGTGCGGTCCACGATCTCTTCCCGGACCTGTTCCACGCGGTCGCGCGCAGCCCCGGCGATGGTGTCGAGCGCGCTGCGGGCGGATTCAACGATATCCTCTGCGGCATCCTGAGCCGCACCGGCGGCAGCTTCAGCGCGTGCATTTCCATTGAGGCGGGCGGAGTTGGTTTCAGCTTTCATCATCAGTCTCCTGTCTTCGGTTATGTTGTGGGGTCAGCGGACAAGCCGGGTTTCGGCCAAAAGGCCGGAAAGTTCGTCCCGCATTTCTGCGACCGGGGACTGCACATGCTGGGGCAACCCTGCGTGCAGCGCGTCACTGAAGGCGTCGATCACATGCGCCTCGCCGCTGCGAATGCTATCCATGACGTCGGCGTCGATCTCGTCAAAGAACGCGCGTGCCGACACGACCACCTTGTTGACCGTGGCCATGAACGACCCGTCTTGATCGGGGGTTGCGCCAAGGTCAGACAAAAGGCGTGCCAGCCTGACCGCGTGATCTGCGTGAAGCGTGCGAAACTGCTCGGCGGTCGGGCGAAAGGAAGGCTCGGCCTTCTCGACCATGGTTTCATAGCCGGCAAGGGCATCGACGGTGCGCGTGTGCAGCACCGCGAGGCTATCGACGGCAGAGACATCGGCCGGCGGTTCGGCACTTATGGTTTCAAATGCTTTCATCGGACCCTCCTGCGGATTCATGGCTTCATCAGCAGGAGAACACCCGCAACACCCAATCGGTTCCCTTTCTCGATTTGGGAACCGGATGCATTTTGCTCGCGTTTGCTGATCATGAACGGACATTCACCGTCCACCCTGAAACCTGAAAAGGAGACCATCATGCTCGGTTGGGCCCTCACCTTTCTTATCGTCGCGCTGATCGCGGCTGCGCTTGGCTTCGGCGGGATCGCCGGTGCTTCTGCAGGGATCGCGCAGATCCTCTTCTTCGTTTTCCTGCTGCTGTTTGTCGTCGCCATGATTGCACGCGCCCTGCGCGGCAGACCGCCCGTCTAAGCTTTCTTCCTGCTCCCCACGAACAGACGGCATTGCACAGGGTCGCCATTCGGCGGCCCTGTCTTTGTTTATGGCTCAGTGTGTCATGCCAACGGGATCAGGCCCGGCGAGAGGGCACCATGCCTTCGAACCAGCGGAAGGCCAGCACGATGATCCCCGCGATCACCATATAGACCACTGCAAGCAGCAAAAGCGGCTCGTAGACGATGAACGTATCCTGCCGGACCCGGCTGGCGACCGCGTAGATATCCACCACCGTGATCGTGGCCACCAGCGGCGTCGCCTTCAGTTGCAGCACCGTCTCGCCCCCCAGCGTGGGCAGCGCGCGGTGGATCGCTTGCGGCAACCAGATACGAAGAAGTATCTTCCAACGCGGCATCCCCATTGCCCGTGCCGCCTCTAGCTGGCCATGCGGCACGGATTTGAACGCGCCCCGCATGATCTCGCCCTCATATCCTGCGAACGATAGTGTCAGCGCCAGCACGGCATAGGGCCAGGCCTGCCGCAGGATCGGCCAAAGGTCGGATTGCCGTATCCATGGGTATTGCGGGAAAAGCGATCCAAGGCCGTAATAGAGAAGCCAGAGTTGCAGCAGCAACGGCGTGCCCCTGATGACCGTGCAGAAGGCACGCGCGGGCGCAGCGAGGTACCACGGCCCCGCCGCCTGCGCGAGGCCAAGCGGGATCGCCAGCAGCATCCCGAAAAAGACCGTCACGGCCAGGATCCAGAGCGAACGCCAGATGCCTTCTGCGGCCAGCGGGGCATATTTCGGCAACCAGTCCCAGCGCAGCGTGAAAACGCACCACGCAACAATGGCAAGCGCGATTGCGATCATCACGATCCGGTGCGGCGGAAACATGCGGGCTTCGATCATCGCCCGCCTCCCGAGGTGCGCGGTTGTCCACGCCGTGCCCATGCCTCGATCCGGCCGAAAAGCACGCCCGACAGAAGCGACAGCAGAAGGTACAGGATGCCAGCAGCGATGAAGAACGTGAAGAAGGCCTTGGTTGTACCCGCCGCCTGCCGCGTGGCCTGCGTCAGTTCGGCAAAGCCGACGACGGCCAGAAGGGCCGTGTCTTTCGTCGCGATCAGCCACAGGTTGGCCATTCCCGGCACGGCATTGGAAAGCATCGCAGGCAGCGTGATCCGCCGCGCCAGCATCACCGGCGGCATCCCCATGGCACGCGCGGCCTCGATCTGGCCCGAAGGCACGGCAAGGATCGCACCGCGCAGCACCTCGGTCGCATAGGCCCCCTGCACGACGCCAAGGACCGTGATACCGGCGGCGACACCAGAGATCTGGATGCGGTCAAAGCCCCACAAAAGCAGGACTTCATTCACAGCATCGGTGACAGCGAAATAGAGGATAAGAATAAGCACAAGTTCGGGCACCGCTCGCACTATGGTGGTGTAGACGGCCAGAAGGTCACGCGTGACCGGCCCCCCGTAAAGCTTCCCATAAGCACCAAGGGTGCCAATCACGAGCCC
>JBBSBE010000016.1:0-46663 GCA_038251625.1 Rhodobacterales bacterium
ATTCACCCTCTCCTGGCTTCGCGACCATCTGGATACGCAGGCCCCGCTTGATGACATCCTGACCGCGCTCACCGACCTCGGGCACGAGGTTGAGGGCGTGGAAGACCCTGCAGCCATCCTTGGCGCGTTCCGCATCGTCCGCGTGATCGAGGCGACCCAGCACCCCAACGCGGATCGCCTCCGCGTCTGCCGGGTGGAAACCTTTCCGCAAGGTCCCGGCACCGCGCCGGTCGAGGTGCAGGTGGTCTGCGGTGCGCCAAACGCCCGCACCGGCCTTGTGGGCGTCTTTGCGCCCCCCGGCACGCATGTTCCTGGCACCGGGGTCGATCTCAAGCCCGGCGTGATCCGGGGCGTCGAAACCAACGGCATGCTGTGCTCGGAACGCGAGTTGATGATTTCCGAGGATCACGACGGCATCATCGACCTGCCCGCCGATGCCCCCTTGGGCGCGCGCTTCATCGACTATCGCGGCCTTGCCGACCCGATGATCTTCGTCAAGATCACCCCCAACCGCCCCGATGCGCTGGGTGTGCGCGGCCTTGCGCGCGACCTTGCCGCACGTGGGGTCGGCACGCTGAAGCCTTTGCCCATCCCGGCGATCACGGGCGCCTTCCCCTGCCCGATCCCCGTCGCAATCGACCCGGCGCTCCGGGCCAAGGGCTGCCCGCTCTTCGCCGGTCGCCTGATCCGGGGCGTCACCAACGGCCCATCCCCCGCCTGGCTGCAGGCCCGCCTGCGTGCCATCGGCCTGCGGCCCATCTCGGCGCTGGTGGATATCACCAACCTTTTCACCATCGGCCTCAACCGCCCGCTGCATGTGTTCGATGCCGCCCGCGTCAAGGGCACCCTGCGCATCCATCCCGCGAAAGGCGGCGAAACCCTGCTGGCGCTCGATACCCGCACCTACACCCTCGCGCCCGGCATGATGCTCATCTCCGATGACAACGGCCCCGAAAGCCTTGCCGGGATCATGGGGGGCGAGCAGTCCGGCGTGACGCCCGATACGACCGACGTGTTCCTCGAAAGCGCCTATTGGGACCCGATCACCATTGCCGCCGCCGGCCGCGCGCTGAAGATCAATTCCGACGCCCGCTACCGGTTCGAGCGGGGGGTGGACCCTGCGTTCACCCTGCCGGGGCTCGACCTTGCGACGCAGATGATCCTTGATCTTTGCGGTGGCGAAGCCTCGGACCTCGCCATCGACGGCGCGGTGCCCGATACCACGCGCACCTACCGCTTCGATCCCGCCCGCGCGATCTCGCTCGTCGGCATGGACATCCCCGAAGCCGCACAGCGCGCCACGCTGGCCGCCCTCGGCTTCACGATTGCGGGCGACCGGGTCACGCCGCCCACATGGCGCCCCGATGTGCAGGGCGATGCCGATCTTGTGGAAGAGGTGGCCCGTGTCGCCTCGCTCGCCAAACTGCAGGGCAAGCCGCTCGCGCGCCCCGCGCCCGGCGTCCCGCGCCCGATCCTGACGCCCGCGCAAACCCGCGAACGCGCTGCCCGCCGCACCCTCGCGGCGCTTGGCTACAACGAATGCCTCACCTACAGCTTCATCCCCGAAGACCACGCTGCAGCCTTCGGCACCGGCACCGATGCGGTACGCGTCGACAATCCGATCTCGTCCGAGATGACGCACCTGCGCCCCGATCTCCTGCCCGGCCTTCTGGCCGCAGCCGCCCGCAATCAGGCGCGCGGGTTCATGGATCTGGCCCTCTTCGAGGTGGGCCCCGTCTTTGCGGGCGGCGAACCCGGCGAGCAGGCGACGATGGCCACCGGCCTGCTGGTCGGGGCCGCCGCCGCGCGCGATCCCCACAGCTCGCGCCGGATGGTGGACCTCTATGACGCCAAGGCGGATGCCGAGGCCGTGCTTGCGGCCCTTGGCGCGCCGGCGCGCGCGCAGGTCACCCGCAAGCTCGATGCCTGGTGGCACCCCGGGCGGGCGGGCAGCATCGCGCTCGGGCCGAACCGCATGGCCACCTTCGGTGAGGTTCACCCCCGCATCCTTGCGGCCTTCGATGTGAAAGGCCCTGCCGTGGCCTTCACCGTTCACCCCGACGCCGTGCCTCAGCCGAAGTCGAAAACCCCCACCCGCCCCGCGCTGGCGCTGTCGGACTATCAGCCCGTTGAACGCGATTTCGCCTTCGTGGTGGATGCGCGCACCGAGGCGCTGGTCGCCGTCAATGCGGCCATCGGCGCCGACAAGGTGCTGATCGAAAGCGTGCGCGTGTTCGACCAGTTCGCGGGCGAAAAGGCCGAGGCGCAGATGGGGGCGGGCAATAAGTCCATCGCCCTCACCGTCCGCCTGCAACCGCAGGACCGCACGCTGACGGAAGCCGAGATCGAGGCGGTCGCGGAGCGGGTGGTCGAGAAGGTCGAGAAAGCCACGGGCGGCAGCTTGCGTCGGTAGGGTGGGTCTGACCCACCCTGCGACCCGGCATGTAGCGTGGGTGCACCCACGCTACGTCACCGTGGGAAATCCGCCGTACCACTCCGCATGGCTGCCCCCGTGGTTCCCCATGCCGGGCTTGGTCAGGCATCCCTTTGGCCGCACATAGCTGTCGATCCGCCGCTTCGGCACCTCATGCCAGCCGATATTGAACGCCGCATTCCTGGGAAAGAACCACAGGTCCGAATAGGGCAGGTGGTCGTGGATCCACCAGGCCAGCCTGCGCCAGTCGTCGCCCGCGTTGTACCGGTCCGCGAACCACGGCACCACCACCGTTACCGTCGCCCCCATCAACCCCTGCGCATCGCGCCGGTCCCAGATGTGGTTGCCGAAATTCGCGTCGTTTCGCGCGCAAGAGTAGCCCGCCTTGCCCGCCCGCTGCATCGCATTGCCGAACCCGTTGACCGCGGCGCTGCGATACCCTGATCGCAGCGCGATCCGGCCAAAGGCAGCCTGCAACGGCTCCAGCAGATCCTCGCAAAGCCGCGTCCCGGCGGCGATGGCAAGATCGGGGTCGTCGGGGATGTTGGGCAGCCCGTGGAACGACGCGATTTCCGAATACAGGAACTCGCGCAGATAGAAATGCCGCGACAGGCGCACCCGTCCCAGATCGTCCAGTGCCGCCACGCTCGCCGGTTTGCGCATCCCGCCCCCCCGTTGCATCCCCCGTTGCGACCGCACGCCCTGTCGGTACAGAAAACCGACGCGCGCCAGACGCGGGCGGGACGGAAACCATACGTCATTTTCCGCGCCGTCGCTTGCCGATTGGCGGCGTTGGGATAGGCTGCGGCGATGGAGCATGACTACATCATCGCAGGCGGAGGGGCCGCCGGTGCCGTGCTTGCCGCGCGGCTGACCGAAGACCCGGACGTGACCGTCTGCCTGATCGAGGCGGGCGGGCAGGGCCGCGATATCATGATCCGCGCGCCCGCGCTTGTGGCAGGCATGGTGTCCGGTCGCCCCCCGATCCACAACTGGTCGTTCCACACGGTGCCGCAACCCGGCCTGAACGGGCGGCGCGGGTTTCAGCCGCGCGGCAAGGCCCTTGGCGGCTCGACCGCGATCAATGCCATGCTCTACGTGCGCGGCCACCCCGCCGATTACGACGAATGGGCCGATCTTGGCGCCGAAGGCTGGGATTGGGCCGCGTGCCGTCCGTGGTTTCTGAAGGCTGAAGGCAACGCCCGGGGCCCCGGCCCCCACCACGCAACAGATGGCCCCCTGCAGGTGGCCGACCAATCGGCCCCCCGCGCCATCAGCCATGCGTTCGTGGCGGCCTGCGGTGAATCGCAGATCCCGCAGAACGATGATTTCAATGGGGAAAAGCAGGAAGGGGCGGGCCTCTATCAGGTCATGCAATACCATTCCGGCCCCAAAAGAGGCGAGCGTTGTTCTGCCGCCGCTGCCTATCTGCACCCCAATGCCGCGCGCCCGAACCTGACGGTCCTGACCCATTCCCGCGCGGCCCGGCTGACATTCGACGGCAAACGCGCGACCGGTGTCACCCTCACCGATGGCCGCATCTTGCGCGCCCGGCGCGAGGTGATCCTGTCCGCCGGGGCGTTCGGATCGCCGCAACTGCTTCTGCTGTCCGGGATCGGGCCAGAGGATGAACTGCGCGCCCATGGCATCGCCCCGGTCCATATCCTGCCCGGCGTGGGCCGGAACCTGCAGGATCACCTCGACCATGTCCTGAACCGCCGCTCCAAACGGGCCGATGTGGTGGGGCTGAACCCCGCCGGGCTTGCGCGCCTCTTCCGCGCCGCGCTGCGCTGGCGCCGGGATGGCAGCGGGCTTTTCGCCTCGCCCATGGCCGAGGGCGGGGCGTTTGTGCATTCGCGCCAAGGGCTTGACCGCCCCGACCTGCAGATGCACTTCGTCGTGGGCTTCGTTGATGACCATATGCGCAAGATCCATCTGGGTGACGGGTTTTCGCTGCACACCTGCGTGCTGCGCCCCCATTCGCGCGGCACGGTCGGGCTGACCGATACCAACCCCAAAAGCCCACCGCGCATCGACCCTGCCTTCCTGTCCGACCCGCGTGACTTGGCCACCCTCATGGCAGGCACGCGCATCGCCGAGCGCGTGCTTGCCGCCCCCGCCCTCGCCCCTTGGGCCGGGGCGGCACTCTACCCCCATGACGGCGGCGATGCCGCCCTTGAGGCCGATATCCGCGCGCGCGCCGACACGATCTATCACCCCGTCGGCACCTGCCGCATGGGGCAGGACGATCTGGCCGTGACAGACCCGATGTTGCGGGTGCATGGGGTGCAGGGGCTACGGGTGGTGGATGCCAGCGTCATGCCGCGCCTTGTGGGCGGCAACACCACGGCGCCCACGATCATGATCGCCGAACGCGCCGCAGCGCTGATCGCGGACCAGGGCAACCCGGCCTAGCGCCGGGGCTTCGATTTCCAGCTGCCGATCCAGGCCATGAACCGCCCCCAGACGCCCCGCGCCTGCGCCTTTGCGTAATCCGCCTCGCGGTCCACCGCATCCAGCGTCTCGTTCATACGGTCGAGCGCGGGGTCCACCATCCGTTCCCGAAACTGCGCCAGCATCCGCCAGATCATGAAGATCACGAAGGCCATGAAGGCGAAGATCACGATATTCACCCACGGGATCAGCCGCACATCCGGCCCGGCAATCTCGGTCACCCCCACTGCATTGGGAAAGATCGAGAATATCGGCAACCGCCAGCCATAATGCGTTACCGCGACCCATGTCGGGTTGGTCTTGTCGGATTTGTAGTTGGTGGCTTCGGCCTGCAGGCTCGAGCTGTCCCATTTGAAATAGGGCGGCCAGAACCAGCCCGTATCCTCGTTGCGGTAAACCATCACGGTCTTGCCGTCAGGGAACACCGCGTCGATGTAGCGGATATCGCGCGTGGTGTTCGTTGTCTCGGCGCCGGTTCCGGTATCCTCGATCGAATAGAACATCCAGTTCGATCCGATCGGCGTCACCTTGTTGTAGGTGTTGATGATCTGCACGATATCGCGCTGCGGCATCGTGTAATGCAGGAACGCCGCCACGAACAGCAACACGAAGATGCGAAAGCCCCATTTGATGTAGCGCCACATCGCATTCTCCTAGTGCAAGTTCACAAGATAGGCCGTCACCGCCATCGCCGTCAGGGGCAGGATGTAGATCAGCCACAGAAGCCGCTTCTTCAACCCCTTGTCGTAGGCTTTCATGCCTGCTTCGATATAGACCGCGCGATCCCCGTCGATCCCGCCCGCATCGAACCGCTTTTCCAGCTTCTCGCGCCGGACCGACCGGGAATAGATGCCCACCACGAAATAGATGATGGTCAGCAAGACAAGCGCCATCAGCAGAAGCCGGATCCAGCCGAAAATCATCGCCGTTGCCTCCGCACCCGCCCCCATGGGCCTACCAGATCGTCCATCGGGTGGGAAGGTTTGGGCGGCGGGCGTGCCGCCTCGTCCATTCCCGGCTCGGGGCCGAATAGGGCCAGCCGCGCCCCGGCCTTGTCTACCGCGTATTCGCGCGCCAGAAAATCAACCACATAGCCGCGCTTGCGATCAGACCACGTGGCGTAGTCGGCGTAGAACTTTTCCTTGTGGCAGATGTAGAGTTGCCGCACGTCCAGCGGCGAAAGCTCGGCCAGCAGCATGTTCACAAGGTCGCGGTCGGCATGCGCCTTGGACCGCAGCGTGTAGAAAAACGCCGGGTGGGCCGAGGTGATCTGCGGCCAGTCGCCACCGCCTTCGACCCACCGCAACAGCGCGGCCAGCCCCTGAAACTCTTCCGGCAGCGCCGCGCCCAGCCGATGCGCGATCTTGCGCAGGTCGGCGCGGGTCGCCTGCCCCAGATCGAGGTTCAGCGCGTCTGCCGCATCCACAAGGATGAAATCCATCTTTTGCCGCAGCACGGCGGCGGTATCCATGCCCTTCGCCTCGACCACGGATTCGACAAGCGCATTCTTCACCAGCCAGTCGGCAATCTGGTTTCTCTGCCCCAGATCCATCGTGGCGACGGGCAGCGGCCCGATCCCGTCCCGCGGCGCCACCGTTATGGCGCCCGGCACCGGAACGGAGCGAAAGAGGTAGAGCCCGCCGAAATGCGCCGTCCAGAAATCGGGTTGTTCGAAGGTCATCGCGGGCAGGGCAATCGGCACCCGCGTCACATCGCCCGTCTTCTTGGCAAAGCCGATCATCTCGGCGATCAGCAGGTCGTCCTGCCATCCATCCGGCTCGGCCCGGAACCGCTCGATCAGCTTCGCCAGCTTTGTGGCATCGGCCACATGCCCGCCGATGGTATCGGCCTCGACCGTCACGCGCCGGATATCGAACAGCTTCGCGGGCGATGACACTTCGTAAACCGAATTCTGCAACTCCCCCGCCACCGCATCCCGCGCCGTCAGCGCAAAAAGCTGCGCCTCGTTCTGGGTGATGAACTGGCGCAAGATGCCGCGCGAGGTGGAGAACTTGATGTTCAGAAGCGGCGCCGCTTTCTGCGCCGTGGTCAGCAGGATGAACTGCCGGTTGCAGCCGTTGGGATTGAGGTAGAGGTCATCCCCGAATTCATCCCCGATCTCGGGGGAATAGCCCGAGATGTCGATGTGGAAATCGGTCTGCGCGGTGGTGCGGCCGGTCAGGTGCTTCAGCGCGCGGTTATAGCGCTCGATGAGCGCGGGGGAGGAGACTTCGACAAGGTTGCCGAACATCAGGCCGGCGGAGATGAGGCGTTTCATCGGCGCGATCCCCGCTCTGTCACGTCTGCCGCCGCTTCCAGATCACCGACCCCACGGCGGCCCCGGCGAGGAAACTTGCGATCCACATCACGGATTCATCCATCATATAGCCAAAGGCAGAGGAGATCCGACCGCTTCCATCCGGATTGACACCTGGGCTGACCTGAAAAAAGAACAACACGAAAACACCGGCCAGCGCCGGGACAACGGCGAAAGCAATACCCCAGTTTGGCCCCCAGCGCAGACAACAGACCACAGCGACGAGCAACGGCAGAATGAAGTCCGCAAGGAAAACCAGTGGATTGCCCAACAATACGCCCATCACCCTTTCCCTCCAATATATCTCTTCTTCGCCTCTTCCTGCCGCCGGTAGTCCCGCACCATCCCCTCGATGGCCACCTCATCCGACTTGTCCGCATAGCGGAACTCGCTGTCGGCGTAGCGGTTGACCTCCTGGATCACCATTTCCACCGTGATCGGCTTCGCCAGCCCCCGGATCATCGTGGCCTTCTCGTCATACGGCTTGAACAGGAACAATTCGGGGCTCTCCATCCACTCATCCGGCAACTCGAAATCCATCGCCCGCACCTTCACCGCATCGGTGATGTTCTTGATCGCGCGGCCGGTGAAGCGCGCATCCGCCTCCTGGATCGCCTTGAGATACCGCCCGATCTTGGCGATGGTGTCCAAAGACCCGATCTCGGCCTCGACCTTCTGCCATACGGCAACCAGACCATCCTCCTTGGGCTGCCCGTGCGAGGCGAAGCTGGCCGCGACGGCGCGTTTGATTTCCTGGCTGGCGTAAAGGTCATGCTCGCCAAGGGGAATCGCGTGGTTGCGGCCCAGAAGCAGCGCCAGGATGTCGATGTAGTCCTCGCGGCTCTGCGGCCCGTCCACCAGAAACCGCGCGCCCGCCCGCTGGCGCAGCGCGTCGTCCACGTTCTCGGGGTAGTTGCTGAACATCCCGAAGGTGCAGTTCCCCCGCACCACCGTATTGGCCCCCGCAAAGGCGCCCATGAAGACCGCCGTCACCTCCTGCTGCCCGGCACTCGATTGCCGGTCGCCGCGCTTGCCCGCGACCTGGTCGATATCGTCGATGGTGCCGAAGCCGATCACCGTGGGGTCCAGCACGTTCTGGATGAAGGCCTGCGCGTTCTGCCCCGACTTGCCCTGATAGCTGTCGATCTGGTCGATGGAAAAGTTCTGGTAGCGGAAGGGATAGCCCGCCACCTGACAGTAATCGTTCAGCAATCCCGCCATCATCTGGATCAGCGTGGTTTTCCCCGTGCCCGGCGCGCCATCCCCCATGAAGGTGAAGATGAAGCCGCCAAGCTCGGCAAAGGGGTTTAGCTTGCGCTCGAAGTCATAGGCCATCAGCATCTTGGCCAGCCGCAGGCTTTGGTACTTGGCGATGTGGTTGCCGATCACCTCGGTCGGTTTCTTGAAGGCCATGGCGAGCGCCGGGCCCCTTGCCGCACGCGCAGGCGTGAACCCGGCCAGCGACAGCCCGTCCGCCTCGACCTTCCAAGACCCGGCCGTGAAGGCGCCAAGACGCGGCGCGGTGGCCCCCCGCAGGGCTACCTTCTCCATCAGCGCCTCGGCAAACGCGGCAACCGTCGCCACCAGCCGCGCCTCATCAACGGCGTGCAGGGCGATATCCTGATCCAGTTCCCACAGTGCGCCTTGCAGGGCGAGGGGGGCGTTGTCGGTCAGCACCTCCTCGACCGTGCCAACCTCGACCGTCAGCGATCCCAGATGCGGCGCCAGCAGAAACGCGGTCGCATTGGCAAAGACATGCAGGCTCAGCAGCGCCTCTGCCGCCAGCAGTTCGGTAAATTCCCCCCGCCGCGCATCGGGCAGGCGCGCCTCGAGGTTGGCCTTCTTCAACTCCACCAGACCCGTCTGCGCCCCGAACGTCTCGGCCATCGCCAGCGCAATGGCCAGCGCCCGGCGCAAGCCATGCAGCACCTGCGCCTGTACGGGCGAAACAAGGCCATCGCCCGACGCCTCCACCCGGTCCACCAGCCGCACGCCACCCGCCCGCGCCGTGGGCCGCGTCACCAGCCCGGGGGTGGTAGAGCGGAACCTTGGCCGCGTGCCGATGCCGGGGGATCGTTCCGGGGCCGCCGCGTCCATCGCGCGTGCCAGCCGCGGGGCGTGGTCGAACCCCGTCAGCAGCCCCAGTGACGCCTCGTACTGCGCGCGGATCGCGGCTTCGGGCAGTTCCATCGTGTCGCGGTTGGTCATGGGAATTACCTTTGCGAAATCAGGCGGCCACCCGCGCCCACCACGAATTTGCGCACATCGGCAAAGCCGGGGGGGCGCCGTTCGGCCAGCACCTGGTAGGGGCGTTCGGGCAATATGACCATGCGTTCAGTTTCCGTGGCCCCGGTATCCACCCCGCGCCCCGCAAAGGGATCAAGGCGAAAAATCTGACGTTCCACCGATGAAAACCAGCCATCATCCACCCGCTCGGCCCGCTCGGCCAGCAGATCCTCCACCGTCCAGACCAGTGCCCAATCCTCGCCCACCGGCGCCTGCGCCTCGGCCAGCACCTCGCCGATGGGGCCCGATTGCAGCGTGAAACCGTGGGAATACATCGGGCCAAGGTGGATGCGGCGCAGGCGTTTGGGGTGCAGGTCCTTGAAATCCGTATCGAACCCTTGCGCGATGGTCAGCAGCTTCAGCCCTACGCCCGATTGCGCCATCAGATGCGCCTGCGCCTGCGGCCAGCGGCGATCGTCCGAAGGCAGGGGATGCTTGCCGCTGTCCTCCACGTCCATCAGATATAGGATCGGCAGGTTCAACTGCGTGTCAAAGACCGACCAATGCAGCAGATACGTCCGCCGCGTGCCGTCGGTGGAAATCCACTGCGCATCCGTATCGTTGCGCGCCCAGAACAGGCCACCATCCCGCAGCGCCTCGTAGTAAAGCCGCTGAGACAGGGCGAATTGCAACTGCGTGGGGATCGCGAGATCCCGCAGCATCTGGCGGATCATCCGATCCTTCAATTCCGCCTCGGACGCCATGCCATCCAGATGCCGGGCCGCCTGCTGGGCATCGACCGCCATCAGCATCAGTTCCTGCGCAACCGGGAAACCGCTTTCGTGCCGGTCAAAGGTCATCTTGCCGGGTTGCGGGCCGTCGATGCGGCCGGTCATCAGGTACTTGAACGACAGCGCGCGAAGCGTGTTGGCCAATGCCGTGATATGCGTGCCGACGATGCGCGATTCTGTCCGCGTCAGGCGCCCTTCGGCCTCCAGTTCCAACGCCACGCGCGCAAGATGCCCGGTGATCTGCGCGAAGGCGGCGAAATAGGCGCGGGCGACGAGGGTGTCGTGCAGTTCGGCATGGTCGTCCGTCAGCGCGTCTTTGACCGGGCTGGCCACCTATTCCCCATACGTATTCTTGTCGTGCTTCTCGACAATCGCGGCAAAGCGGCGGGCGAACCGCTCATCCGCCTTGGCCTTCTGTTCCAGCACCTTGCGGGCAAAGACCATGTGATCCTCGTGCGCTTCCAGCATGTCGGCCATACGGGCGTTGGTTGCAGCCCCGATCCCTGCCATGGCCGATTGCGCCTCCTGGTCGGTCTTGACGCCGATCTCGTTGATCCGGTGCGCCACGTCCTGCTGCTGCGCGGTCTTGAGGCTGGCGGTCAGCGCGTCGTACAGAACCACGCGCTGCTTGGTGTCGGTCTGCAGCTTGTTGATCAGCACCATCTGGGTTGCGGCCTGATTCTGCAGGCTATCCACCCAGGTCTTGCCCTTCTCGATATAGCGCTCCAGCGTCTGGGATTTCGCCAGCTTCACCTGTTCGTCCTGCACCAGTTCGTTGTAGCGCCGGTTAAGCTCGGCCAACTGGGTTTCCAGCTTGGTGCGGGCGGATGCGTCCTGCTCCACGCTGATCTTGTTCTCAAGGTCGATGATGGCGGGGTCCATCCCCGAAATCTCGGCCCGCACGGCCTCAAGCGCCGCGACGGTCGCCTCCCGCTCGTCCAGCGTGCCCGTCAGATTGCTTTCAACCGATCCCTTGTGCTGGTTCAGCATGGCAAGCTGACCTTCCAGCAGTTTCACGATCACATCCGATTTTGCGATCAGATCCTGCAGCTTGTCGTCGATGGAGGCGGTACGCAGCCGTTCCTGCCGCATCGATTCCGATTTGCCGCGGCTGAAAAAGCCGACGATGCTTTCCATCCCGGTCTTCGAGCGCATCTCGTCGAAATCCTTGGAAAACCCGGCGGTCACATCGTCAAGGCCCATGATCAGTTCGGCGATGTTGGCGTTCATCAGGTCGGTATGCTTGTGCACATCGTCGAGCGTGGCATTCTCGATGTCGAAACTTGTCTCACCCTGGGCAAGCTTTGCCCGTGCCGTCTCGATCCGGCTGGTGATGGAGGAAATCTTGGCCTGCGCTTCGGAAACCTGCGTCTGGCTCTGGCGGATCATCTCGTCAAATTCGGCCATCTCTTGCCTCCACTCATGATGCTGAAATACATCTGGGAAATGTGATGCCAAATTACATCCCGTCCGTCATCCAAAATCGGATCAGAGGGTCTAGACAGGGATATTGTCGATCAGTCTCACCCCATCGAGCGTTGCCGCCGCCAGAAGCCGCGCGGGCTGGTCCAGCGCCTCCACCGGGGCCAGGCTCGCGGCATCGCGCAGTTCGATGTAGTCCACCGTCGCAAAGCCTGCGTTCAGCACATCTGCCACCGCCCATTCCAGCGCCTTCTCGGGCCGGACACCCCCCCGCAACGACCGCGCCGCGCCTTGCATCGCGCGGTGCAGCGCGGGGGCCATCTCGCGTGCGGGCGGCGACAGGCGCGCATTGCGCGATGACATGGCCAGCCCGTCCGCCTCGCGCAGCGTGGGGCAGCCGATCACCGCGACGGGCAGGTTCAGATCGGTCGCCATGCGGCGGATGACGGCAAGCTGTTGCCAGTCCTTTTCGCCGAAAAACGCATGATCCGCCCCCGTCATCCCGAAAAGCTTGGCCACAACGGTCGCCACCGCCTCGAAATGGCCGGGCCGGTGGGCGCCTTCCAGCGGGGTGGACAGGCCCGAGACGGATACGGTTGTCGCAAAACCGCGAGGATAGACCTCCTCCACCGGCGGGGCAAAGATCACGTCCACCCCTTCGGGCAACAGCAATTCGGCATCTGCCGCCTCATTGCGGGGGTACTTTTCCAGATCCTCGGGGTTGTTGAACTGCGCGGGGTTCACGAAAATCGTGACGATCACGCGCGCGCATCGCGCCTTGGCCGCGCGCACAAGGCTGAGGTGCCCTGCATGCAGCGCGCCCATCGTCGGCACCACCGCTACCGCCGCGCCGCCCGCGCGCCATTCGGCAACCTGCGGGCGCAGGTCGGCCACGCGCCGCAGGATCGGTATCACTTTGCCACCTTCGGGGCAGTGTCGCCAAAGGCATGCTCCGGCCCCGGAAAGGCACGCGCGCGCACATCTGCCGCATAGGCCGCAATGGCCTCGTCGGCGGTCCTCGCAAGGTCCGCATAGCGCTTGACGAACTTCGGCCGGAAGTCGGTGAAAAGGCCCAGCATGTCATCCACCACCAGCACCTGCCCGTCACACTGCACCCCGGCGCCAATGCCAATGGTGGGGATCGGGATCGCGGCCGTCACCTTTTCCGCCAGCGTCGCCGGTATCTTCTCCAGCACCACCGAAAATGCCCCGGCCTCCGCCACCGCGCGCGCATCGGCCATCAGCCCCTCCGCCTCGGCGTCCCGGCCCACCACGCGGTACCCCCCGAGCGTGTTCACCGATTGCGGCGTCAGGCCGATATGCGCCATCACCGGCACGCCGCGCGCAGTCAGAAACGCAATCGTTTCCGCCATCACCCGCCCGCCTTCCAGCTTGACCGCCGGAATGCCCGTCTCGCTCATCAGACGTGCGGCATTGCGGTAGGCCTGCCGGGGGCTTTCCTCGTAGCTGCCAAAGGGCATGTCGATCACCGGCATCGCGCGCGCAAGGCCCCGCGTCACCGCGCGGCCGTGCATGATCATCATCTCCAGCGTCACCCCGATGGGCGAGGGCAGGCCGTGCAGCACCATGCCCAGCGAATCCCCCACAAGGGCGATATCGCAATGCGGATCGACCAGCCGCGCCACGGGCGTGGTGTAGGCCGTCAGCACCACAAGGGGCGCGCCGCCCTTTCGGGCCTGAATGTCCGGTGGCAGAACCGGGCGCTGCGGGGCGCTGGCGCTCATCTCGCTCTCCCTCTCGCGATGGCCCGGGCCTTATATCGGCGGGCCGTGGCGCGTTCCAGCGGAAACGGGGGCTTGACCGAAGGCGCCCGCGCGGTGCCAATCCGGCAACCCGCGAAAGGACACCACATGACCACCATCCTCCGCCTGATCCGCGACAGTATCACGCCCGAGGTTGACCGCCCCGACGCGTCACGCGTGGTGAAGGGCGATCCCGTGCATACCACATGGAACGCCGAAGATGTGGACGGGCTTTACTGCGGCCTCTGGCAATCCACCCCCGGCGCATGGCGCATTTCCTATGATGAATGGGAATTCGTCCACATCCTCGAAGGCCACTCGGTGCTGACCGCCACCGACGGCACCAGCGTCACGCTGAAGGCAGGCGACGCGTGGATCATCCGCCCGGGGTATGAGGGTGTGTGGGAGGTGATCGAGACCACGCTCAAGGAATATGTGATCCGCAGCTAACCCGCCAGCTGCGCCTCGGCCAATGCGACGATCGTCTTGAACCGGGGATGGTCGTGCAGCGGTTCAAGGTCGGGGTCGATCTTGATCCAGCGCAGGCCTTCGGGTTGAAGAGACTGAAACAGCGGTTCCAACAGGTCGAGAGCGCGGTCGTACTGGCCCTCAAACACCATCGCACAGGCGATGTTGAACCGCATGTTCGAGTTGTCGGGGTCCATCAGCAACGCGCGCTCAATCCATTCGTTCGCCTGTTCGGTCCGGCCAAGTGCAGCCAGCGCGCTGACGCCGAAACCAAGGGCAATGCCATGGTCGGGCTCGACCAGGATAACGCTGACTACCCGGTCGAGCGCGCGCTGCGCGGCGGAAATCGCGCCGGACGTATCACCCAGATGCCGATAGCCCGAGATCGCCATGCCCAGCGCCCAGAAATCGGTCGGCTGTACCGTTGCTGCCCGTTCCAGATGGATCAGCGCATCGCCGATGCGCTGTTGTGCGATCGCGCAGCGCCCCGCGGCAGCGTGGGCCTCGTAGGAGTCGGGGTCAAGTTGCAGCGCCCGGCCTATCGCTTCGCTGGCCTCGTCATAACGGCCCTCCCCGACCAGAGCCCGGCCCCGCGCGGCATGGGCATCGGCAAGGTTCGGGTCAAGGGCAACGGCGCGGTCCGCCGCCTCCATCGTCCCGTCAACCGCTTCGCCCGCCACAAGTCGCACGGATTGCGCAATCGACATCAGCGCCCATGAGGGCGCAAACTCTGGGTCCCGTTCTACGGCCCGGCGGCAGATGCGCACGATGATCTCGCGGTGACGCAGCGAACCCATGACGCTGAAGTGCCGCGCCATCAGATACAGCTTGTAGGTCTCCGGGTTGGTGGTGGACCGCCCTTCGATGATGGCCTTTTCCTCGGGCAGCAGCTTCAGCTTCAGGACCGCGACGATGGTTTCCGAAATCTCGTCCTGCAGGGCGAAGATGTCCGACAGGTCACGGTCATAGCGTTCGGCCCAAAGATGCTCGCCCGTCGCACCGTCGATCAATTGCGCGGTGATGCGCACGCGCCCGCCTGCCTTGCGCACCGATCCTTCCAGCACATGGCTGACTTTCAGCTGCCGCGCGATCTGCGGCACGTCGACCGCGCGGCCCTTGAACTGGAACGACGTGTTGCGGGCCATCACGCCAAGGGCCGAGATTTTTGAAAGGTTGGTGATGATGTCTTCGGTGATGCCGTCGCTGAAATATTCCTGCTCGGGGTCGCCACTCATGTTCGCGAAGGGCAGGACGGCGACGGTGCGGCGGTCCTTTGGCTCCGTCGGTGCCGGGCGGGGTGTATCAAGCGACACGTCATAAACCCGGATCGGGCGGTCGATGTTCTTCAGGCTCTGCTCGCCCCGGTCTTCGTAGGTCAGGTCCAGCCGATTGCCCACCTGTTCCCGCGCCACGGCCGAAAGGCAGATGCCGCCCGGCGGCGCGATGGCCTCGATCCGCGCCGCCACGTTCACCCCATCACCAAAGATGTCGTCGCCCTCGACGATGATATCCCCAAGATGCAGCCCGATCCTTAGCACGATCCGCCGGTCTTCACCCACGCCGGAATTGCGCAGTTTCATCCCGCGCTGGATCTCCACTGCGCAGGCAAGCGCGTTCACGACGCTGGAAAACTCCACCAGCATCCCGTCGCCCGTCAGCTTGAAGATGCGGCCCTGATGGGTGTCGATCAGCCCGTCGATCAGCGCCTGCCGATGGGCATTGAGCGCCCCCAGAGCGCCTGCCTCGTCCAGCCCCATCAGGCGGCTGAACCCCGCCACGTCGGCGGCCAGTATCGCGGCAAGGCGGCGCTGGGTGCGGCGTTCTTCCATCGGGCGGCTCTCGATCTGGTTGCCTCGTGAAACCCTAGGCGCCGTGCAGGCACCTGTCCATCCTGCGGCCTCCCCTCCCCCCTTGTGGGGCAGGGCTGGGGGGAGTGCAGCCCCGACCGGACCGTTCAATCCTTACCAAAGGGTTAAACACGCCAGGTCAACCCATTGAAAAGATTGATGCGATAGCTTGTCGCACACGTGGACACGCGCCGGTCCACGCCTTCGTGCGCCGCGCCCCCGGCTTCACCCCCCTCTCTGTAAAGGGGAAGCGAGGCGATCGCCGGGCTGTCAGTATTTCGACGGCACGTACAATTCCGGCGGCAGCACCGCGCGTTCATAGGCCGGGTTGAAGACGCGTTCCGGCAGCGTGATCTCTTCGTGCGGCACGGGCTCATAGGGGATCAGACCCAGAAAGTGGTCGATACAATTCAGCCGCGCCCGCTTCTTGTCGTTGCCCTCCACGATGTACCAGGGCGCCTCGGGAATGTTTGTCTGGGCGAACATCTCTTCCTTGGCCTTGGTATACTGCTCCCACCGCACCCGCGATTGCAGGTCCATGGGCGAAAGCTTCCACTGCTTCATGGGGTCGTGTATCCGCATCAGGAACCGCATCTGCTGTTCCTCGTCGGTGATCGAGAACCAGTACTTGATCACCTTGATCCCCGACCGCACCAGCATCCGCTCGAACTCGGGCGCGTCGTGGAAGAACTGCTGGACCTGCGCATCGCTGGCGAAACCCATCACCCGCTCAACCCCCGCACGATTGTACCACGAGCGGTCAAAAAGGACGATCTCGCCCCCGGCTGGCAGGTGTGGCACGTAGCGCTGGAAATACCACTGGCTGCGTTCGCGGTCGGATGGGGCAGGCAGGGCCACGGTGCGCACCACGCGGGGGTTCAGGCGCTGTGTGATCCGCTTGATCACGCCGCCCTTGCCCGCAGAATCGCGCCCCTCGAAGATCACCACGATCTTTTCGCGCGTATGGACCACCCAATCCTGCAGCTTGATCAGCTCTGACTGGATGCGGATCAGGTTCGACAGATAGGCGTGACGGTCCAGCGTGTCGGGATGGCGGTCCTTGTAGAGCCGACCGATCTCGCGGCTCAGCGTCGCGTCTTCCAGTTCCAGCTCGAATTCCTCGTCGAGCAGATCGGCAAGTTCCGCCGCCAGCCATTCCGCGCCATTGTCCGTATCGTCCATCGCCGTTCCCCGTTTATCCCGTGGCACATCACCACGGCAACATGACGGTTTTGCATCACGGGCGATAGCGCCCGCCGGCCAACGCCACGGGCGTGACACCAATGTGCATTGCAGTTGCCACGCGGCCGGTTAGTTTGATGCCATGAGCGCAATCATTCGCCCCGCCTACAGCCGCGCCGAACTGATGTCGGATGCCGTGGTTCATGTGGCGGGGCTGGCCGCTGTCGCGGGGGCCGTGCCGGTGCTGATCGTGTTGACGGCGCTTCTGCGCGGGGATTCCGCGGCGGTGATCGGCGCGTCGATCTATGGTGCGACGCTGGTGCTGATGATCCTCTGCTCGGCGCTTTACAACATGGTCCGCGTGCCCGGCTGGACCTGGCTTTTGCGGCGTCTGGACCACTCCGCGATCTACCTCAAGATCGCCGGCACCTATACGCCGTTCGCGCTGATCTCGGGTCAGGGTGGTGGGCTGACGATCGGCCTTTGGGGGGCGGCGCTGTGTGGGGTCGCGATGAAGCTGGCCTCGCCCGCGCGGTTCCGCTGGGTGGCATTGGCGCTCTACCTCGGGATGGGTTGGGCGGGCGTTGTGGCCGGGCAGTCGATGCTGGCCGTGCTACCCGTGCCGGTGGTGGTGCTGATGGCGGTCGGGGGCGTGCTTTATACGCTGGGGGTCGTGTTCTATCTGTGGGAGCGGCTGCCCTATCATAACGCGATCTGGCACGTCTTCGTGCTGGCCGCGACGGCCGTGTTTTATGCTGCGGTTGTGGTGCAGGTGGTGGCGGGGTAGGGCCTCGGTACAGACAACTGCAGACGATGCGGTTGTTGGCAGATATGTGCAACCGGGGACCGCGCGCCTTTTTTCCGGGCCAGTTCCGGTTCGCGATGCGCGCAAAGCGGCGATCGCTTTCCTCGCGCGAATTGACGGCGGCTATGGCCCATCTTCCTTCCGCGCATCCAGAAATCCGCTGGCGTGGTTGCCAGAGGCCAGCTTCTCTATATCCAGCCCCAGTGACACAGGCTGCGCATTCTGGGCCAGCCTCGCCATTGCCGTGCGCAGGGCCGCGACGGCCTCTTCCACCGACACGGGGGTGAACCTCAGCGCCGTGCCGGGGCGCGACTGGGCGAGTGCGGGAAGGTCGGCGCGGATGACGGTGCCGATCTTGGGGTACCCGCCGGTGGGCTGGCGGTCGGCCATCAGGACGATTGGCTGTCCGTCGCCCGGCACCTGGATCGCGCCCATGGCGATGCCGTCCGACACGATGTCATGGCCCTTGGCATGGGCGATCAGTGGCCCGGTCAGGCGGTATCCCATCCGGTCACTGCGGGGCGATACCTCGTAAATCCCATCGCAAAATGCGGCGAAGCCTGCGTCGGTGAAGGCTTCCGCCTGTGGCCCGGGCACAAAGCGCATGACGTGTCCGGGGGCGGGTGGGTCGGGCAGGGCCATGGCCCCCGTCTCTGGCCCCGCAGCGCAGGGCAAAAGATCGCCCGCCGCCAGCGCACCCATCGGCCCGATACCAGAGCGCAGATGGGTGGCAAGGCTTCCCATCACAGGCGGGAGTTCCAGACCGCCTGCTACCGCCAGATACCCCCAGACGTGGCTCTTTCCCGCGCGGATGGCCAGCCGCTGGCCCGGGGAAAGAGTCAGCGCCATACGCGTGGGCAGGGGGGTAGCACCCCGCATCGAGAGAAATCCGGGGGCGCAAAGGCCAACGCGCAGGGGGCCGTCCACCGCCTCCACCTCGATGCCGCCGGGGCCGAATTCCATGCCCGCCACGCCGTCGGGGTTGCCCGCCAGCCGGTTGGCGGTGCTCTGGCTGATCCAGTCCATCGGCCCAGCGGGCGTCACCCCATAGCGCAGGAATCCGTGCCGCCCGGCATCCTGCACCGTGGCCCCCGGTCCGGCAAAGATGACGCGAAGCCCGGTCATGCGCGTACCGCCACCGCGTCCCCGGCGTCTGCCCGGGCCTGAAGATGTGTAAACGTGGCAAGGTCTACCGGATCGAAGGTCACGCGGTCGCCCACCTCGAGCAGGAACGCCGGATCACGGGCGGGGGCGAACATTGCTTCCGGCGTGCGGCCTAGAATATGCCAGCCCGAGGGCATGGCACCCCCGGCTATCAGCGCCTGCCCGCCAGCGATGATCAGGCTGCCGCCGGGGATACGGTCACGCGGGCTTTCCCGGCGTGGCAGGGCCAGCGCCTGCGGCAGACCAGAGAGATAGGCCCAGCCGGGTGCAAAGCCGTACATCGCCAGCCGATAGGTGGCACCCGCGTGCACCTTGACGACTTCGGCTACCGAAAGGCCGGTGGCATCGGCCACATGCACCAGATCCTCGCCAAAGTCCGCGTCATAGCAAGCGGGCACGCGCCAGAGCCGCCCTTCGGCTACAGACCCTTCCCCCCCAAGCGCACCGTCCACCGCTGCGACAAGCGTAGCGCGGTCGACCCGCAGTGGATCGTAGTGGATCATCAGCGAGCGGTAGGTGGGCACAAGTTCGCGCACGCCTTCGGGAAGTTTGCCTCCAAAGGCTGCATCCAGCGCACGCACCCGCGCGGCAAGCCCGTCTTCGATCCGGTCGCCGAATTCGACCACCAGCGCGGTTTCGCCTGCATCGAGAAAGCGCACTCCGTTCATCCCGCGAACGGCGCGATGCGCCAGCCCGCGCCTTCCAGCGCCGCGCGCAGGCTGCGGGCCAGGGCGACGGCGCCGGGGGTATCGCCATGCAGGCAGATGCTGTCCATCCGCAGGGGGACGCTTGTGCCATCCACAGCGCGGATTGCGCCGCTTTCCAGCATGGCGAGCACACGTGCGCAGACATCCGTGGCATCGTGGATCACGGCGCCGGGCTCGGTGCGGGGGACGAGCGTGCCATCCGCGCGGTAGGCCCGGTCAGCAAAGACCTCGGCGGCGGTGCCGAGGCCCGCCGCTTGCGCCTCTGCCTCGGCGACGGATGCCGCGGGACACAGAAGCATGAGGCCGCCATCCACCGCCCGCACGGCCCGCGCAACGGCGCGTGCGGCGCCGGCATCCACTGCCGCGAGGTTGTAAAGCGCCCCGTGCGCCTTGACATAGCGGACGCGCGTGCCCGCCAGTGCCGCCACGCCCATCGCAGCGCCCACTTGCCAGGCCACCATCCGTTCCAGCGCCGCCCCATCCATCGGCACCACCACGCGCCCGAAATTCGTCCGGTCCGCATAACCGGGATGCGCGCCCGCGCTGACGCCCTGCGCCTTGGCGGTGGTGAAGGCCGCAGCCATCGTGTCTGCGTCCCCGGCGTGGCAACCGCAGGAGACGTTGGCCGAGCTGACCAAGCCCAGCATCGCGGCATCGTCACCGACGCCTTCGCCAAGGTCAGCATTAAGGTCGACCGACCGCACGGCCCCGTTTTCCCGCATCGCTTTCCCGCTCCTTTCGTCTAGCATCCCGGCCAAACCCGCAACGTCAAGGATCACCCTATGACCGATTGGCCCGATTTCCCAGAACCTGCCGATGCTGCCCGGCGCCGTGCCGCTGCGCCGGTGATCACCTATCCGGTCACGGCCCTTGATGCGCCCGATGCCGCGTTCTACGCCCGTGCGCGCGACGGGATGGTGCTGACGGAAACATTGACCGTTCCACCCCGCGATGCCCGCGCCTTTCGGGTGCCTGCAGGGCATTTTTTCCGGATCGTCAGCAAAGATGGCCCGCAGGTGGGCGATCTGAACCTTTGGAACGCCAACAACCCGGCCGAGCGGTTCTTCAGCGGCAAGACCCGGGCGCTGCATGGCACGCATGTCACCACGGGCCACAGGCTGTGGAGCGTGATGCCCTATTTGCGGCCGATGGCCACGATCACGGCGGATACACTCGGCTGGTATGGGTTCGATGCCGATGGGGCGGGGGTTCATGATGTGATCGGCACCCGCTGCGACCCTTATACCAACCGGCTGCTGACTGGCGGCGAGTACCACCACTGCTGCCATTCCAACCTGTCGCGCGCCTATGCGCGCGCCAGCGGATTGCCCGTGCAGGAGGCCGAGATACAGGTTCACGACGTGTTGAACGTGTTCATGGCCACAGGGTTTACCCGCGACACCCACCAGTATTTCATGAAGGCCAGCCCCGTGCGCCCCGGCGACTACATCGAGTTTTTCGCCGAGATCGAGCTTCTTGCCGCCCTGTCCGCCTGCCCCGGCGGCGATTGCGGGGCCAGCCATTCCAGCGATACCGCGCCCTGCCATCCCCTGACGGTGGAGGTCTATGCGCCGGCAACGTTGCAAGGCTGGCAGCCGCCCGCCCCCAGCGCCTATTCCCGGACACATGGGATGTGAACGGCCGGGGGGTTTTCTTTCGGCCCGAATCCCCGCTCTATGCGTTCAACCATAGCGAGAGGCTCCGATGACCCAATCTCAGATCGGCCTGATCGGCCTTGGCACCATGGGGGCGGCGCTGGCGTTGAACATCGCCGAAAAAGGCTTTCCCATCGCGGTCTGGAACCGGACAGGATCGGTGACAAAGGCGTTCCATACCGATGCCGGTGACCTTGCCGCGCGCATCACCCCGACGGATTCGCTGCGCGCGCTGGTGGCCGCCATCGCGCCGCCGCGCGCCATCATCCTGATGGTGCCGGCCGGGCAGGCGGTGGACGACCAGATCGCCGCCCTTGCGCCGCTGCTGGGTGACGGTGACATCATCATCGACGCGGGTAACGCCAATTTCCACGATACCAACCGCCGCGCGGCCGCCGATGGCCCGGGCGTGATGGGCATCGGCGTGTCGGGCGGGGAAGAGGGCGCGCGGCACGGGCCGTCGATCATGGGGGGCGGCAAGCGGGCGGATTGGGACCGCGTGGCCCCGATCCTGACGGCCATTTCCGCGCGGGCCGAGGATGGCACGCCTTGCGCCACCTGGATGGGTGAGGCGGGCGCCGGGCATTTCGTGAAGGCCGTCCACAACGGCATCGAATACGCCGACATGCAGATGATCGCCGAAGTCTATGGCGTGATGCGGGACGGGATGGGGATGGCTGCCCGCGAGATTGCCGAGACGTTCCGTGGCTGGAACAAGGGCCCCCTGCAATCCTACCTGATCGAGATCGCGGGAGATGTAGCGGCGGCGAAAGACCCGCTGACCGGCGCCCCGATGCTGGACGTGATCCGCGATGCGGCGGGGCAGAAGGGGACGGGGCGATGGACGGCCATCGAGGCACAGCACCTTGGCGCTGCGATCCCGGTGATCGAGGCGGCGGTGATGGCGCGCAACGTATCGGCCCAGGTCGAGGCGCGGGCGGCGGGCGAGGCGCGGTTCGGCCCGGCCCCGCAGGCGCTGGCGGGCGCGTTGGACAGCGAGGCGCTGGAAGCCGCGCTGATGGCGGGCAAGATCCTGTGCTACGCGCAGGGCTTTGCGATGATGGACGCGGCGGCTAGAGCGTTCGACTGGGCGCTGCCGATGGCAGATATCGCGCGGGTCTGGCGCGCGGGCTGCATCATCCGGTCGGACATGCTGAACGACATGGCCGAAGCGTTGACGGATGCGCCCCATCGCAACCTGATCCTTGCGCCCTTCTTTGCCGACCGTCTGGAAGCGGCGCTTCCCGCGCTGCGGCGGGTGGTGTCTGCCGGGGCGCTGAACGGGCTGGCCCTGCCTGCGCTTTCTGCGGGACTTGCGTGGTTTGATCTGGCGCGCACGGCGCGGGGCACCGCCAACATGATCCAGGCGCAACGCGATTTCTTTGGCGCCCACGGATTTGACCGGCTGGACGGTGCCGACCGACACCACGGCCCATGGGGCACCCATGGCTGAACCGAGGAGGTGACCATGCCGATCCGCACCATCGTCTGGGGGGAGAATGTCCACGAAGGCACGAACGCCACCGTTGCGGGTCTTTACCCCAAGGGGATGCATGGTGCGATTGCAGACGCGCTGAATGCAGACCCTGCCATCGCTGCCACCACCGCCATCCTGCAGGACCCCGACCATGGGCTGACCGCAGCGCGGCTGGCCGAAACCGATGTGCTGGTTTGGTGGGGCCATGCCGCGCATGGCGAGGTGCAGGACGCGGTGGTGGAGCGGGTGGTCGAGGCCGTCTGGGGTGGCATGGGCGCGATCTTTCTGCATTCGGCGCATTTCGCCAAACCTTTCAAGCGCCTGATGGGCACGCCCTGCAATCTGACGTGGCGCGAGGCGGGCGAGCGCGAGCGGTTGTGGTTGACCTCGCGCCACCACCCCATCGCCGCCGGTTTGCCCGATCATTTCGAGCTTGAGACGGAGGAGATGTATGGCGAGCCCTTCGGCGTGCCCGAACCGATGGAGACGGTGTTCGTCAGCTGGTTTCAGGGGGGCGAGGTATTCCGCTCCGGCCTAACCTGGCGGCGGGGGGCGGGGAACGTGTTTTACTTCCGCCCCGGTCACGAAACCTATCCCACCTATCATGATCCCAACGTGCAGATGGTGCTGCGCAACGCGGTGAAATGGGCGCAGAACGCAGCCCCGCGCATCCTGAACCCCGGCGACGCACCGAATGTGCCCGTCGAGCGGGCGCTGGAGCCGATCACCGAACGGGGTCCGCGCCTGCACAAGGACGGCGAAGAGGGGCTACGATAGTATGCCCGCGCCCGTCCGCCTTTTGATCCTTGGCACCGGCAACATGGGCCATTCCCACGCCGAGGCTTTTGCGGCCATTCCCGGCGTCACGCTGGCGGGCGGCGTCGACCCCCGCCCCGATGTCCTGGCCGAGTTCCGTGCCCGGCACGCGATCCCCCAAGGTTTTCCAACGCTTGACGAGGCGTTGGCATGGGGCGGGTTCGACGCCGTGGCCAACGTCACGCCCGATGCGGCGCACCACTCCACCACCTTGCCTATCCTCGCCGCACGCAAACACATCCTGTGCGAAAAGCCACTTGCCACGTCCGAGGCGCATGCTGACGAGATGGCGGCGGCGGCTGCCCGCGCGGGCGTGGTGGCCATGGTCAACCTGACCTATCGCAACGGCCCCGCCTTGCAGCGTGCGGCACAGATGGTGGCCGAGGGGGCCATCGGCACGGTGCGGCAATTCGAGGCGTCCTACCTGCAAAGCTGGCTGACGCAACCCGCGTGGGGTGACTGGCGAGAGACGCCGGGGATGCTGTGGCGGCTTTCCACCGCGCATGGATCGAAGGGGGTGCTGGGGGATGTCGGGATCCATATCCTCGACTTCGCCACCTTTGCCGCGGGGCTGCCGGTGGCAGAGGTTTCTTGCATGCTCGCCACGTTTGACAAGGCGCCGGGCGGTCGGATCGGGCCCTATGTTCTGGACGCCAATGACAGCGCAACCATGCAGGTGCGGCTTCAGGGCGGCGCTCTTGGAACGGTCGTGGCCACCCGCATGGCCTCGGGTCACATCAACGACCTGCGTCTGCGGCTCTTTGGTGACAGGGGCGGGCTGGACGTGAGCTATGAGCGGGGCATCAGCGCGCTGCGTGCCTGCCTTGCCCCGGACCTCACGTCGGCCACGTGGTCCGACATTCCGCTTGCACCGGTTCCCACGGTCTTTGAACGCTTCATCGCGGCGATCCGGGGCGAGGGGCCGGCAGTGCCCGACTTTGCCCGAGGGGCCGCCCTTCAGCGCCTGCTCGACCGGGCAGAACAATCCGCGGCAGGGCGTGGGGTGGCGCTGGCGGTCTGAGTGCAGATCGATGGCCGTCGCCCCTTGCCCCCGGGATGGCGGTTGCCTACCCTTGCGCTACCCCGTTGAAAGTATCCCTCCTGCCCTCCTCGATCCGCTCACTTGCCCCCCGGATGGCGCTGGCCCTGCTGATCGGCGGGGTGGGCGGCTACGCCTTCTGGCGACTGCATCTGCCGTTACCTTGGATGCTGGGCGCGTTGGTGGCCACGCTGGCTGCAGCGCTGGCCCGTCTGCCCATTCACGCGCCAGAGGCGATCCGGCCCCCTGTGGTTGCGGTGATCGGGGTGCTTCTGGGGTCTGGCTTCACGCCCGGGCTGATCGCGCAGGCGGGGGAATGGGTGGTCTCGCTTGCGGCGCTTGCGGTCTATCTTGGAATCGCGGCGGCGATTTCGGTGCCGTTCTACCGCCGTGTGGGCGGGTTTGATCCGGTCACCGCCTATTTCGCGGGGATGCCCGGCGGGCTGGCCGAGATGATGTCAATCGGGCGGGCGATGGGGGGCGACGACCGCAAGATCATCCTGGCCCATGCCGCACGTATCGTGGTGACGGTTGCCGCCATCGCGATCTGGTTTCGCGTGATCGAAGGGCGGACGGTTGGCAGCAATTCCGGCGGGACGCCGCTCTTGCAGATGGCACCTCTGGACATGGTGCTGCTGGTAGGCGCCGGGGTGATCGGGGCGCTTCTGGGCGTGCGGCTGCGCTTGCCCGCGCCCACGCTTTTGGGCCCGATGATCCTGTCGGGGGTGCTGCACGTGACTGGTCTGACCACCAGCGCGCCGCCCGGCGGTCTGGTGATTGCCGCGCAGATCGCGCTGGGCACGGTCATGGGCTGCCGTTTCATCGGGGTTGCGGCAGGCACCGTCGCGCGCGCCATGCTGCTGAGCCTTGGGGCCACACTTCTGATGCTGGGCGTGGCGCTGGCCTTTGCCGCGATGCTGCACGGGCTGGTGGGGCAATCGACGGAACAGGTGCTTCTGGCCTTTGCCCCCGGCGGGCTGACCGAGATGAGCGTGGTCGCACTCGCCATCGGAGGGGACGTGGCCTATGTGGCGCTTCACCATGTGGTGCGGATCGTCATGGTCATCGCGGCGGCACCGGTGCTGGCGCGGCTTGTCAGGCGCGGCGGAGCCTAGCTGTCGCGGGGCCCCACGGGCCGCGTATCCACGCTTTGCCCGCTTGTCTGCCCGCCGGATGTGCGCAGCACGCCGTGCAGCGGCGACACGTCGCCATAGTCACGCCCATGGGCAACGGTCACATGCCCCTCGCCTGCATGCATCGCGTTGGTCGGATCATAGTCTACCCATCCGCCCTTGGTGCCGCACCACGCGCGCACCCAGGCATGCATAGCATCCGCCCCTTCGAGCCGCGGCTGCCCTTTTGGCGGCAGGGTGCGCAGGAAGCCCGAGACATAGGCCGCAGGCACACCCATCCCGCGCAGCCCGGCAATCATGATCTGTGCGAAATCCTGACAGACGCCGTGGCGCAGCGCAAACGCCTCGGCAGGGGGGGTGTCCACCGTCGTGGCCGTGCTGTCAAAGTGCATCGTTTCGTGCAGGGCAAGCCCGAATGCCTCGACCGCGGCCGATGTTGTGGCGGCGCCATCCATGGCCTTGCGCGCGAAGGCCGTGATTTCGGGCACCATCGCGACCCGGGGCGACGGGCCGAAGAAGTGATGCGGCGCGCCGGCTGCCACGCTGCGCACGGACGCAATCTCATCCGCCAGCCGGTCAAGGGGTGGCGAGAAATCCAGCGGCGCGCCTTCGGCGATCCGCTCGACCCGCGCGCGCAAGGTGAAGGCTGCGGTGGCAGCCGGTTGGCGGAACACCATCTCGGTCACGCGGTTGCCGAAAAAATCGGTGCGGTCGGCGCGTTCCACGGGCGCGGGGCTGGCCGCCACCTGGCCGATGATCAGGCGCTGACGCCCCGGCATGTCTGCGGGCATCAGGCGCAAAAGGTTGCGGCCCGCGGCGGCCGGGGGATCGTAGCTGTAGCTGATCGTGGCGGTGATGTCGTAGATCATGCGAAATACCGCTTGGCCACGAGTTCGGAAATGTCGAGCAACTGGCCGCGCAGGGTGCCAAGCATCGGCGCGTCAATCTGGGACGGGCGCGCGACGGCAAGGCCCGTGTGGGCCAGAAGGACGGCGCGGGGCAGGGCCGCCATATGTTCTTCCCCCAACGCCCCCGGGAGCTTGTCCACCTGCTCTTTCATCTCGCCGAGCTGGTAGAGGATGGCGCGCGGGTTCTCATCGTCCAAGGCAAGAAGATCGACGACGGTCGAGCGCCCGATGCCGACCGGGAAGCGCCGCCGATGGGTCATCACGCTGTCGCCAAGCTCGATCGCAAGGTCGAGCGCGCCTTCAGGCGCCTCGGGATCGGCGAAACGCTGCAGAACGGCGGCCATTGCGTCGGCCCGTTCCAGCGCCCGGCCAAGCGTCAGGAACCGCCAGCCGACCGAATGGTACATGTTTTCGTGCACCAGACCCGCCAGCCCCGCCACGCGGCGCAAGAGGGCGCTGAGCGCGCGGGCGGCATCGTCGCCAGGCTCGCCTTCCATCCTGTGCGCCATTTCCGAAAGGTCGTTCAGCGCCTGCCAGCCATCGGCGGAAAACCTGTCGCGCAGGCGAGAGGCGCAACTCCGCGCGCGGTCGATGCGGTAGGCCAGCCCGGGCCCAAGCGGGGCTTTGGCGTCGATCCCCTGCTTTTCCAGATGCTCGCCAAGCGCATCCAGTAGCGGCGCATGCTCATCCCCCGTTTCGGCAAAGCGAAGATGCCAGGCACGCAAGAGGCGCGTGGCCGTTTCGGCCCTTTCCACATAGCGGCCAAGCCAGAAGAGGTTGTCTGCAGCACGGCTGGGCAGTGCGGCACGGAATGGCCGTGCCACGGGGACGCCGGTATCGACCATGCTGACGACGGGCACGGCCGTATCGCTGACCACCCAGACATCGGCCACGCTGCCGCCTTCCTGGATCGCGAAGGCGGACGTATCGCCGCCCCGACCGATCCTTGCATAGCCGCCCTTCATCACGCTCCACCCGGTTTGGCTGCGGGCCAGAAAGACGCGCATGCTCATCGGGCGGGGGACGAGGCGACCATCCTCCCATGCCGGGGTGGTGGACAGTTGCACCCGTTCCTGGCCCACCAGCGCCTCGCCATCGCGCATCAGCCATTCAGCCAGCGGCAGGTCGGCGGTGCCGGGAACGCTGGGAAACTCGGCCTCGAACGGCAACCGGTTCGACAGCGCGGGGGCCACCGTCATTTCGCCGATATGCGCCTCGACATAGGCGCGTTGGGGCGCCTGGCCGCACCACCATGTGGCGGTATTGGCAAGCTTCAGCGGTTCGCCCCGCAGCGCCCGGCAGATACGCGGCATGAAAGCCAGAAAGGCGCGGGTTTCCAGCAAGCCGGACCCCAGCGCATTGACCATCAGAAGATGCCCGCGCCGCACCGCATCGACAAGGCCCGGTGTGCCCAGATGCGAATGGGAATCAAGTTCCAGCGGGTCGGCAAAACCTGCATCGAGCCGCCGCCAGATCACATCGACCGGGCGCGGCCCCTCGACCGTGCGAACCATGGCCTGCCCGTCCTGCACGGTGAGATCTTCGCCCTCGAGAAGCGTAAAGCCCAGATAGCGGGCGATATAGGCATGTTCGAAGTAGGTGTCGTTCATCGGCCCCGGCGTCAGGATTGCGATGCGGCTGTCCTCGCGCGTCCGCGCAACGGCCAGCGCATCGCGGAACTGCCGGAAAAAGCCTGCGAGCCGGTGGACATAGCTTTTCTGGAAGAGGTCGGGGAAAACCCGGCTCGTTGCCACCCGGTTTTCCAGCGCAAACCCCGCGCCGGAAGGGGCCTGCGTGCGGTCGCCCATCACGAACCAGCTGCCATCGGGATTGCGCGCGATGTCGAAGGCGATGAAGTGCAGGTGCCGCCCGCCCTTGGGTGCGATCCCGACAAGCGGGCGCAGCCATTCGGCATTATGGGCCACCACGGCGGCGGGCAGGTGCCCGTCGGCCACCAGCTTGGCCGGGCCGTAGAGATCAGCCATGATCGCTTCCAGAAGGTCGGCGCGCTGGATCAGGCCGGCCTCGATCGTTGCCCATTCGCGTTCTGCCACGACGACCGGAATGGGACTGAGGGGCCATTCCCGTTCGGTCGAATTTCCCGCGTCGTACTGACGAAAGAACACGCCTGCATCGTGCAGATAGCGCCTGCCCCGGGCAAAGCGGGCGGCAAGCTCTTCCGGGTCGATCGCTGCCAGCGCCGCGGCAAAGGGCTGCCAGACCGGGCGCATCGTACCGTCCGGCGCGAACATTTCATCGGCGACGCCCTTCAGTGGCGCATACTCGCCCAGAAGCCGGTTCAGGGCGTCGCCGCTGTCTTTCGCAGTTTCCATCCCGTCACAGACCCGCTGGCCTGCGAAGATCGAGCGTCATCGGAAACTCGGGGTGCGGGGTTTCACGCAAGGGGATATAGGCATCGGGTGTGTGCCCATGCGGTGTGAACCGCGACAGCCTGCGTGCCTCGGCCTCGTTGCCGTTGACGGGAAAGGTATCGTAGTTGCGCCCGCCGGGATGGGCCACGTGATAGACGCATCCCCCCACGGCACGGCCCGACCATGTATCGTAAATGTCAAAGGTCAGGGGCGCGTGCGGCGCGATCACGGGGTGCAGGGCCGTCGCGGGTTGCCATGCCTTGTAGCGCACGCCCGCTACCGCGACGCCTGCGCCGACGGGGGCCATGGGAAGGCTGCGCTGGTTGCAGGTCACGGTGTAGCGCGCGGGGTCGGCGGCGGTCAGCTTGACCTGCAGACGCTCGGTCGAACTGTCGGTGTAGCGCACCGTGCCCCCGATGGCGCCGGTTTCGCCCAGCACATGCCAGGGCTCCAGCGCCATGCGCAGTTCCAGATGCGCGCCCTCGGCCTCTACCTCGCCACAGAAGGCAAAGCGGAATTCGGCAAGGGCCTGGAACCATGCGGGATCGAGATCGAAGCCATGCGCGCGGAGATCGGCCAGCACGTCGAGGAAATCCTGCCAGACGTAGTGCTGCAGCATGAAGCGGTCGTGCAGTGCGCTGCCCCAGCGTGTGAGCGTGCCATCGGCCGGTGCGGCCCAGAAGCGCGCGACCAAGGCCCGGATCAGCACCTGTTGCGCAAGGCTCATCCGCGCGTTGGGCGGCATTTCGAACCCGCGAAACTCCACCAGCCCCAGCCGCCCTGTCGGGCCATCCGGGGAATAAAGCTTGTCGATGCAGATTTCGGCGCGGTGGGTGTTTCCGGTCACGTCGGTCAGAAGGTTGCGCAAGAGCCGGTCTGTCAGCCACGGCATGGGCATCGGCCCTTGGCCGGGCGCGTTGATCTGGCTCAGCGCGATCTCCATTTCGTATAGACTGTCGTGCCGCCCTTCATCGATGCGGGGCGCCTGGCTTGTCGGGCCGATGAAGACGCCCGCAAAAAGGTAGGACAGCGAAGGATGCCGGTTCCAGTGCAAAATCAGGCTTTTCAGAAGGTCCGGGCGCCGCAGGAAGGGGCTGTCGTTGGGTGTGGCACCACCCACGACGACGTGGTTGCCGCCACCGGTGCCGGTGTGCCGCCCGTCCAGCATGAACTTGTCGGCGCCCAGACGGCACTGCCGCGCCTCATCATAGATCGCTTCGGTGGTGGCCACGCATTCATCCCAGCTTGACGCCGGATGGATGTTGACCTCGATCACACCCGGATCGGGCGCCACACGGATGACGTTCAGCCGCGGATCGTGCGGCGGGGCATAGCCTTCGATATGAACGGGCAGCCCAAGGCGCTTGGCCGCAGTTTCGGCGGCGCGCAGCAGATCGAGGTAATCCTCGACGTTCACCACCGGCGGCATGAACACGCAAAGCCGCCCGTCACGCGGCTCGACGCTGATCGCGGTGCGGATGTGGCCGTCCACCTCTTTCAGGGGTGATCCTTGAAGGATCCGCTCGCCTTGCGGGCTGTCGCCCACAAAGCTGGCGGTCGGCTGGCGCCGCGCCTCGGGCTCGATGGGGGTAGTGGGTGGCAAAGGCGCGCGTTCCACGGTCGGGTCCATCGGGTTGATGTAGGGATACTGGCTGGGCGGCACCCACGGCAGGCTTTCCAGTGGCAGCCGATAGCCCACGGGGCTGTCGCCCGGCACAAGGAACATCATCCCCCGACGCAGCCGCCACTTTTCCGTGCGCCACTTTCGCCCGCTCGCCTGCGCCTGCCAGCTTTGCACCGGCAGGATAAAGCCCGCAGGCTCCGTCAGGCCCCTGTTGAAGACGGTAGCAAGACGATGCCGTTCCTCGGGGTCTTTCAGTTTGGAGTTTTCGGGGGTCACGTTCTCGGGCAGGTTCGCCTCGCGCACCAGCCAGGTCGCGGGATCCTCGAAGGCGGGAAGGATGCAATCTTCCTGCAGTTCCAGTTCCGCCGCGACCTGGTGCAACAGCGCCTCGGCGTCCTTGGCGGTCACTCCGGTTTTGGCACCTTCCTCGGCGATCAGCTTGGGGTCTTGCCAGACCGGTTGGCCATCCGTGCGCCAGTAGAGGCTGAAGGTCCAGCGCGGCAGCGTTTCGCCCGGATACCACTTGCCCTGCCCGTAGTGCAGGAACCCCCCTGGGGCAAAGCGGTCGCGCAGGCGGCGGATCAGGCGGTCGGCCAGCACGCGCTTGGTGGGGCCAACGGCATCGGTGTTCCACTCGCCCGCCTCGAAATCGTCGATGGACACGAAGGTGGGTTCACCGCCCATCGTCAGGCGCACGTCGCCTGCCGCAAGCGCCCCATCGACCTTGCGCCCCAGCGCGTTCAGCGCATCCCACGCGTCATCACTGAAGGGCTTGGTGATGCGCGGGTGTTCGGCCACGCGGGTCACGTCCATGGCAAAATCAAACTCGACCTCGGCAAAGCTGGCCATGCCCGAAATGGGGGCCGCGTTGCGGTAATGCGGGGTCGCGGCCAGGGGGATGTGGGATTCGCCCGTCAGCAGGCCGCTCGTCGGGTCCATCCCGATCCAGCCGGCGCCGGGCAGATACACCTCGCACCAGGCGTGCAGATCGCAGAAATCAACCTCGGTGCCCGAGGGGCCGTCCAGCGCTTTCAGATCGGGCTTGAGCTGGATCAGGTAGCCCGAGACGAACCGCGCCGCAAACCCCAGATGCCGCAGCACCTGTACCAGTAGCCAGCTTGAATCGCGGCACGATCCCTTTCCGTTCGTCAGGCATTCCTCGGGCGTGAAAACGCCCGGCTCCATCCGGATGATGTAGCCGATGGACTGCGAGATATGGCGGTTGAGGCCCACCAGAAAGTCGAGCGTGTTGGGTTCGTCCTTCGGGGCCGCCGCAATGAAGGCGGCAAGTTTCGGGCCGGCGGGTTCCGGCGTGCGGTAGATCACCAGATCGTCGGCCAGATCGACCGGATATTCGAATGGCCATTCCTTGGCCGCTTCCTCGATGAAGAAATCGAAGGGGTTGTAGACTGACATGTCGGCCACAAGATCGACCTCGATCTTCAGTTCGCGCACCGGTTCTGGAAAGACAAACCGCGCCAGCCAGTTACCGTAAGGGTCTTGCTGGTGGTTCACGAAATGAGGCTGCGGGCTGACCTTGAGGCTGTGCGAAATCACAGGGGTGCGGCCCTGCGGCGCCGGGCGCAGGCGGATCACCTGTGGGCCAAGGATCACGGGGCGGTCGTATTTGTAATGGGTCAGGTGGTGCAGCGCGGCCTTGATCGACATGCAAAGTTCCCAAAGGTCTGTCCTGCGGGACGGTCACACACTTTGGCCGGGGTTGCCAGCGCAGCCGTCCGTTGCATCCACCATTGCGCCCGGAAAGACGGCCGAATGCAACCGGGCTGCACAAGATCGGGGCAGGTCCGGGTGTCAGGCCCGGGCGCCAAGAGCCGCGGCTTCGGCGCGCTTCACGGCAGGCTCTATCTTGGAAAGTGCGTCGTCCGCCGTCTCTGCATCGCCGTTTCGCAAAGCCTGTGCGACCAGCGCCAGCGCAGACATCAGCCGCTCGCCCGCATCGCCGTCCATGGCTGCAACCCGGCGCCGCAGTGCCGCCACGCGGCGCGCCATCCGCACCAGAGAGGCATCCGATGTGGCCCCGCCCGCCGGCTTGGCGTTCGATGTTTCCTTGGCCTTTGGCGTCGCTTCTTCGTCATCATCATCATCTTCTTCTTCGTCCGCGTCGGATGAAGTGTCCTTGGCCACCTCCGGCTTCTTGCCTGTCCTAGGCGGGGCGCCCGGCATTGCAACCTGCGGGCGGCTGGACGAACCCATGAGCGCGCTCACCTCTTTTTCCAGCCGTGTGATCAGGCTTTCCGCGCGGTCACGCCGCCCGCCTTCCTTTGCCTCGATCACCGCCGACAGAAGATCGCGCAGACGGTCCCCCCGGTCGCCACCGGCGGCGAGGATCGCGGGTTTCAGCCCCTCGATGCGTTCGCCCAGCCGATCGCGCCTTGAAGTCTGCCCCGCCCCGGCCGCGTTCCAGCGCACAAAGCCATCGACGGTATCATCGTCCTCATCATCGTCGTCGTCATCGCCAAAGGGGTCTTCGCCATCGTCCAACGTGTCGATATCGACCTCGATCTCGCGCCCCGACATATCCATCACGCGGATGTTGAGCGGCAGACGTTCGGCCCGCATGTGCTTTTTCAGCTTCTTGGCTATCGCGGGCAATTCCTTGATGCAGGTCAGCACCATCAGCTTGCCAAGGATCACGAAGGTGCCATAGGCGACCTTGGTCTGCCCGCTTTCCTTTCGCGTCACGCGCGCGATCAGTTCGGGAGGCTTCTTGCGGTGGGTTGCAAACAGGCTTTCGTCTTCGCCCACACTGGGGCAAAAAGCGAAGGGCATGGGGCGGCGACGGCCCAGCCGGACGATCTTTTTCAGTTCGTCCCCGTGAACGACGTAGTCTGACATGCGCCTCCTGCCGTCAGCTGATTTCCTGGCCGTCGGCGCCCATCAGCTTGACCTCAAGCGGCACCTTCTGCTGCCGGAACATTTTCTTCAGCTTCTGCGCCATGCCGGGAATGACCTTTTCGCAGGTCAGGACCATCGTCTTGCCGTCCACGGAAAACGTGCCGCAGGCAAATTTGGTCTGTTCCGCCTCTTTGCGCGCGCTCTTTCCCAGCACCTCGGGCTTTTTGCGTCGATGTGCGGCGAAGAGCGGCTCTTCCTGTCCCCCGGCCGGGCAAAACGCAAACGTCATGGGCCGGGATCGCCCGAGTTTTAGGAACTTCTTCAATTCAGCAGTGTCGAGCCGCAGCCCGCCGCCACCTTCGTCTTCGCCATCGGCCATCACAGCCCTCCCGCAAGACGCAAAATGCATCAACCAACACAATGACTTTGCGGGTAAGGCGGCATTGCGGTCAAGCGGCGTTTTTTCAGCGGTATCGGTTCTGTCTGTCTTGAAAAGCGGTGCCGCGGTGCATAATGTTTCGTCCGAGGACCACTCCTGCGCAGTAACCTTGCTTTTTGACGCAGTTTTTTTGTAGAACGCAACAAAGTTTCTGGTAACGTCCGCGTGTTTTTGGATAGTGCGATGTCGATGATATTATTGCAGGACCGGGATGGAACTTGCTGAGCTTCTGATCAGCCACGGCGATGATGAGCCAAGTGGTGAGAACCTGGAGTATGATCCGGCGTTCATCTCGCTTGAGCTTGCTGCGCAGCCGGGCGAAGAACGCCAGGTCGGCGACGCTATCATCGCGGCAGAAGACCCCGATCATTCCGAAGTGATCACTCATTCCATGGATGTGCTGGGCCGTGCCCACGATCTGCGGGCCGCCGTGTTTCTTGCGTATTCGCTGTTGCGCACAAAGGGGTTGCCGGGCTTTGCCGAGGCGACCGGCTACATTCGCGGCGTGCTTGAGCAGTATTGGGATACCTGCCACCCACAGCTTGACGCGGACGATGACAACGACCCCACAATGCGGGTCAACGCTGTCAAGTCGCTCGCCGATCTCAAGACAATCGTGCCGGGCGTTCGGACCGCTCCGCTTACTGAAAGCCGCGCATTTGGCCGGTTTTCGCTGCGCGATATCCAGATCGTCGAGGGCGAAATCGATGTGCCCGAGGATCAGACCAACGTGCCCACGCGCGAGCAGGTCAGTGCTGCATTCCAGGATACGCCGGCCGACACGCTGGAAGTGGTGTTCGCCGCCGTTGTGAAGGCGAATGAAGATGTAAAGGCGATCGGCGCGGTCTTTGACGAGCAGGTGCCGACACAGGGGCCCGACCTTGAACCCCTGGAACAGGTGTTGCGCCAAGCGCTGAAGGCGCTGAAGGCGCATGGCGTTGGCGAAGAGCAGGGCGGTGGCGACGCGGCAGACGAGGACGAAGACGAATCCGATTCCGAGGATGCGGCAGGCGGCGGCGAGGCGCGATCTGCGGGTGGCGGACGGGCCGCGGCGGGCGGTGGCGCGATCAACAGCCAGCAGGATGTACGCAACACGATCGACCGTCTGGTGAATTATTACCGCCGTGCCGAACCATCGAGCCCGGTTCCCATCCTCCTTGAGCGCGCAAAGCGGCTTGTGGGGGCAGATTTCCTGACGATCATCAAGGATATGGCGCCTGACGGGCAGTCCAACGTCCATCTTATCGGCGGGATTAGCGACTACGAGGATGATTGACCGGACCGTGCATAAGGCTGCATTGTCTGACCACCGGACATTTTGTCTATAGACGGAGGCCTTGATGGCTACGAGTTCGCAGAAATTCATCGCACGCAATCGGGCCCCCAGGGTCCAGATCGAATACGATGTGGAGCTTTACGGCGCCGAGAAGAAGGTGCAACTGCCTTTCGTGATGGGCGTGATGGCCGATCTTGCGGGCAAGTCCGAGGCGCCGCAGCCCGCAATCCAGGATCGCAAGTTCCTGGAGATCGACGTCGATAATTTCGACGACCGGATGAAAAGCATGAAGCCGCGCGCGGCCTTCACCGTGCCCAACACCCTGACGGGCGAAGGCAACCTTGCCGTGGACATCACGTTCGAAAGCATGGACGATTTCAGCCCTGCCGAAATCGCCCGCAAGGTCGAGCCTCTGAAGAAGCTCTTGGATGCGCGGACGCAGTTGTCGAACCTGATGACCTATATGGATGGCAAGACCGGCGCCGAAAACCTGATCGGTCAAATCATCCAGGACCCGGCGCTTCTGTCGGCCCTGGCTGGCGCACCCGCACCGAAATCCGAAGAGAACAAGGGGTAATCCATGGCCGAAGCCCAGACCCAAGCTGCCGCCACAGAAACCGTCTTCGGCAGCTCCGAATTCGCCAGCCTCCTGCAAAAGGAGTTTCGGCCTAAATCCGATCAGGCCAAGACAGCCGTGGAACAGGCGGTCAAGACGCTTGCCATGCAGGCGCTCGAGAATACCGCGCTGGTTTCCAACGACGCGCTGCGCACGATCGAGGGGATCATCGCAGAGATCGACAAGAAACTGACCGAGCAGGTCAACCTGATCCTGCACCACGAGGAATTCCAGCAACTGGAATCGGCGTGGCGGGGCTTGCACTATCTGGTGAACAACACCGAAACCGACGAAATGCTCAAGGTTCGCGTCCTGAACATATCCAAGAAAGACATGTCCAAGACCCTGCGCAAGTTCAAGGGGACGGCCTGGGACCAGTCGCCTATCTTCAAGAAGGTGTATGAAGAGGAATTCGGTCAGTTCGGTGGCCAGCCCTACGGGACGCTGGTGGCCGATTATCATTTCGACCATTCGCCTCCGGACGTGGAGCTTTTGGGCGAGATGTCGAAGATTGCCGCCGCAGCGCACGCGCCGTTGATCACCGGCGCGAAACCTTCGCTCTTTCAGATGGACAGTTGGTCGGAACTCGCCAATCCGCGCGACCTGACCAAGATTTTCCAGACGCCGGAATATGCGTCGTGGCGGTCCCTGCGGGAAAGCGAGGATTCCAAGTACGTCGGTCTTGCGATGCCGCGGTTCCTTGGCCGCTTGCCCTACGGTGCCAAGACGGCGCCGGTTGAGGATTTCGATTTCGAGGAAGACACCGAAGGTGCCGCATCCGAGAAGTACGGCTGGGTCAATGCGGCCTATGCGATGGCCGTGAATATCAACCGCAGCTTCAAGGAATACGGTTGGTGTTCGCGTATCCGCGGGATCGAAAGCGGCGGCGCGGTCGAGGGCTTGCCCTCGCACACCTTCCCGACGGACGATGGCGGCGTGGATCAGAAATGCCCGACCGAGATCGCGATTTCGGACCGGCGCGAAGCGGAGCTTGCCAAGAACGGCATGATGCCGCTGATCCACCGCAAAAACAGCGACCTTGCCGCCTTCATCGGCGCGCAGTCGCTGCACAAGCCCGCCGAATACACCGATCCCGATGCCACGGCCAACGCCAACCTGGCCGCGCGTCTTCCCTATCTTTTCGCGACCTGCCGCTTTGCGCATTATCTGAAGTGCATCGTTCGCGACAAGGTCGGCTCTTACAAGAGCCGTGACGACATGCAGAATTGGTTGCAGGAGTGGATCAACCAGTATGTCGACTTCTCTGCCGAAACCTCGGCTGAATCGGAAAAGGCGCGCCGCCCGCTCGCTGCTGCCGAGGTGGTCGTCGAAGCGGATGACTCGAACCCGGGCTATTACCGCTCGAAGTTCTTCCTGCGCCCGCATTACCAGCTTGAGGGGCTTTCCGTCTCGCTGCGGCTGGTATCCAAACTGCCCTCTGAAAAGGGCTGATAGATGGCCGGTCTTCCCGCAAGCGATCGCGGGTGGGCCACTCTTGAACCTGGCGGCGCGCCGCCGACACTTATGACATCGAGGAGACTTCCAAATGGCATTTGACGCATTCTGCTATTCCGTTGCCGGTCAGGGCAAAATTCCCGGCGAAACCCAGGACGAGGACATGTCGGCCAAGAAGGCCTTCGAAATCCTGTCCTTCGAACTCGGGGCCGAGAACACGATCAATATCGGATCGATCACCGGCGGCGGTGCCGCAGGCAAGGCGGTGTTCAAGGAATTCACGATCACCAAGAAAACCGACACCGCGTCGACCGGTCTTTTCCATTCGCTTTGCACGGGCGAGCATTTCGACGACCTCGTGATCGAGCTGCGCCGCGCTGCGGGTTCTTCCGGTCAGGGCAAGTCGGGCAAGACGTTCATGTCGTTCGACATGCGCCTTGTCATGGTCCAGGACATCAGCTGGTCGGGTTCGGACGGCGACGATGTCTGCGAGGAAACGGTGATCCTGCAGTTCGGCGCGATCCAGATTCACTACTGGAAGCAGGACAAGCAGGGCAAGATGGCGCAGAAGCCTGAAGAGGCCAAGTGGAGCCGCGTCAAGAACAACGCGTCGCTGACCGTCTGATCCACTTTCGGCGGGGCGCCCCGAAAAGGGCGCCACGCCCGACCCGCGATCGCGTGGGGTCCTTGCCGCCTGAACCACGGAAAGCTTTGGTATGCGCGCTGAAGAGCTGCTGAAAACTGGCGACTTGGCCGCCACGCTCGCCGCGCTTCAGGGCGAGGTGCGGGCCAAGCCTGCCGATGCCAAACTTCGCATTTTTCTTTTTCAGCTTCTGTCTGTCATGGGCGACTGGAAGCGAGCGATCACGCAACTGAAGGTGTCGGCCGAGCTTGACGGCTTGGCCACGCCAATGGCGCAGACCTACCGTGAGGGGATCATCTGCGAGGTGTACCGCGAGCGGGTGTTCGCCGGCGATAAAGAGCCGCTGGTATTTGGCGAGCCGCAGGAATGGGTGGCGCTGCTTATCCAGTCGCTGAAGCAATTGGCCGCCGGTCGTCCCGCCGATGCGGCCAGTCTGCGCGACAAGGCATTCGATGCAGCCCCTGCCGTGACGGGCAGCCTTAACGGCGAAGCGTTCAGCTGGATCGCCGATGCCGACATGCGGCTGGGGCCGATCCTCGAAGCGGTGGTGAACGGGCGCTATTTCTGGATGCCATTCAACACGGTGCAGAAGATCACTGCCGATGTGCCAAAGGACCTGCGCGATTGCGTCTGGATGCCGGTGAACATCGTCCTCAAGAACGGTGGTGACATCGTGGCACTGATCCCCACGCGTTATGCCGGAACGGCCGAGCGCGGATCGGATGCGGCCAAGCTTGCCCGTGCGACCGACTGGCTTGATGCGGGCGGCGAAACCTGGGTTGGTCTTGGTCAGCGGTTGCTGGCAACGGACGCTGGCGAATCTGCACTGATGGACCTGCGCATGTTGACGATCGACCAGCCAGAAGAGGCCGGGTCTGACGGGGCCGGGGCGGGCTGATGGCCGACCATACGCTGACCGAACGTCTGCAACCGTCGCTTCTTGACCGGCTGACGGATACCGAACCCGGCGAGATCAAGGAAAGCCGCGACAGCCGTGTGATCGACCTGCGCCGGTTGCGTGAGATCATCCAGCGGGATTTGTCCTGGCTGCTGAATACGTTCGACAATTCATCGCTGATCGATGCCGAGAAGTATCCCAATGCCAATGCATCGGTCCTGGCCTACGGCGTACGGGAAGTGGCGGGCGAGTATTCCACCTCGTCGCGGGCCATGCTGATCCGCGATTCGATTCACCGCGCGATCGAGAAATTCGAGCCGCGCATCATCGCCGGTTCGCTGGACGTGCTGCTGCGCGACAATGAGGGGTTGGGCCAGACCATCGTGACCTTCGACATCGCGGCAGAAATGTGGGCGCAACCCTTGCCGATGGAGCTTTACCTGCGCAGCCAGGTGGATGTGACGACCGGAGAGTTGAAGCTTGAACGGCCCGGCACCGTTGGCCAGGCGCCCAGGAAAACGTGATGGATACCCGGCTGCTGCGCCACTACGAAAACGAACTGGCCTATCTGCGCGAGATGGGCAGCGAGTTTGCCGAAGCCTACCCCAAGATCGCAGCCCGCCTTGGCATGGAAAGCGCCGAGGTCATCGACCCATATGTCGAGCGCTTGCTGGAAGGCGTGGCGTTTCTGTCGGCGCGGGTGCAACTTGAACTGGAGTTGCAGTTTCCCGCCTTCACCCAGCACCTGCTGGAGATTGTCTATCCGCACTACCTTGCCCCGACGCCCTCGATGATGGTGGCAGCGTTCAAACCCGATGAGGGTAGCGCCGCGATGAAGGACGGCTATACCCTGCCGCGGGGCACCCGGTTGCGTTCGGCTTTGGGCGAGGGCGACCAGACCGCCTGCACCTTCCAGACCGCGCAGGACGTGAAGCTCTGGCCGGTCGAGATCACGGAAGCCGAATACATCGACGGGCGCGGGGCGCTGGTGGCAGCGGGATTGGCGCGCGATGTCGAGGCGCGGGCAGGCATCCGTTTGCGGCTGACGCGGGTCGGCGGGGATTCGATCTCGGCCCTGTCGCTCGACCGGTTGACCGTGTTTCTGAGCGGGATCAGCGGGCGCAACTGGGATTTGCACGAACTTCTGTGCACGCAAGCCACCGGGCTGGCCGCGCGGTCGACCGACCGCCGCGCCGATTGGCTGTTGGAGTTGCGCGATGGTCAGGTGGTGCCGCGCGGATACGACCGCAGCGAGGCGCTTCTGCCTACGCCGAAGCCCAGCTTCGATGGCTATCGGCTGCTGCAGGAATACTTCGGGATGCCGGAGCGGTACCATTTTGTGGATCTGGTGGGGATCGGCCCGGCCATCCGCAAATCGGCCGGCGCAGATGTCGATATCTACATTCTTCTGCGCGACGGCATGCCCGATGTTGCCCCGTCGGTCACGCCAGAGGCATTCCAGCTTTATGCAACGCCTGCCGTGAACCTCTTTCCCAAGCGGTGCGACCGTGTGCTGGTGACGCCCAAGGACACCGAGCATCACCTGATCCCCGACCGTACCGCGCCCCTTGATTTCGAAGTGTATTCACTGACCGAGCTGATCGGCATCAGCGACAAGGGCGAGGACGACACTGTGTTCCGTCCGTTCTATTCCGCAGATGACTATACGGCAGCGGGCGACACGCATCCGTCCTATTTCACCCAGTTCCGCCGCATGCGCCAGCGCAGCGAAAAAGAGCGTCTGCGCGGCGTGCGCACGTCCTATCTGGGGGGCGAGCTTTACGTCACGCTGGTTGATCCGGTGCAGGCGCCTTATGCGGGGGATATCACGCAGCTTTCGGCACAGGCGCTCTGTACCAACCGCGATCTGCCGCTTCTGCTGGCGACGGGTGCGCCGGATGTGTTCCACTTGCCGGACGGTGGGCCGGTGGCACAGGTCACCACGCCCGTCGCCCCCACCCGGCCGCGACCGTCGCTGGGGCAGGCCGATACCGCGTGGCGGCTGATCTCGCATCTCAGCCTCAACTATCTGTCGATCGTGGATACAGCGAACGGGGGCGGCATCGAGGCGCTGCGCGAGCTTGTGGGGATCTATGCTCCGGCCTCCGACAAGGCGATCGAGAAACAGATCGAAGGAATGATCTCGGTCTCGTCCCGCCCCATCGTCCGGCGGATGAGCGATGGCATTCTGTCCACCGCCGTGCGCGGGCTGGAAATCAAGCTGATGTTTGACGACAGCTTTTTCGAAGGCACCAGCGCCTATCTTCTTGGGTCGGTGCTCGAGCGGTTTTTCCGCCGTTATGTGACAATCAACAGCTTTACCGAAACCGTCCTTGCCACTCAATCCCGCGGAGAAATCGCCCGATGGAAACCGGACCAGGGGCTCGGCCGGATCATCTGACGCATTACGCGCAGCTTCTGGACGATCCCCAGCGACACCATATCTTTCTGGCGATGCGCGTGCTTGAGGCGCAGTTTCCGGATGCGCCGCGCTTTGGCGAAAGCAAGCGGCCGCGGGAAGACAAGTTTCGCTTTTCGCAAGAGGCAGAGCTTGCCTTTCCGCCCTCGACCATCGTGTCGATCGAACCGCCTACATCCAAGCGGCCGGGGCGGCTGGTCCAGCGGTTCTTCGGGTTGTGGGGGCCGATGGGTCCGATGCCCATCCACCTGACGGAATACGCGCGTGACCGTTTGCGCAACAAGCACGACCATACGCTGGTTGCCTTTGCCGACATGCTGACCCACAGGCTGACGGGGCTTTTGTACCGGGCCTGGGCGATGGCGCATCCTGCACCGTCTTTCGACCGGTCGCTGGTTGGCAATCGCGGCGGTGCGCCGTCCGATCCGTTTGCGCGCAAGGTTGCGGCGCTGTCGGGGCATTACGAGCGGTCCTTTCGGGACCGCGACGCGATGCCCGATCTCGCCAAACGCCATTTCGTGGGCCATCTGTCGCCGGGGCCGCGCCATGCCGATGGATTGGTCTCGATCATCTCGGCGTTCGTGCGGGCACCGGTGGCTTTGAAGCAGTTCGTCGGCGAATGGCTGGAGCTTGAACCGGGTGACCGCTGGCAACTTGGGCGCCGCGTGGGGCTGGGCCTTGGCACGTCGGTCGGGGTGCGCGTGTGGTCGCATGCTGCGAAATTCCGGGTGCGTATCGGGCCGATGGGTCTGGCAGACTTCAATCGCCTGATGCCAGGCACCGGATCCCTTGAGCGGCTGGAAGACATCGTGCGCAATTACATCGGCGATACGCTCGACTGGGATATCAATCTGGTCCTGAAGGCCGATGAAGTGCCTCAGGCGATCCTGGGGCAGACGACGGCGCTGGGCCATTCGTCCTGGATCGGCACCCGGAGGGGCGACAGCGACGCTGACGATCTGTATCTTGTGCCGCGAAGCCTTGCCCGGCGACGCGCAGCAGCAGCCTGAGGGCATCAAAACAACCGGCGAAGCCGGCGGGACAGTGGGAAGGAAACGGGACATGAGCGAAATCAGCCGCGTGGCGCTCTTTGGCAAGCTGAACAAGCTGGGGTACCAGGCCATCGAAAGTGCGGCCGTCTTCTGCAAGCTGCGCGGCAATCCGTATGTGGAGGTCGTCCACTGGATGCATCAGATCCTGCAATTGCAGGATAGCGACATCCACCACATCGCCAAACACTACAAGATGGATCCGTCCCGCTTGGCGGCTGACATGACGCGGGCGCTTGATGCCCTGCCGCGCGGCGCCTCGGCGATCTCCGACCTGTCGGCACATCTGGAAAACGCGGTGGAGCGGGCCTGGGTCTATGGTTCGCTGAAATACAATTCCAATCAGGTGCGTACGGGGCACATCATCCTTGGCATGCTCAAGACCAAAGAACTGCAGGGGATCCTCTGGGGCATTTCAGAACAGTTCCGGGTGGTCAAGGCAGATGACCTGGCCGACAATTTCGACACCGTCACCGATGGCAGCCCCGAAGAGGCGATGGCGCCGCAGGATGGCAGCCGCACGGGTGCGCGACCGGGCGAGGATACCGGTGCCATTGCCCCAGCGCAGATGGGCAAGGAAGAGGCGCTGAAGCAGTTCACGACCGACCTGACGCAGCAGGCCCGCGACGGCAAGATCGACCCGATCATGGGTCGGGACGAGGAGATCCGGCAAGTGGTGGACGTGCTGATGCGTCGCCGCCAGAACAACCCGATCCTGACGGGTGAGGCAGGCGTGGGCAAGACCGCGGTGGTCGAGGGCTTTGCGATGCGCATCGCGCGCGGCGACGTGCCGCCCGCGCTGAAGGATGCGCGGATCCTCTCACTCGACGTGGGCCTGTTGCAAGCCGGGGCCAGCATGAAGGGCGAGTTCGAGAACCGCCTGAAATCGGTGATCGAGGAGGTGCAGGGATCGACGACGCCGATCATCATGTTCATCGACGAGACGCATACTTTGGTGGGGGCCGGCGGAGCCGCGGGTACGGGCGACGCCGCGAACCTGCTCAAGCCTGCGCTGGCGCGCGGCACGCTCCGCACCATCGGCGCCACGACCTGGGCCGAATACAAGAAGCATATCGAGAAAGACCCCGCCCTGACCCGCCGCTTCCAGACGGTCGTGGTGGATGAACCCAGCCCCGCCAAGGCCATCGTGATGATGCGTGGCATCGCCTCAATGCTGGAAAAGCACCACAAGGTGCAAATTCTGGACGAGGGGATCGAGGCGGCGGTAAACCTGTCTGCCCGCTACATTCCCGCGCGGCAGTTGCCCGACAAATCGGTAAGCGTGCTTGATACGGCTTCGGCCCGCGTGGCCATCAGCCAGCATGCCGTGCCGCCCGAGGTGGACGACAGCCGCAAGCGCATATCAGCGCTTGAGACGGAGCTTGAAATCATCGATCGCGATGAAACGGCAGGCTACGATGTCGGTGAACGCCGCACTGCGATTACCGCGATCAAGGTCGAGGAAGAGGCGCGCTTAGCCGACCTGACCAAGCGGTGGGAGGCGGAAAAGGCCGTGGTCGAGGAAATCCTCGCCATCCGCGCCAAGCTGCGCGAAGGCGGTGCGAAGGTGGAAGCCGCCCCCGGTGAAGAGTCGAAAAGCCCGCTGACGCCCGAGGAACGCGCCGCGCTGATGACGGATCTGAAGGCCAAGAATGCCGAACTGATCAGCCTGCAGGGCGAAACCCCCCTGATTCTGCCCATCGTGGATGCGCAGGCGGTGGCGACCGTGGTGGGCGACTGGACCGGCATTCCCGTGGGCCGGATGCTGAAGGATGAGATCGAGACCGTCCTGAAGCTGGACGAACACCTCGCCAAGCGGGTGATCGGCCAGGACCACGCGATGAAGATGATCGCCAAGCGTATCCAGACCAGCCGCGCGGGCCTCGACAACCCCTCGAAACCCATCGGGGTCTTCATGCTCGCGGGCACCTCGGGCGTGGGCAAGACGGAAACCGCGCTGGCGTTGGCCGAGGTTCTTTATGGCGGTGAGCAGAACGTCATCACGATCAATATGAGCGAGTATCAGGAGGCGCATACCGTTTCGTCCCTGAAAGGCGCCCCTCCCGGTTACATCGGCTATGGCGAAGGCGGTGTCTTGACCGAAGCGGTGCGCCGCAAGCCCTATAGCGTCGTCCTGCTCGACGAGGTGGAAAAGGCCCACCCCGATGTTCATGAAATCTTTTTTCAGGTCTTTGACAAAGGTCAGATGGAAGACGGCGAAGGCCGGATGATCGATTTCCGCAACTGCCTGATCCTGCTGACCACGAACGCAGGGACAGAGATGATCATGGATATGTGTGCCGACCCTGACCTGATGCCCGAGCCTGAGGGTCTGGCCAAGGCGCTGCGCGAGCCGCTTCTGAAAATCTTCCCGCCCGCCCTTCTTGGCCGCCTTGTGGTGATCCCCTACTATCCGCTGTCCCCAAGCATGATCGCGGAAATCACGAAACTGCAGCTTAACCGCATCAAGAAGCGCGTGCAGGCCGCGCATGGTGTGCCCTTCGAGTACAGTCAGGACGTGGTCGACACCATTGTCGGCCGTTGCCAGGAATTGGAGTCCGGTGGCCGCATGATCGACGCCATCGTGACCAACACCATGCTTCCCGACATATCCGCCGAATTCTTGCGGCGCATGATGGCGGGTGGCGAAGTCAAGCGCGTGGCCATTGACGTGAAAGATGGCGATTTCACATACAGTTTTGAATGATGGGAGAGAGGTAGATGGCCGACGAAGGCAAAAAGGAAATCAAGGTCGAGCTGAAGTTTCTGCCGATGAAGGAGCTTTCTCCCAAAGCGGCAAAGTTCGTGGCCAACGAGGCGGACCTGTCCAAGAAGGTCAAGCCGCCGGTAACCTGGTCGCAGAAAGGCAAGTTCGACCCGCGCAAGCACAACAAGAAGTCGCTTGATACCGAGATCTACAATGCCGCGCGGATGCCCTTCAAGATTTTCGCCAATCGTGTGGATCTGGCGGTCAAGGATGGCGTGGACGACAAGAAGAAGAAAAAACTGCTGAGTGATTTTGACGAGGCCGTGAAGGGCGCGATTGCCAACGCCTCGCTGGCCTTTGAAGAGATCGAATCCGGCAAGGGCGACAACAAGAAGGCGCTGAAGGACGGCAAGGCCGCCATGGGCAAACTTGACGGGGTCGATTTTGCCGACAGTTTCGCCAAACCGTTCGACCAATTGATGGACGTGCTGGACAAGCTGAAGGTTGCGCTCAAGGCCAAGGGTGGCGACAGTGCGCAAGCCTTTGACAAGGCACGCAAGGCGGCGGATTCAGTGTCGGACAGCTACGAAAAGGCTGGAAAGGAGGCGTTTGCCGCCGTTGATTTCCTGCTGAAGACGGGCCGCTCGATCAAGAATGACAAGAAGGCGGACCCAGCCTTGGTGGAGTTCGGGCGAAAGATCATGAAGAGCGAGAGCATCTTTGACGGGTTCGTCAAGGCCGCCGACGCCTTCGGCAAAGTGATCGATGATTGTGTGGCCCTTCTCAAGGCCAACAGTGCCGAAGCCAAGGATGTGGATCAGCGGATCAAGGCGCTGACGGCCACCAACAAGGTGATCAAGACGGCGGACGAGGTGGAGGCAGCGGCCAAAAAGTTGAAGCCAGAGTTCGATAAAGTCGAGAAACAACTGAAGTGATCCAATGCCGATGACGTGCTGCAAGCCATGTTCCGACACCGCTTTGTCCTTCCGGGTGGAGGTCTGACATGGCTGGCAGCTCGCAGAAGTTCATCGCCCGCAATCGTGCCCCTCGCGTTCAGATCGAATACGATGTTGAGCTTTATGGTGCCGAAAAGAAGGTGCAGTTGCCCTTTGTGATGGGGGTGATGGCCGATCTGGCGGGCAAGCCCGTGCAGGCCTTGCCACCGGTGGACGACCGCAAATTCCTTGAAATAGACGTGGATAACTTCGACGCCCGGATGCGCGCGATGGCGCCACGTGTGGCCTTCAGCGTGCCGAACACGCTGACCGGCGAGGGGCAGCTTTCGGTCGATATCACGTTTGCGGGGATGGACGACTTTTCGCCCGCCGCCATTGCCCGCCACGTCGAGCCGCTGCGCAAGCTGCTTGAAGCGCGCACGGAACTGTCCAACCTTCTGACCTACATGGACGGGAAGACGGGCGCCGAGGAATTGATCGAGCGGTTCCTGCAAGATCCTTCCGTTCTGGCTGCACTGGCTGCTGATCGCCCTTCTGCCCCGGACAATGCCGCGGAAGCGCTGGCCGCCCTGCGCGCAGCCCAGCCTGTTGAACGTGCGGAACCGGATGAGGCTGCTGCTGCGCTGGCGGCGCTGCGCGCAGCACAACCCGTTCAAACGGAAAAGCCCGACGAGGCCGCCACGGCCCTTGCTGCCCTTCGCGCGCAACAACCGGTTGCCAGTGACGCGCCCGACACCGCTGCTGC
>JBBSBE010000017.1:0-44187 GCA_038251625.1 Rhodobacterales bacterium
GAAGAAGAACCCCGACGCGGCAGAGTTGCTGCGGGCCAAGCTGGGGCGCATCCTCGGGGCCAATGTGGCGCTTTTCACGGTGATGAAGGGGTTGCCGCTGACCTATTCCAAAGACATGCAGGAAGACAAGGAACAGGTCTTCGACGCCGCCGACAGCCTGATGCTGGCCTTGGCCGCGATGACGGGGATGGTCGGCGACATGACCGCCAATCGCGCGGTTCTGGCCGAGGCGGCGGCGAGCGGCTTTTCCACCGCCACCGATCTTGCCGACTGGCTGGTGCGCACGCTGAACCTGCCGTTCCGCGAGGCGCACCATGTGACGGGTACGCTGGTCGCACTGGCCGAAAGCAAGGGGTGCGACCTGCCGGACCTGTCGATCACCGAGATGAAATCTGTCCATGATGACATCACGCAAGAGGTGTATTCCGTTCTCGGCGTTGAAAATTCGGTGCGCAGCCGGATGTCTGTCGGCGGGACGGCGCCTGCGCTGGTGGTCGCACAGGCGGCGCGGTGGAAAGCCGCCTTGGGGTAATCCACCCCTTGCCTTTGCGCCCACCGGAGCCGACATAAGAAGAGCAATTTTCAGGAGCTTTCCATGCGCGTAGCCCTTGCCGCCTGCCTTTTCGCCCTTGCCGCTTGCGGCGCCGATGGCCCGCCGGTTGCCCCGGCCGCCAAGGCAACGGATGGCGTTTCGATTTCGGGCGATGCCCGCGTCGGCGTGGTTTACAAAGGCTGATGGCGCCCTTGCGGCTTTTGTGGCTGGCGCTGGCGATCTGGGGCGCGGTGCACCCGATGGCGTGGTTTCTGGCCTACATGCGGGAAACCGGCACGGGCCTTTCTGGCCTGATCGACGCCTGGTATGTGAACGCCTCGACCACCGGCCTGACATGGGATCTGACGATCGCGGCCATCGTGCTGACGGTCTGGGTGATCGCCGAGACGGTGAAAAGCCGCGCGTGGCTCAACCTGATCGCCATTCCCGCCACGTTCTGCATCGGCGTCAGCTGCGGGTTGCCGCTTTATCTTTTCCTGCGCAGCCGCTGAAGGCTGGCCAGCGGGGGCGAATCGCCCTAGATTTGTTCCTGCTATGTTCACGCCCTTTGCCGAGCTTTCGGCCACCTCGAACTTTACCTTCCTGACCGGCGCCTCGCACCCCGAGGAGTTGATGCGCCGGGGGGCGGAGCTTGGGCTGACGGCACTGGCGATTGCGGATGAAAACTCTGTCGCAGGGATCGTGCGCGCGCATGTTGAGGCGCGCGAGATTGCGCGGGAAGAAGGCAGCCCGCCCCGGCTGATTCCGGCGGCGCGGATCGTGCTGCGGGACGGGTTCACCCTGACCGCCCTGCCGCGCGACCGGGCGGCCTGGGGGCGGCTTTGCCGTCTGCTGACGCTGGGGCGGAGGCGGGCGCCCAAGGGCAGTTGCGATCTGGGCCTGCAGGATGTGCTGGACTGGGGCGAAGGGATGGTGCTGATCCTTCACCCCCCCGAGGATGCCGCGCTGTGGGCCCGTGCGGCGCAAACGCTGAAACGGCGGTTCGAAGAGGCGGTGCACCTGATGCTGTCGCCCGCCTATGACGGGCAGGATGGGATGCGGTTCGACCGCCTGTCGCGCCTTGCCGCACGGCTGCGCCTGCCCACCGTCGCCTCGGCCCTGCCGCTGATGCACCGGGGGGGGCGGCGCCGTCTGGCCGATGTGCTGAGCGCCATTCGCCTGCGCTGCCGGGTCGAGGATCTGGGCCATTCCGCGCTGGCCCATGCCGAACAGCGCCTGCGGGGTGGGGCCGATATGTTGCGGCTTTTCGCAGGGCACGAGGATGCGGTGGCGCGGGCGGGTCAGATTGCCACCGCCTGCACCTTTTCGCTGGACGAGTTGCGCTACGAATACCCGTCCGAGATCACCGGGGGCGAAACCGCCGCCGCCCGGCTGGAACGGCTGGCAGAGGCGGGGCTTGCCTGGCGCTATCCGCAGGGCGCACCGGAAAAGGCGCGCAGGCAGATGGCGCATGAGCTGACCCTGATCGGCAAGCTGGGGTACGAGCCCTATTTCCTGACCGTCCACGATATCGTGGCCTTCGCGCGGGATCGCGGCATCCTGTGCCAGGGTCGGGGGTCGGCGGCCAATTCCATCGTCTGCTATGCGCTTGGTGTCACCTCCGTCTCGCCCGAGATCGGCACCATGGTGTTCGAGCGGTTTGTTTCCGAGGCGCGCAACGAACCCCCCGATATCGACGTTGATTTCGAGCATGAGCGGCGGGAAGAGGTGATCCAGCACATCTATGCCCGCTATGGCCGCCACCGCGCGGGCCTGTGCGCCACCGTGATCCACTATCGCGGCAAGCGCGCGGTGCGCGAGGTGGGCCGCGCGATGGGGATGAGCGAGGATACCCTTGCCGCCATGTCATCCCAGATCTGGGGTTGGGGCGGCGCGGGGGCGATCACGGATGAGCGGTTGCGCGAGATCGGCCTCGACCCCGCAGACCGGCGGTTGAAGCTGGCGCTGCGGCTGATCGACGAGATTCAGGGCTTTCCCCGGCACCTTTCCCAGCATGTGGGCGGCTTCATCGTGACCGAAGGGCGGCTGGATGAACTGGTGCCCGTGGAAAACGCCACGATGGAGGATCGCACGGTCATCCCATGGGACAAGGACGATATCGACGCGCTGAAGATCCTGAAGGTGGATATCCTGGCACTGGGGATGCTGAGTTGCATCCGCAAGGCGTTCGACCTTGTGCATAAGCATCATCAGACGCGGCTGACCCTTGCCACCCTGCCGCCCGAGGATGCGGCGACCTATGACATGATGTGCAAGGCCGATACGCTTGGCGTCTTTCAGGTGGAAAGCCGGGCGCAGATGAACTTTCTGCCCCGGATGCGGCCCCGGCGGTTCTACGATCTTGTGATCCAGGTCGCCATCATCCGGCCCGGGCCTATCCAGGGCGATATGGTGCATCCCTATCTGCGGCGGCGAAACGGGCAGGAACAGGTCAGCTTTCCCTCCGATGCGCTGGGTGCGGTCTTGGGCAAGACGCTGGGCGTGCCGCTTTTTCAGGAACAGGCGATGCAGATCGCCATCGTGGGCGCGGGCTTTTCCCCGGAAGAGGCGGACCGCCTGCGCCGCTCGCTTGCCACGTTCAAGAAGCACGGGAACGTCAGCGAATTTCATGACCGGTTTCTGCAGGGCATGGCCGCGAACGGCTACGATCCCGATTTTTCGGCCCGCTGTTTCGCGCAGATCGAGGGTTTCGGCAGTTACGGCTTTCCCGAAAGCCACGCGGCCAGTTTCGCGCTGCTTGTCTATGCCTCGGCCTGGCTGAAGCACCATCATCCCGGCATCTTCGCCTGTGCCCTGCTCAACAGCCAACCCATGGGGTTCTACGCCCCGGCGCAGATCGTGCGTGATGCGCGCGAACATGGCGTGACCGTGCGCCCGCCCTGCATCAACGCGAGCCTCTGGGACAATGTGATGGAGCCGGATGGGGCGGGCGGGCTTGCCCTGCGGCTGGGGTTTCGCCAGATCCGGGGGGTGTCCGAGGACGAGGCGCTGTGGATCGTCGCGGCGCGGGGCAATGGATACACCGCCGTGCGCGATGTATGGCGGCGGGCGGGTGCGCGCCCTGCCACGATCACCCGGTTGGCAGAGGCGGATTGCTTTGCCGCTCTCGGGCTCACGCGCCGCGATGCGCTGTGGCAGGCGCGGGCGCTGACGGCCGACCGCCCCCTGCCCCTTTTCGCGCAGGATATCGACGGCGAGGCGATGGACGAACCCAGCGTCACCTTCGCGGCCCTCACGGAAGGCGAGGCGGTGGTCGAGGATTACGTGGCCATGCGCCTGACGCTGCGCAGCCATCCGATGGCGCTGTTGCGCCCGCTTCTGACGCCTGCCTAGAAGCCCGCTTTCTGCCGGGCCCTGGCCTCTGCCTGCCGCGCGGCGGCAAAGGCCAGCGCCGCATCGATTGCGGGTCGCAGCGCGGGGTTCATCACGCCCCGGTTCGCCGCGCGTTGGTAAAGATAGTGCTGGGGGTTGGTATTGGCCTCAAGCGCCACGGCCCCCCGCGCCGTCAGCCCGAAATCCCAGCCGAGCACGCCATGTTCGGCGAAGGCCGCGTGGCCCGTCGAGGCCAGCCGAATCGCCTCATCGACACCCTGCAACAGGGTGCCTGCCATCGCGGACCCTGTTACCGGATGCGCCTCGACATGGCGCCCGCCTATCCGGAACATATCCTGCACCTGCAAGAGCCGCCCCGTCGCGGGTTCGACCGCGCCAAGCATCATCCGCCCCCCGGTCGTGCTGTCCACCATCGACCCAGGCCCGGGTATCCGCAACAGAACATACAGCACCTGCGGACCCGCCCGGGACTGCACCGTGGTGACGCGCAGGATGGCCAGAACGGGGCCGAACCTTGCAGCCAGATCGGGCGCGTTCTGCAGCAGTTCCTGAAACAGATAGCCTTCGGGGAAATGGTGCAGCACCTCGGCCGCTACGGCATCGACAGCCACCTCGCGCCCGTCGCCAAGGATCACATTGCGGCCATCCGGCGTCAGTGCCGAAAAGATCGCGCCCCCCACGCCCAGCGAGCCGTGGACAGGTTTGCCAAAGCACGGCAGCGCGCCCGGGCTTCGCAGGAAATCGGCGATCGCGCCGGGGGTTGTCAGCGTCGCAGGCGCGGTGATGCGGACGAGCGCCGCCGCATGGGCCAGGAGGCGCGGCATCGGCAGACCCAGCGCCTGCATCGCAAGGCCCGCCAAGAGCTTGTCGCCCAGCAGCCCGTTCTGCGTCAGCGCGTCCTTGGGGCTGAGCCGGGCATTGAGCTTGTTCGATTGCGGGATGGACAGGAAGGCCGCACGATCATCGGCTGACAGATCAGGCGAGAAGAGGCCGTAAAGATAGTAATCCTTTGGCGCGAACGCGGACCGGGCGGCCAGACCCGCCATTTCGGCCAGTTGGCGCAGCTTGCCCTTGCCATGCGTGGCCTTCACCCATGCCAGCGCCTGCGGAATGTCAAAGTGGCGGCGGACCGGCGCGGTGGTAAGGATCGTGCCCGGCATCAGGCAAGCCGCGCAGATCGCGTGACATGATGCGCCGAGGTCATCTTCACGTGTCCGCCCGTGCTTTCTTCGCGGCCATCCGGTTGGAAATATACGTCTGCGCTGCGTCCAACTGGATGCGGAACGCCGGGTTCATGAAACCCTGCCGGGACGCGCGCTGGAAAATGCCCGAACGGGGGTTCGTGTTCACCTCGGTCACCACGGGGCCGGACGCGGCGACCCCCACATCCCACCCGAGGATGCCGTAATCGGGAAGTCCTGCATGACCCTGCAGAACCAGATCGCAGCATTCCTTCCATTGGGGCACCACGAAGCCCGCAAACCTTGCGCCCGTCACCGGATGCGCCTCAAGTTCAGTCACGCTCATCCGGTACATATCCTGCACGCGAAGGATCCGCCCGGTTTCGGGCTCGATCCACGCGGCCATGCTGCGCCCGGCCAGCGTGGCATCCACCATCGCGCCGACCGCAGGCAATCGCAGCACGCCGTAGAGGACCTGCGGACCTTTTGCCGATTGCACCGTCACGATCCGCGCCATGGCGATCGTCGGACCGGACAAAGCCTCCATCTCGAGACCGTGCTGCATCAGGTCCTGAAATATGTAGCCCTCTGGATATCGGGCAAAAATCTCGGACGCCAGCGCCGTGAGCGGCACCGCCCTGCCGTCGCCAAGCGTGATCGCCTGACCGTTCTCTGCGAGGCCTGTAAAGCTTGCCGCACCCAAAGCCAGCGACCCGAACACCGGCTTGCCGAAGGCGGGCAAGGCACCCGGGCTGCGCAGGAACGCGATCAACCCCTCTGGCGTCGAAATCGTCGCCGGTTCGGCCAGCCGCGTTTGGGTTGAGACATGCGCCTTCAGGCGCGGCATCGGCAGGCCGAGTCGCCGCAGCACGAAATCCAGCAATATCTTGTCGCCCAACAAGGCCGCATGCGTCTTGATCCCAAGCGCATTGAGCCGCGTGTTGAGGCGGGTGACGGCCTTGTCGGAAATGAATGCAGACCGCGATGATGCGGTCATATCGGGCGCAAAGAGGCCGCAAAGAAGAAAATCCATCGGCTTGATCTGCTGGCGCAGCGCAGCACGGCCCATTTCGGCCATCTGCCTGCCCACGCTTTTGCCATAAGTCGACTGGACCCAACGAATGGCCTGCGCAACGTCGAACGCGCGCGTGTCGGCATGCGAGGAGAGGATCGTTTCAACCACCACAGCACCACGCGCCTTGCCCCGGTCCGACGCTAGAGACAGCAAGCGCGCCGCGCAAGTCCATCAATGCTTGCCCTCGATCAGGGAAGTTTCGGCCTTGTCGGCGGCAGCAAGGCGCCGCGTTTCGGCCTCGACCTCGGCCAGCAGGGGGGCAAAGGACGCATTCAGGAGGCCCCGATCCGCCGCCCGCTGATAAAGCAGGTGATGCGGGTTGTCGTTGATTTCGTTCAGGATCGGCCCTTCGGGCGTCAGGGCCACATCGAAGCCCAGAATACCATGCCCCGGAAACATCGCATGCGCGGCCTCGCACAGCGCCGCCGCCTCGGGCACGAAGGGCAGGGTTTGGCCCGCGAGCGGCAGGCCGGTTGCCAATGCGGCATCAAGGGCCGTCGTGTTCATCCTCCACAAGCTTTGCCCGCGCAGGATGGCGCCGGTGGAAAGGTCCACCTCGGCAATCCCGTTGGCGCGGATGCCGGAATTGCTGTCAACCATCGCACCGTCCGGCGGCAGGCGGATCAGCGCATAAAGCGACCGGGGCCCGGAACGCAGGCGGACCGTCGTGACGCGCAGCATCGCCACCGCCGTGCCCGCAATGGCCGCCACCGCCGGATGCGCACGCAGAAGAGGCTGAAAGAGATACCCCCGACCAAACCGCCCCGCGACCTGTGCCGCGAAATCGTCGATCGTCACCGTCTCACCGGATCCAAGGCGCAGGCCCGCGCCATCCTCTGTCCGGCCGAGAATGCTGGCGCCGCCAATCCCGAGCGAGCTGACCGACGGCTTGCCGAAAAGCGGAAAGTCCTCTGTCTCGCGCAGCCACGCCGCCAGCGCCGCGACATCCGGCAACGTCCGGGTCGCTCTGTAGCGCGCCACAGTGGAAAAGACAGCGTGCAGCGGCTGTACCGGCAAGCCCCCGGCTTGCAGGGCCAGCGCCGTCAGCACCTTGTCGGCCAGAAGACCGGTGACGCTGCCCTTGCCCGGCAGCGACAGCCGGCGATTGAGCGCATAGCCCGATTCGTCGGAAACATAGCTTTGGCGCGCTTGCGCCGAAATCTCGGGGCGAAACAGCGCATAGGCAAAGTAGTCATCCATCGTCAGCCGCATGCGCCCCAGCATCAGGGGCACAACCTCGATCATCTGACGCCATGCACCCTTGCCATATGTCCGTGCGACCCAGGCCATCGTCGCGGGATAGTCGATCCGCTGATCGATGGACCGGGTCTTGAAGGCGCTGGACGCCACATGGGTCACACGACGATCTGGCCGCCGTTCGCGCTGATGGTCGAGCCTGTGATGAAGCCTGCATCCTCGGACGCGAGGAACACCACGATGCGCGCGATTTCCTCTGGCTCGCCCAGCCGACCAACCGGGATTTGCGGCAGGATGCGTTCGTTCAGCACCTTTTCGTCGATGGCCTTGACCATCTCGGTGGCGATGTAGCCGGGGCAGATCGCATTGACGGTGATCCCCGCCCGCGCGCCTTCCTGTGCCAGGGCCTTGGTAAAGCCGAGGTCACCGGACTTCGCTGCGGAATAGTTCACCTGACCTGCCTGCCCTTTCTGCCCATTGATCGAAGAGATGTTGATGACTCGCCCGAACTTGGCATTGCGCATCCCGTTCCAGACGGGATGTGTCATGTTGAACAGGCCCGAAAGGTTGGTGTCGATCACCTCTTTCCACTGCACCGGGGTCATCTTGTGGAACATGCCGTCGCGGGTGATCCCGGCGTTGTTCACCAGTACCGAAACGGGGCCAAGATCAGCCTCGACCTGCGCTATGCCCGCGACGCAAGCGTCGTAATCGGCAACCGACCATTTGTAGGTCTTGATCCCCGTTTCGGCAGTGAAGGCCGACGCGGCGGCGTCGTTGCCCGCGTAGTTCGCGGCAACGGTATAGCCCGCAGCCTTCAGTGCGGTTGAGATGGCGGCGCCGATTCCGCGCGACCCTCCGGTGACCAAAGCCACTTTCGTCATGGTACATTCCTCCCTCGGTATTGCTTGAAACACTGTTACCCGGGCCAAGGCCCACGCGCAACATTATGACTTGGCATCAGGGACGTCACGGCAATGGCAGAACCCCCTGCTGCCGCGCAAGCCGGCCACAGTAATCTATCCACTTCTTGTTCGACCGGACCGATGCGATGTTGTCGACCCGACCCTTCCAACGCGTTGTGAGATAGGGAAGGATCGAGGCCACATCCGCGGCAGGATCGGCCTGCCCCGCCATTTCGGCCTCGGCCACCGCCGCCTCGACGAGGCGCGCGGAGATTTCGCTGGCGCGTTCAAGCTCGGCCGACGAGGCGCCGCCATAACCCCTGAACCCTGCCACGGCGCCGAAGACGGCACTGCATTCGGCCAAATTGGCCCAGAGCGGGGGCTCGGGCGATGTCTGCGCCGCGAGAGGCGACACAGACATCATCAGCCCCATTGCGCCAAGGCGGCCGGTCACCCGGTTGTCAGTCGCGCTCGAGGCACATCGCAACGCCCATGCCGCCGCCGATGCACAGCGTGGCCAGGCCTTTCTTGGCATCCCGGCGCACCATCTCGTGCAGGAGGGTGTTCAGAATGCGCGCGCCCGAGGCACCGATCGGATGGCCGATGGCAATCGCGCCGCCGTTCACGTTCACGACGGCCGGATCCCAGCCCATATCCTTGTTCACCGCGCAGGCCTGCGCGGCGAAGGCCTCGTTCGCTTCCACCAGATCAAGATCGGATGCCTTCCACCCGGCCTTTTCCAGCGCCTTGCGGCTGGCGTAGATCGGACCTGCCCCCATGATCGAGGGGTCAAGGCCCACGGTCGCGTAGGATGCGATGCGGGCCAGGGGTTTCAGGCCCCGCTTTTCGGCATCCGCCGACGACATCACCAGAACCGCCGCCGCGCCGTCATTGAGGCCGCTCGCATTGGCCGCTGTCACCGTGCCGTCTTTCACGAAGGCCGGGCGCAGCTTCTGCATGGCTTCGAAAGTGGCGCCGTGGCGGATGTATTCGTCGCTGTCCACGCTGATGTCGCCCTTGCGGGTTTTCACCAAGAAAGGCACGATCTCGTCCTTGAACTTGCCTGCCTTCTGCGCGGCTTCGGCCTTGTTCTGGCTAGCCACGGCAAAATGATCCTGCATGTCGCGGCTGATCTGCCATTGGGCGGCCACGTTTTCGGCCGTCTGGCCCATGTGATAGCCGTTGAACGCGTCCCAAAGCCCATCGCGGATCATCGAATCGATGAAGTTGAGATCACCCATCTTCTGACCAGCCCGCAAATGCGCCACGTGGGGCGCGAGGCTCATGCTTTCCTGACCACCCGCGACCACGATGCCGGAATCGCCAAGCTGCACATGCTGCGCCGCCAGCGCCACGGCGCGCAGACCAGAGCCGCAGACCTGGTTGATCGACCAGGCCGCGCTTTCCTTGGGCAGACCTGCATGGATATGGGCCTGACGCGCGGGGTTCTGGCCCTGCCCGGCGGTCAGCACCTGGCCAAGGATGGTTTCGCTGACCTCACCCTTTTCGATGCCCGCGCGCGACACGACGGCATCGATCACGGTGGCACCCAGTTCATGGGCGGGGGTGTTGGCGAAAGCGCCGTTGAAGCTGCCGACGGCGGTACGCGCGGCAGAAACGATCACGACATTGGTCATGGGGGTGGTCCTCCCTAAAGGGTTCAGGGCGGAACATGGTTCCGCCTTTCTTGCCCTTTGGCTTACGGACTAAGGGCCCCGAAATCAAGGCATGGAGGCCGTGCCGGACGCACCTGCGCCGGGCGCGATGGCGGGCGGGCTTGGGTCAGATCCTGGCGCTTTCGCACGTTTCCCCGTCGATGCCGCCGCAGATCGCAACCAACCGGCCCCGCATCAGGCGCGCTTGCGCTTGGCATCCTCTGCCCCGACAACCCAGGCGGGCCGAACGGTCGGCGCGCCAAAGAGATACCCTTGCATGCAATCGATCCCGATTGCCTGAAGGAATCCGGCGTCTTCGGGCGTTTCGACCGATTCCGCGACCGTCATCATCTCGAAATGCCTGCCCACAGACAGCAGCGCCTGTGTCAGCATCTGATTGTCGGGGTCGCGCGCGATGTTGCGGATGAATTGCCCGTCAATCTTGAGGATGTCGAAGAAGAACTCGCGCAGATAACGGAACGAGGTGAACCCGGCCCCGAAGTCATCCAGTGCGAAAGCGATCCCCATCATCTGCATCTCGTCCATGAAGGCGATCACGATTTCGGGCACCAGCATCGCAGACTGTTCGGTGATTTCCAGAATCAGACGGTCGCCGATGCCGGGATGGGCGGCCAGTGCGCGCTTGAGGATTCGCGTCCAGCGCGGGTAACCGATTGAGCGCGCAGACATGTTGACGGCTATCCGCAACCCGGGCTGCGCGACCAGCGTGGCCAGCCCCATCTCCAGCGCCGCGCAGTCGATCAGGCGTCCGGTTTCGGCCACCTCGATCGCATGGATGAAATCGCGTGCGGGAATCGCGCGGCCCGAGGGATCGAGCACCCGGATCAGCCCTTCGTGATAGGCAACACGCCCGGGGTCGCGCGCCATGATCACGGGCTGATAGGCCATCCGCAGCCGGCCTTCCTGCAACGCCGACTGCACCATCGACAGCGCAGCGCGATCCTGCGCATCCACGGCAAAGGCAAGCGGGCTCGCCTCGGTCAGGAACACATCCGCTTTTGCCTTGCGCCCCTGTGCGGCAGATTGGACCATGATCCCCTCCCATTGCGACGACGCCAGATTGCGGCCACAGACGTAAAGGGCTGGTAAAGATTCCTTGTTTGTTCCAATTTGAACGAAATCCTTCTGTGGCGGACGCCCCGATGCAAGACCGTTGCCCCTGGTGCGGAACCGACCCGCTTTACGTTGCCTACCACGATACCGAATGGGGTGTTCCCTGCCGCGACCCGCGCGCCTTGTGGGAAATGCTGATGCTTGAGGGCTTTCAGGCGGGCCTGTCGTGGATCACGATCCTGCGCAAACGCGACACCTTTCGCGAGGCCTTCGACGGGTTCGATCCCGTCCGGATCGCGACATGGGGAGAGGCTGACACGCTGCGCCTGCTTGCCAACCCAGGGATCATCCGTCACCGCGGCAAGATAGAGGCCACCTATGCCTCCGCGCGCGCCTTTCTAGCCATCGAGGCACGGCAGGGGTTCGCGCCTTTCCTGTGGTCCTTTGCAGGCCACAGGCCGGTTCAATCGAACCTTGCCGCCATGACGGAGATCAAGCCCGAAACCCCGGCTTCACAGGCGCTGTCAAAGGCGCTGAAGGCCGAAGGGTTCAAGTTTTGCGGCCCGGCGATCTGCCATGCGTTCATGCAGGCATCCGGCATGGTCAACGATCACCTGACAAGCTGCCCGCGTCATGCCGAAGTGGCTGCCATGGGGTGAGGGCCAAGGCGTTTTTCGTGCGCAAAGATCAGGCCGGGCCCCGATGGCCCTTGCGCCGCCAAGCGCGGGACGCGACAACATCGCGCCATGACCCGTCAGACCGCCACCCTCATCGGATTTACCGCCGTCCTTCTGTGGGCGCTGCTGGCACTTTTCACCGTGGGGTCGGCCCCGGTACCACCGTTCCTGCTGAATGCGCTCTGCTTTGGCATCGGGGGCGGGATCGGGCTGGTTTGGATCGCGCTCGGGCGCGGGTTCGGCGTGCTGCGGGGTGTGCCGCTGGGGGTCTATGCCTTTGGAACAGCGGGGCTTTTTGGCTATCATTTCCTCTATTTTTCGGCGCTGCGCATGGCGCCGGCTGCCGAAGCGGGTCTGATCGCCTATCTCTGGCCGCTGTTCATCGTGCTTTTGTCGGGGCTTCTGCCGGGTGAGCGGTTGACGACGCGGCACATTTTGGGTGCCGTGATGGCGTTCGCCGGTGCCGCGCTGATCGCGCTGCCGGACGGCGGGGCGCTGGACGCAGGACAGATCACGGGCCTTGCCCTCGCTTTCCTTTGCGCAATCACGTGGGCCGTCTATTCCGTATCGTCCCGGCGGCTCGGGACACGGCCAAGCGAGACGGTGGTGGTCTTCTGCCTCGCTACCGCTGGGTTTTCGCTTTTGGCCCATCTGACATTGGAAACCACAGCCTGGCCGCAAGGCGCGCTGGGCTGGGCCTCTGTCGCCGCACTGGGAATCGGGCCCGTCGGGATCGCCTTCTTCACTTGGGATGTCGGCATGAAGAAGGGCGATATCCAGCTTTTAGGCGTGGCCTCCTATGCGGCCCCGCTTCTGTCGACGCTGGCGCTTGTGATGGCCGGGATCGCCAAGGCAACACCGTTCCTGATCCTTGCCGCGTTGCTGATCGCCGGTGGTGCGGCGCTGGCGGCATCCGCCAGCCGCCGCCCGGCAATCGTCAGTTCTGCTGAAGGCGCGTGATTTCCTCTTTCAGGCGCATTTTCTGTTTCTTCATCTCGGCTATGCGGATCGCATCTGATCCCGGAGCGCGCTGCTCCTGCTCGACCATGTCAGAGAGGTGTTCGTGCTTGCGGCGCAATTCCTGCAGGTGCGAAGCAACGGTCATCGGTATCCTCCTGTGATGAGTGTCCAACGTAACGATTTCATCACAGCCCCCGAGTCGTGTCACGGAAAACCGACCGCGCATGCGCGAAAGATAGGTGGCATTCAGTCAAAGCGGCTGATTGCCGCCCCCCGGCGCAGAACGGCCTGTGCTTCGGGCGTGTAGTCCTCGCGGTCGCCTGCATGGGCGATCCCGGCGTGGATCACGAAGGGCGCAAGCAGACGGAACGCCCCGCGCCCGCCCTTGCGTGCCCGGATGATCACCCGCACGGCCGCGCGGCCATCGCGCGGGGCAAGGGGCAGCAGGCTGACGGATCCCATCCGCCCGTCCAGCGCGGCAAGCGCCGCCATCGCGCGGTCGGCGCCAAGGATCAGCGTCAGCCAACCGCCGGGGCGCAGGCACCGCCGGGCAGCCTCGGTCCAGACGCCCAGCGGCAGCGCTTCGCGCAGCGCAAGGTCACGCGCAGCCACGGGCGAGGGCGTGCCGCCTGCGTAATAAGGCGGGTTCGCTATGACGTGGTCGACATCGCGCGGCAGGGTGCGGGGCAAGGCGGCCACATCGCCCTCTGTCACAACCATTGCCACCGTGTTGCGCGCGGCGTTCGCGCGGGCGAGCGACGCATAATCAGGATGGAGTTCCAGCCCCGTCAGACCTATCCCCGGCACGCGTGCCGCAAGGCAAAGGCTTGCGGCCCCTGCCCCGCAGCCAAGATCCAATACCGTCTGACCCACCTCTGCCGGGCAGGACGCTGCCAGCAGCACCGGATCGGTCGCCGCGCGATACCCCGCCACAGGCTGCCAAAGCCGCAATCGCCCGTTCAGGAACGCGTCATCGCTGAGTGGCCCAAGACCGTGGCCCCCGGGTGGGGGGTCAGAGCCCTGTGGGGATGCCATTGTCGGCCAACACGCGGTTCGCGCGGTAATGGTCTTCCGCGCGCACCATCAGGCGGCGCGGGAAGATGCCGATGGACCCTTCAAGGACGCTCATGTGGACGTCGAGCGGGAACGTCTCTATATCCTCGCCCTGCAGGAGTGCTGTGGCGAATGCGATGATCGTGGGGTCGGTCGTGCGCAGAAGCTCTTTCATGACGACGGAGATAAGCGGCGGCGCGCGGCCTGTCGAGGGTTGCGGATCGTGACGGGGGGGTGTGTGGATCACAAGGTAGCAAAACCGCAGGATGCGCTGGCCGAGTGGCTGGCCAGCGACATGGCCGAGGTCAGCACGCTGATCCGCGAACGCATGGCCAGCCGTCACGCACCGCGAATCCCGGAAGTGACGGCCCATTTGGTGGAAGCGGGCGGCAAGCGGCTGCGCCCGATGCTGACGCTCGCGGCGGCGCGGATGCTGGGATACCAGGGGCAGGATCACATCCGCCTTGCTGCAACGGTGGAATTCATCCACACCGCCACGCTTCTGCACGACGATGTGGTGGACGAAAGCGAGCGGCGGCGGGGGCGGCCCACTGCCAACCTTCTGTGGGATAACAAATCCTCGGTTCTGGTGGGCGATTACCTGTTTGCCCGCAGCTTTCAGCTGATGGTGGAAACCGGCAGTCTGCGCGTGCTCGATATTCTGTCGAACGCTGCGGCGACCATTGCGGAAGGCGAGGTCCTGCAGCTGACCGCCGCGCAGAATCTGGCCACGACCGAAGATATCTATCTGCAGGTTGTGCGCGGCAAGACAGCGGCGCTGTTTTCGGCGGCCACCGAATCCGGTGGCGTCATTGCGGGGGCCAGCACCGATCAGGTGGCCGCGCTTTTCAATTATGGCGATGCGTTGGGTATCGCGTTCCAGATCGCTGACGATCTTCTGGATTATGGCGGCGCCGATGCGGCCATCGGCAAGAACACCGGTGACGATTTCCGCGAACGCAAGGTCACGCTGCCCGTTATCAAGGCCGTCGCCGCCGCCACGCCGGAGGAACGTGCTTTCTGGGTGCGCGTGATCGAAAAGGGCGACCAGCGCGATGGCGATCTTGCCCATGCGCGCGCTCTGATGGCGCGACACGGCGCGATGGAAGCCGCACGGGATGAGGCATTCGCCTGGTCAGCCCGCGCCCGTGAAGCCCTTGCAGCCCTGCCCGGCAACCCCTTGCGCGATCTGCTGGACGCGCTTACGGATCATGTGGTGGCGCGTCTGGCGTGACACGGCCGCCCCATGACAACGCAGATGTCGATCAGTCGAAGGTGCCCGTAACCCGGCCAAACAGCATGAAGGCGCGCGCCGTCCGTGTTTCCGACAGTTCGGTCAACTCGGTATCGGTGGTGTTCTTCTCGAACTCCTGAAAGGTGCGGTCGAAGGTGCGCAGGAAATGGTGCCCCGCATCGCGAAACACCGGATCCTCGCGCATCCGCGCGGCCGTCAGCGTGAGCGAAGACCGGTCCCGGATACCGCCCAACGCCGCCACGCCGCGCCCACGCTCGCCAGCCGCAAACCGGCGCCAGACCTCGGGGCGCGAACGGTCGGGGCGCAGGTCATCCATGTAGATGCCTTCCTGCGCCAGAAGCGTCAGCACATCCTGCGCCGCCCGGATCAGCTTGGAGGCGGTCCGATCCTCCAGCGCCAGCCGCAGCGCGCGAAAACCAGCCTTGTCGTCCGCACTTTCGGGGAAATGCAGGGCACGAATGAAATCGGCAACCGAAAGCGGCGCGCGCAGATCCTCGGCCGGGGTGCCAAGCGCCAGTGCAGGCTGTTCCTCGCCCGCAATCCGGGCAGGCAGGGCAAGCGCTGCCTTGCGGTCGGCGGACGGGACGGTCAGCGCGGCATCGCGGCGTGTGCTGAACATCGCCAGCGTCGCCTCGGTCTTGGCTTGCGCCGCGACAATCTCTTCCAGCCGCTTTTCGACCGAAGGCTTGGCCGCCCCGGATGTCTGCTGTGCCAGCACATAGGCATGGCGCATCGCATCGACCGTCACCTGCAACCGCGCGGCCTCGTCCCGCAGCGCCCGGATCGACCGGCTGGTAGAGACGGCCACCCACAAAAGCGCCAGCGGCAGGAACAGGATCAGCAAGGTGAGTGCGAGGCCGACAGTGCCGCCCTCGCCCGGTGCCAACAGGAAATAGGCCCCTGCCCCAACGACCCACACGACCGCCATCAGCCCCGCGACAAGATCGCCGGGCGCGCGTTCGCTGCCCCGGTTCTGGGCATAGATGCCCAGGTCCAGCGGCTTGTCGTTCGGTTCGGCCATCGCCGCTCCCTCGCGGTCAGACGTAGCGGATGCTCAGCACTTCATAGCTTCTGGTGCCGCCCGGCGTGCGCACATCGACCGAGTCGCCCTCTTCCTTTCCGATCAGCGCCCGCGCAAGCGGCGAGCGCAGGTTGAGCCGGCCATTCTCGATATCGGCCTCGGGCTCGCCTACGATCTGATAGGTTTTCTTTTCGCCGGAATCCTCGTCCGCCAGCGTGATCGTCGCGCCGAACTTGATCGGGCCCGACAGCTTGGACGGGTCGATCACCTCGGCCAGCGACAGCATCGCCTCCAACTCCTTGATCCGGCCCTCGATAAAGCTCTGTTTCTCGCGGGCCGCGTGATACTCGGCGTTCTCGGACAGATCGCCATGCTCGCGTGCTTCGGCAATCGCGCGGATCACCGCGGGCCGCTCGACCGACTTGAGGGTCTTCAATTCGCTGTCCAGCGCGGTAAAACCGCCCCGCGTCATCGGAATCTTGTCCATGCCCTGCCGCTTTTCCGTAAAAAGAAGAAAGCCACAGCCCGGGCGGGCCATGACCTTGCTTTGCGTCACATCCCCGCACCTGACCGCAGGCCCGCGCCAATTGCAAGGGGTCTGGGCGGGCGTCCGCCAAGGCCTCCGTGATGTTGCGTCACAATTGACCTCGGGCTTGCCTTGCGGCACATCGGCCACGGGTGCGCAGTGGAGGCAGGCACATGTCCGACGAAATCGTCCGCGAAGAGATGGACTATGATGTTGTCATCGTGGGTGCCGGGCCTGCGGGCCTTTCGGCAGCGATCCGTCTGAAACAACTCGACACTGACCTGTCGGTGGTGGTGATCGAGAAGGGATCAGAGGTTGGCGCGCACATCCTGTCGGGTGCGGTCCTTGATCCGTCCGGCCTCGATGCGCTGATACCCAACTGGCGCGAACGGGGCGCGCCGATCAAGGTGCCGGTCCGCGAGGATAACTTCTACATGCTGGGGGAGGGCGGAAAGATCCGCATCCCGAACTGGCCGATGCCGCCCCTGATGAGCAACCATGGCAACTACATCGTATCGATGGCCAATGTCTGCCGCTGGATGGCCGAACAGGCCGAGGCGCTGGGGGTCGAGATTTTCCCCGGGATGGCGGCATCGGAACTGGTGTTCGAGGGCGACCGCGTTGCGGGCGTCGTGGCAGGCGAATTCGGGATCGAGCCCGACGGCACCAAGGGCGCGAGCTATGAGCCCGGCCTCGCGCTGAAGGGCAAGTACGTGTTCCTGTCCGAAGGGGTGCGCGGTTCGCTGGCCAAGCAGGTGATCGCGAAATACGACCTGTCCGCGGGGAAAGAGCCGCAGAAATACGGCCTCGGCATGAAGGAAATCTGGGAGATCGACCCCGCCAAGCACCGCGAGGGCACGGTGACCCACACGATGGGCTGGCCGCTTGGCAAGAACGCTGGCGGCGGCAGCTTTATCTATCACCTTGAGAAAAATCAGGTCTATGTGGGTTTTGTTGTCCATCTGAACTACCAGAACCCCTACCTTTACCCCTACATGGAGTTTCAGCGCTTCAAGCACCACCCGATGGTCGCGGAGCTTCTGCGCGGCGGCAAGCGCATCGCCTATGGCGCCCGGGCGATCAGCGAGGGGGGCTGGCAGTCGATCCCCAAGATGGTGGCCCCGGGCGTGGCGCTGCTTGGCTGTTCGGCGGGCCTTGTGAACGTGCCGCGCATCAAGGGCAACCACAACGCCATGCTGTCGGGAATCGCGGCGGCCGAAGCGGCCTTTGTCGCGATCCGTGCGGGTCGGCAGGGCGACGAGCTGGACGGGTACGAGGCGCAGGTGCGCACCGGCCCGATTGCCGCCGACCTGAAAAAGGTGCGCAACGTCAAACCCCTGTGGTCGCGCTATGGCCTTCTGGCATCGCTGATGGGCGGTGGGGCCGATATGTGGGCCAATACCGCTGGTTTCAGCCTTTTCGGCACGCTGAAGCACGGCAAGACGGATGCCGCGGCCACCGGCAAGGCCGCCGATTTCAAGCCCATCGACTATCCCAAACCTGACGGCGTGCTGTCCTTTGACCGGCTGACCAACGTGGCCTTCAGCTTCACCAACCACGACGAACATCAGCCTGCGCATCTGAAGCTGAAGGACCCGGCCGTCCCGATCACGGTCAACCTGCCGCAATATGCCGAACCGGCGCAGCGCTATTGCCCGGCCGGGGTTTATGAGGTGATCGGCGAAGGCGAGAAGGCGCGGTTCCAGATCAACTTCCAGAACTGCGTCCATTGCAAGACCTGCGATATCAAGGATCCCAGCCAGAACATCGTCTGGACCACGCCACAGGGCGGCGGCGGCCCGAACTACCCCAACATGTGACAATTGCGCGAGTCTGCCCCGCTGTGGTGGACTTGCGCCAAGCACCCGGCTAGCTTTCCCGGATTGCCCAGCCGGAGACTTCCCATGCCCGCCCTGTCCCGCCCGCTGACCGCCCTTGCGCTGATCCTGGCCCTTGGCGCCCCTGTGGCAGCCGAGGAAAACGCGGGCGCGTACCTTGCCGCGCGCATCGCAGGTGCCAACGATGATTTCCGCGAGGCGGCCAGCTGGTACACCCGCGCCCTGATCGCCGATCCCGGCAACGCGGTGCTGATGGACGGCGCCATCGGATCCAACCTCAACGCGGGCAATTTCGACGCGGCCGTCGCGGTGGCCCAGCGGATGCAATCGAAAGGCCCCACCAGCCAGGCCGCGCATCTGGTGCTGACCGCTGATCAGGCGCGCCGCGGTGATTTTGCGACCATCGTGGCCGATCTTGACGCGGGCAAGACCACGGGCAAGCTGCTCGATGGGCTTGTGCGCGCCTGGGCGGAGCTGGGGCGCGGCCAGATGTCGGAAGCGCTGGCAGATCTTGACACGCTTGGAAAAGAAGACGGGCTGAAGGCTTTCGCCCTTTATCACAAGGCGATGGCGATGGCCTCGGTCGGTGATTTCGAGGGGGCCGACACCATCCTTTCGGACCCTGCGCTGCGCCTGACGCGGCGTGGCACCATTGCGCGGGCCCAAATCCTCAGCCAGATCGAGCGCGCGCCCGAAGCGCTGGCGTTGCTGGAAAAGGAGTTTCCGGGCGAGGCCGACCCGACCGTGCAGGGCATGAAGACCAGCCTTGCCAGCGGCACGGCCCTGCCGTTCGATATTGTGCGCAATGCCACCGACGGGATGGCCGAGACGTTCTATACGCTTGCAGGCGCGCTGAGCGGTGATGCGTCGCCGACCTACACGCTGCTTTATGCACGCGTCGCCACGGTTCTGCGCCCCGACCACCCCGAAGCTGTCCTTCTGGCTGCGCAATTGCTGGAACAGCTGGAACAATACGACCTTGCGGTGGAAACCTTCGCCAAGATCCCACCCTCGGACGGCAGCTTCTTTGCCGCCGAAATCGGCCGTGCGCGGGCGCTGGAACGCGCTGGCAAAGGTGACGCCGCAATCGAGGTACTGCGTGCGCTGACGCGCAGCCACAACGGCATCGTGTCGGTCCATCTGGCGCTTGGCGATGCATTGCGGCGGCAGGAACGGTTCGCCGAGGCCGAGACGGCCTATGACGAGGCGCTTGCCAAAGCTGCGGACACAGGAGCCGATGCGTGGTCAATCTATTATTCCCGCGCCATCGTGCGCGAGCGACAGAAGAAATGGGATCTGGCCGAACCCGATTTCCGGCAGGCGCTGACACTGAACCCCGAACAGCCGCAGGTACTGAATTACCTTGGGTATTCCCTGCTTGAGCGAGACGAAAAGCTGGACGAGGCGCTCGACATGATCAAGCGCGCCGTCGCGCAAGCGCCCGATTCCGGCTACATCACCGATAGCCTCGCCTGGGGCCTTTTCCGCCTTGGCCGCTATGAGGAAGCGGTGGAACCGATGGAGAAAGCCTCGCTTCTGGAGCCGGTAGATCCCGTGGTGACAGACCATCTGGGCGATGTGTACTGGGCCGTTGGCCGCACCATGGAAGCCCGCTTCCAATGGCGCCGCGCGCTGTCGTTCGACCCGGAAGAAAAGGAAGCCATCCGCATCCGGGCCAAGCTTGACCGTGGCCTGGATGCTGTGCTGGCCGATGAGGGTGCAAAGCCCCTGCAAGCCGCCGGGAATGGCAACTGAGGCTTTCGCCCCCGCAAAGATCAACCTTTCGCTGCATGTGACCGGGCGGCGCGGGGATGGGTATCACCTGCTGGACAGTCTGGTGGTGTTTGCAGATGTGGGCGATACGGTACGGGCCCAAGCGGCGGACACGCTGACGCTGGCCGTGACCGGCCCGCAGGCAGCACAGCTTCCGGTCAACGATGACAATCTTGTCCTGCGCGCCGCCTTGGCGATGGGGGTGCAGGCATCGCTTACGCTGCACAAGGTGTTGCCCGTCGCATCCGGCATTGGCGGCGGCTCGGCGGATGCGGCAGCCACGCTGCGGGCGCTTTCCGCCCTTGCCGGAAAGCCGCTGCCCGACGCGGATGCCGTGCTGGCACTCGGCGCGGATGTGCCGGTGTGCCTTCAGGGCCGTCCGTCCCGGATGGAGGGGGTCGGTGAAACCGTCACCCCCCTTGCGCATCCCCTGCCGCCAGCTTGGCTGGTCCTGGTCAATCCCGGGGTCGGCGTTTCCACGCCGGCCGTCTTTCGCACGCTGGACGGCGCTTTCGGCCCGCCGATGCCCGCAATCCCGCACTTTGTTGATCTGCAGTCCCTCTGCAGTTTCCTCAGGGCCCAGCGCAACGACCTTCAGCCCGCCGCGATCACCCTCGCTCCACCCATCGCCGAAACGCTCACGGCACTTGCGGCGCAGCCGGGGTGCCTGCTGGCCCGCATGTCGGGATCTGGGGCGACCTGCTTCGGGCTCTTTGCCCGCAAGGATCAGGCGCAATCCGCCGCTTCAGCGATTGACCGGCGCGGACGGTGGGTCTGGGCGGCAACGGTTTTGGGTTAGCGGAAACGCGGTGCACCCGGGACACCATCGGCTGCAAGATCGTCGAAAAGGATCGCTATCCGCGCGAGAAAAGGCCAAAGCTCCTGTGGAGCGGCAGTCAATTCAAGCTTCACCGGACGGTCCAGCAGCGTCTTTTCCAGCGCGTCGAGGTTTTGCGCGTGCCCGTCCGGCGCTTGCAGTGCCATCAGGATTGCCTGCCATGCGTCCGCCTCTTCCAGCCAGTCTGACGCGTGCAGAACGATCTGCATCATCGGCACCTGCTGCAAAAATGAAAAACCCCCGATGGCGCTGCCAAGGGGGGTTGATCGGCGGGCGGGTTGCCCCGCCTCAGAGTCGCTGGAACGCCTTAGAGGCCGCCCTCGCGCTGCGCCTTCTTGCGTGCCAGTTTACGAGCCCGGCGAATTGCCTCGGCTTGTTCACGGGCCCGCTTGACGGAGGGTTTCTCGAAATGCTGCTTGAGCTTCATTTCCCGAAACACGCCTTCGCGCTGGAGCTTTTTCTTCAAGGCCCGAAGGGCCTGTTCGACGTTGTTGTCGCGGACGCTGACCTGCATGTGGTTGTCACCACCTTCCTAAGTTAAAGTTGCACTGTCTTGTGCAGGCTGGCGGGCTATAACAAAGCGTATCCGCCTTGTCCACCGCAGAGAGGGAGAGTGCCATGGAACCCGCCGACGATCCCGCCGCCATCCGTTCGGCGATCCTTGCGGCCGCTTTGCCGCACGTTCCGTTCGATGGCTGGTCAACGGTTACCCTCAAGGCCGCCGCAAAGGATGCAGACCAGCCCGAGGCGCTTGCGCGGGCGCTTTTTCCGCGTGGCGGTGTCGATCTGGCGCTGGCGTTCCACCGCGCAGGGGATGCCGAGATGGCGCGGCGGCTGGCAGAAGAAGACCTTGCCGCGCTGCGCTTTCGCGACCGGATCGCGCGCGCTGTTCGGTTGCGGCTGGAATTGGTGACGGACCGCGAACTGGTACGGCGGGGCACGACACTTTTTGCACTGCCGATTCATGCACCAGACGGGGCCCGCGCGCTGTGGTCCACCGCCGATGCGATCTGGACGGCGCTGGGTGATGGCGAACGAAACTTCAGCTGGTACACCAAGCGCGCCACACTTTCAGGGGTCTATGCGGCGACCGTGCTTTTCTGGCTGGGCGATGACAGCACCGGGCGGGCCGCAACCTGGGACTTTCTCGACCGGCGCATCGAGGATGTGATGCAGATCGAAAAAGTGAAGGCGCAGGTCCGGGACAACCCGTTTGCCAAGGCGATGGCGAATGGGCCCTTCAAGGCCGTGGCGGGCTGGAAGATGCCGAAGATGCCCGAAGTGCCCCCTGACCTGCCGGGGCGTTTCGGCGGCTTCGGTCGCTGATTGCGCACCACGCGCGTGGACAGAATGATTTCTGTTTACAGACAATGTGTTGAAAATTTCCGTTGATGATTCTGAAAGGATGTCGTGCGGCACGGATGAACGATCCGATGTCGGCGAGGTTCGGACCAGGGGGTCTGGCCCTGCGGAATGACACGGCTTCAGGCAGCGTGTCGGATCGACCACAAGCCCACCCCACGCAAGAACGCAAGCGCGCCCATTCTGGCGTCGATCAATCTGGAACCGCATAGCGCTGCGCTGCTGGTCCAAAACGCCGGGATGCTGCGTTGTGGAGGGACCCCTGGCATCATTTTTCCTTCAAATGAACGGCCTGAGGGGCCATGTCAGATGTCTTGATGTTGCCTTAACTTGTCCCACCGGGGCCGCATAAAAGTCAAAGTCCCTGCCGATTGTTGCGCTGCTCGCTCTGCAACAGTCCGGATCAGACAGAATGCCCGTATCCCAACAAAGCCCGACCGACCAGGAACAGCTTCTGCTGGAACTTGCGAACCGAATGCGGATGAACCCCGCCGGTGAGTTCGACACGCTGATCGCCAACGCCTCGACCAGCACGGCGGTGCAAGCGAACATCACAAGCGCGATTTCGTATTTTGGCGTCAACCTCACGAGCTTTCGCGACCAGATGCTGGCCTATACTGCGGTTGCGCCGCTGGCCTGGAACGGTGCGCTGGCGCAAGCCGCCGACCAGCATACCGAACTGATGATCGTCAACGACAGCCAGTCGCATCAGCTGCCGGGCGAGGCGAGCCTTGGGGCGCGGATCACGGCGGCCGGCTATACCGGCTGGACCTCGCTTTCCGAGAACGTCTACGCCTATGCGCAGGACCCGCTCTATGCGCACGCGGGCTTTGTCATCGACTGGGGGTACGATTCTGTCGATTTCAGCGGCAGTACGCTGTTGTCGAACTGGAGGACCCTGGGAGACGGCATTCAGGATCCTGCGGGCCACCGGGTTTCGCTCATGCGGGCCGGTACCACCGAGGTGGGCATATCCGTCATCGCCGAGAACAATTCGTCGACCAGCGTCGGCCCGCTTCTTGTGACCCAGGATTTCGGCAGCCGCCAGAACTATGCGCCCCAGCTTGTGGGTGTGGTGATCAACGATATCGATGGCGATGATTTCTACGATATCGGCGAGGGGTTGGGCGGCATCACGATCACCGCCACCGGGACTGCAGGCACCTTCTCCACCTCAACATGGTCTTCGGGTGGCTACCAGATGGTACTGCCGGCGGGCACATACAGCGTGAAATACGAGGGGGGCGCGCTGACCGGGCGCATTGTCACCCACGCCGTGACGATCGGCAGCCAGAACGTCAAACAGGACGCCTTTGTCGATGAATCCGTGCCGGTGGGCAACCTGCGTATCGTCGGCACCAACGCGGCGGAACAGCTGACGGGGTATGCTGGCAGCGATACGATCTATGGCGACGGATTTGAATCGAGCTACAGCTTGCCGCAGGCGCAGCAGGTCTGGCGGCTCTATCAGACGATGCTGGACCGCGCACCCGATACGGCTGGCCTTGCCGAATGGACCTCGCGCCTGGCACAGGGCAATACGACGCTGGCCGGGGTCGCACAGGGCTTTGTCGCCAGTAACGAATTCCGCGCGACTTATGGCGCGCTGAATGACCAGGAATTCGTGACGTTGCTTTATCGGAACGTGTTGGACAGAGAGCCGGACTCGGGCGGACTGGCAAACTGGGTCGGTAGTCTAACGGCCGGTATGAGCCGCGCCTCGGTGGCATTGGGCTTTTCCGAAAGCCGCGAGCTTGTGACTGGAACGCTGAGCGCTGCCACATCCTTTGTGCAGTCGCGGACAGATGCAGGCTGGACCGACGATGTGTACCGGCTTTACCGCGCGACGCTGGACCGGGAACCCGATCCGACCGGATTTAACAACTGGGTCAACAACCTGTCTGGCGGCACCACCCTCAGCACAGCGGTGACAGGCTTCACCAACAGCACCGAATTCAAGAATACCTATGGCAACCTTGATGACAGGGCCTTTGTGACGCTGCTTTACAGCAACGTGCTGAACCGCGCGCCGGATGCAGGCGGGCTGACCAATTGGCTGGGCATGCTGTCCAACGGTATGTCCCGGTCGGATGTGGTGCTGGGTTTCGCCCAAAGCCGCGAGTTCGTTGCAGGCACTGCGCAGGACGTAAAGGACTTTGTGCGAGGACTTGGGGCGCATGACGAGATCCGGGGTGGCGGCGGTTCGAACACGCTTTGGGGCGGGCAGATGGCCGACACCTTCATCTTCGAAGCACGCGATGGCGGGCAGGACCGGGTGATGGATCTGGAGGCCTGGGACTATCTGTCGTTTCAGGGGTTCGGCTACGCTGATGCCGGCGATATCCGTGCACATCTGGTGCAGTCGGGTGCCGATGTGGCGTTCCAGGATCAGGGTGTGAACGTCACGCTGGTCAACACGCAACTGGCCGCCCTGACCGACGACATGTTCGTGTTCTGAACGTCGGCAGGGGCGTCCATAAACTTTCAGCGGCCGTTTGGCCGACAACGCCGCGGCGCCCTCACAGTAGGACGCCGCACAGCGCACAAAGAGCGAGAGCCTGCCCACAAGCTGTTGACAGATCAGCTTCCAAGGGAGGTGTCAGCGGTGCGGCGGACAGGGACGCTCCGTTCGTCTAGTACCAATAGCCGGTGGCCAGAAGGCCAAAGCTGATGGCCGCGCCCTTGGACGTGGTAGATTTCAGCCGCGCGCTAACGACCGTCGCGCTGGGTGTCTGCGGCGTGACCCAGACATCGGCATCCGAACAATGGCCCGGCGTCACCACCGGGACCGAGGCAGTCAGAAAGGCGACAGGGAAGGTCCACGGCGTGTTGTTGCTGCGATACAGGGCGCCGTCTGCCACGTTGGTGGTCGCGGCGGTCAAAGCCGTGCTCCAGCAAAGCTGCAAACCGCATGCAAACCGGCGATAACGTCCGTTCGCATTATTACCCGCCTCGATCACCGCACCGGTTGGAATGCCGCCCGACTGGCTGACGGCGCCGATGACGTTGGCAGCGGTGTAGATCGACCGCCAAGCGCCCCAAACAAAGGGCGACACACCGGAAGAGACCCGGGTAAAGATCGCGGGCTCGACTTGGCCTTCAAGCAGCGTGGCGATCTGGGCTACGCGTCCGTCGTTTCGTGGAACAACCAGACAGGTTCCGTTTGTAAAGGCGGGTGGCCTGTTGGCGGTGTCCGGCAGGATATCGAAGACGCCAAAGGTGCGCGCCGCGTTGAGATCGTTGCCGGGGGCGGGGCTGCCCTCGCTCTGGCCACCGGTTGTTGTCGCACCGACCTTCAGCAATCGGCCCGCCGTGGTGTCACCAGCGCTTTGCGTCACGGCACTGCCTGTGATCGGCACACTGACGTTCAGTGCGGACGTCGACAGAGAGGCACGCTGCGTGCCGCCTGTGACGAACCCCAGCTGATTGGCCGCGGGGTGCGTGAGGCCGGTATCGGGATCGGTTTCAAACCGCAGGGCGGGCGAGGCGGATGTACCCTCTGGCAACCTTGCCCCCTGTGGCAGGCTGACAGCGCCATCTGCCGCTGCCGCCGTCAGCGCCGTGAGAAAGGCTGAACCGTCGGCGCTGACCTTGACCGAAAAATCTGCGTTTCCCGCAAGCCCCATTTCGGCACGGCCGGAAAAACCGGACTGGAACAGCAGGCTTGCCGTGTCAGCGGCACCCGCCTTGTTGATCTTGAGCTGATGTCCGGCGCCGGCATGGTTCAATAGCGTTGCCGGGGCAGAAACGCTCAGCCGGTTCACGGCGTCGGCGGTTGTGTTTACACCAACCGTGGCAGCAACAAGATCCAGATCGCCACCATCGCGCCAGTCATCATCACGCCAGATAACATCGCGGTTTTCAGCCAGCACAAACGCCCGCCAGCCGGGTTGCGGCTGACGAAACACCCATGCGCCGTTCTGATAGGTCGCCAGCGCCCCCGCCGCCCCGGCCCATTCTCCAGCTGCGCCATTGGCCACGATGTGGCGATCGCCCTCGGACGATGTGACCGGTGGCACCGTGCGCGTCCTGTCGGCGACAGTCAGCTGCACAAGCGCATCCAGAACCAGCAGCGCCTCGTTGTGGGTGACGTGTTTCTGGGCCTGTGCTGCCATCAGCAAGGGTAGGGACAGATTGGCGGAGATATCCGGCATGTTGCGCTCTCTTGCGGCTCAATGATCCAAGCAGACGCTATGCAGGTTGCTTAAAGAATCATTTACGCCAGCGCGCGGAGCCTTCCGTGCCCGGCGTGGCGAGCCCGCCTTCGCTCGTGACTAGGCCGTGTTGACAAAAGGGATTCGCAGGGCACGCTGACTGTGATTCAAGCTGGTGTCCACGATGGAGACCAACGTGGCCCGAGAGCCGATGTCGGACGATGAATGGTCGTTTCACGAGCGCTTCATTCTGTCTGTCCGTACCCCGAATGGGCGCAAACCCATCAACCATCGGCCTGTTCCGGATGGGATTTTGTGGATAGCCCGCACGAGGTAGCCGTGGCGTGATCTGCCGGAAGAGTTCGGGAAATGGTCCACCGTCTACCGCCAGTTCCGACGCCGGACGCTGGCCGGTCTATAGGAGCAGATTATGCAGGCCCTGAACGAGAGTAGGCTTGTGCCAGATGCGCTCCAGATGATCGACATTGAGCCGGTGAACGCCACCGGTTCGAGTGAACCGGCGACGGTGGTTCGCGCCCATCATCAGGCAGCGGGCGCAAAACGGGGGCTCCGAGACAGGGTTTCGGCCGCTCGCGCGGTGGCTTCACGACCAAGATCCACCTGCGCGTCAACGGCGCAGGCCCGCCTATGAGGACTGACATCACGCCAGGGCAGACATCAGACTATCTGGGCTTTGATCTGGTCAAGGACAACAACCTGCCCGAACCCAGCGTCCTGCTGGCAGATCGCGACTATGACTCTGACAATGTTCTTAAAACCATGGAAGCACGCAACGTCGTGCCAATGATACCCATGCGGAAATCCAGAAAGCTGCGCGTCGCTGTTGATCGCAGACTCTACAAACTGCGCAACCTCGTCGAAAGGTGCTTCAACGAGCTGAAAAATGCCCGACGCGTCGCCACCCGCTACGACAAAACTGCCGAAAGCTTCCTGGGCTTCATCGACATCACGTCAATCCGCCTCCGGCTCCGCCATTTGTCAACATGACCTAGCGCGCAGAGAGGCAGGGCATCTTCCTCACGTCGGCAAACGTGCCCCTAGAACTGAAAGACACTGTCCGTAAAAGTGGCCAAGGTCGTATGCTCAAACGTCACGCTGACATTGCCTTGTATGAAAAGAACGTCGGCGCCAGCCTGTGTCATATGTGCCCGTGCAGATGCGGCATCGTCATAGCCAAAGCCTGAGAACTGTACCTGATCCCACGGCTCGAACCCGATGACCCGGTCGTGTCCGGGCGCATCGGCGCGGAACACGAAGCGATCGACATTCAGTCCACCGAACAGGATATCGTCGCCCGCCCCACCCTCCAGCCTGTCATCGACACCACGCGACCGCATCCAATCGAGAAGAGGGGTGGCACTGGTACGAATGAACTCTGCGCTTTGGGCAAAAGCCTCGACCACCTGCGCGCGGTCGCGGGTGCCGGCGGCCAGATGGCCAGTCCATGAAGCAAAGCCCCCGGGATCCGGCGCGCGGTTCAAGACGTTGCGATATAGCAGCGTCACGAATTCGGCATCGCTTGTCGTGCCATAGACGGTCTGAAACTCGCGGCTGCCCACAAAGCCCGTGACCACCGAACGATAGCTCGCCCCCTCGGCCAGTCGATCCGTCCAGCCCAGAAAACCCGCCACGTCGGGGTTGCGCCCCAACGTGGCCTGATACAGCCGGAAAACATCGTCCGAGAAGGCCATGCGCAACCCTTCGCCCGAGAATGTCATGGCGCCATTGGCACTGGTTTGACGATATTCATTGCTGTCAGAAAAACCTGTGACCACGGCGGCGCGGCTGCGCGCCCCGCTGTCCAGGAGGCCCGTCCAATGCGCAAGACCGGCAGAATCCGGGCTGCGATGCAGCACGTTGAGGTAAAGCAGTGTCACAAAGCCGACGGTGTCGAGGGCGCCGTAGACGCTGGTGAATTCACGGCTTGCGACAAAGCCTTGCGCGGCATCGGTTACGCTGCGCCCGCCCGTGTAAAGCTGCGCGTGCCAGTTCAGAAAACCGGCCAGATCGGGATCGCGGTCAAGCGTGGCATGGTAGAGCCGATAAACCTGGCCCGCCACGTTATCCCAAGCCTGACGCACGTTTCCGCCAAAGAGCGTATCATGTCCGGCCCCTCCAATCAGACTGTCGGCACCAAGCCCCCCCTCCAGCGTGTCATTGCCTGCCCCACCGGTCAGCGTATCGGCACCGGTGCCGCCCATCAGGCGCAGGTTCGGCGGGGGCGGCGGTACGGTGGGCGGCACTGATTCGGGCGGCGGGGAGGGTGTGATCGATACATGCGTCAGATCACGCAGATCGTCGATCTTCACGTCGCTGGCCCGCAAGGGGCGTCCGTCGGACCGGATGATGATCACCCGCTCGTTGCCTATAAGCAGCTCTGCCCCGTTCGCCGTCTGCGTGAAACCGATTGCCCCGAGCGTGTAGAAGCGACCCAGCTCTGCCAGATCCAGCCGGTCGATCCCGGGTTCGAAATCGGCAATCGTGTCGACCACGCCGTCGGGGCGAAGCACAAAGATATCGGCCCCTGCGCCGCCGTATAGAATGTCGCTGCCGCCACCGTCCACGATGATATCGTCGCCCGCCCCACCGCGGATCGTGTCGGCCCCCGCGCCGCCAACGATCTGGTCACGCCCCGCACCACCAGTGTAGGTCTGCCCTGTATCGCCAAGCCGAATGGCCACGCCGATGGGCCCAAGGTCCGCACGCAGTTGCGTGATGCCGCCATCGGCCCCTCCCCCCGCCACAAAGAGGTCGAGCCCGCCCGCCCGTCCGCGCATCGCCAGCGCCGCCGGGTTGGTCATGGCGGTAGCAGTGGTGTCGGCAAGCGTGGCCAGATGCACGAGCCGACCGTCGGGCAGAAGCGTCATCAGCGACACGCCGTCATCCGAACCACCCGCCGCCACATAGATCTGTCCGTCCATCACGGTCGCAGACAAAGCGGTGATGCCCGCGAACCGCGTGCCAAGCTCATCCAGAACCTGGTCGTGCAGAACAAGGCTGTTGTCGGCCATCATCTCGACCACCGACAGCGTGCCGCTGCCTGCCGCGCCGACCAGCAGAAAGATGCGTTCACCCACCGTCACGGCCTCGATCACCGTGCCGTTGTCGATGAACATGCCATGGCCATCATCCAGCCGGGGGCCTCGGGTCAATTGCCCTGCGGCATCCATCTTCAGGACCGTGATGTTGTCCTGCCCGCCCGAAAGGGTGACGATCCAAGTCTGCGCCCCTCGCGCGACAGTGACCATCGCGGTGATGTCACGTCCGCCGCTGGCAGCCGTGCCCGTATCGATGGCCGTTGATTGCGGAATCCGTGTCAGTTGCCCCGCGCCACTGTCTTCCCAGACGTCGAGCCCTTTTCCGGCTCGGTCGGCCATGACCAGAAAACTGCGCCCACCGACCACAGCCACAGCCGAAGCGATGACCGTGCCACTTTCGATTCCGGCGCCCTGCTGCACAAGGCTTGGCGCAGCCGCCGCAGCGCCGTTCGTACCGATCGAAAAGGCCTCAACCGCTGTGCCCTGGCGCCCGAAGGCAAGCAGGCCCGGGGCGCTTTGGCCCTGGGCCAGGTGCAATTGCCGCGGCGCATCAAGGCTGCCGCTGGTTGCAAAAGGGCTCTGGCCGACAATTGCCAGCCCATTCAACGGATCAAGCGTCAGCACCCCACCGCCCTGGGCGCTGGCGCTGTAGAGCCGCAGACCTGCTGCCGTGTCGGCCAGCACCAGATCGGCAAGCGAAATCAGATAGCCGCCCGGTGCGGCAAACCGTGTCGCGACATCCCGAAGGGTGACCATCGCCGCCCCATCCCCACCCATTAACCCAAAATCGAACATCGAAGCCGCCGGTGGCTGGGGCGGGGGCATATTCGGGCTGGGACGTGGCCTTTCCCGCGAAGACGAATCAAACTTCGCCGAACATCCCGCCGGGTTGCGGCGGCGGAGCGGTTGCGACATCTAGGGGGCCACCTGTCAGAGCTGTCGCTGCAGAAAGGTCTGCCGATGCCCGCCCCGCCACCCCCAGCCGCGCCCGTCAGGATCACCATCCTGCTTTGCACATGGAACGGGGCCACGCATCTGGAGGCGCAGCTGGCCTCTTATCTTGCACAAGAGGGGGCAGCCTGGGATCTTTGGATCAGCGATGATGGGTCGACCGACGGCACGCGGGCGATTCTGCAGCGGTTCCGCGAGGCCCATGGCGCAGACCGGCAGATCCGGCTGATCGACGGACCGGGGCGGGGGGCTTCAGCGAATTTTCTTTCTCTGCTTGGCCATCCTGACCTGCCCGATGGGCCCGTGGCCCTATCGGATCAGGACGACGTCTGGATGCCGCACAAACTCGCGAGGGCGCTCGCAGGTCTGGCCCGGGCGGGCGACATGGCGATTTACAGTGCGCAAAGCCTCCACACCGATGCCGGGCTGCGCGTGGTCGGCCAGTCGCAGCCGCCGCGCCGGCCGCCCAGCTTTGCAAATGCGCTGGTGCAAAACGTGGTCAGTGGCCACAGCCTTGCCCTGAGCGCCGGGGCGCGGCGGCTGGCGGTGCGGGCGGGGGTTCCCCGCGTTCCCTATCACGACTGGTGGCTTTATCAGCTGGTCTCAGGAGCGGGGGGGCGAGTGGAGATCGACCCGGAACCCGTGCTTTGGTATCGTCAGCACGCGCTGAACGCGATGGGCGCGCATCAGGGCGCGCGGGCTACAGCGCTGCGGATGGGTCAGGTGCTTGGCCGAAGTTACGCTGGCTGGACCGCCGAGAACGCGGCGGCGCTTGCCGTTGCGGGGGACCTTCTGACCACCGGAAACAGGCAATTGCTGACTGATTTTCGGTCATTGCCCGGCAGCGGGCCCGGGCGGGCGGCCGGTCTTGCCCGGCTGGGCGTCCATCGCCAGAGCCGTACCGCCACGGCCGGATTGTGGCTGGCGGCGATGTTTGGCCGGGTCTGACGTGGGACCGGTTAGCCGCCCTTGGCCATGTTGCGGTTGTGGTGCGCAATGGCGTCCTCGATCCGCTCATGGTAGGTCAAAACCCCGTTTTCCAGCACCGCCCCCGCATTGCATAGCTGGCGCAACTGGTCGACAGCATGCGACACGACCACCGCCCCCGCACCCGCCATACGCGCCTTGAAGAGCGCATCGCTACGCGCGCGGAACGACGCGTCGCCAACCGCCGTCACCTCATCCACAAGGTAGGTGTCAAACTGGATGCCCATCGAGACCCCGAAAGCCAGGCGCGATTTCATGCCCGAGGAATATGTCCGGAACGGCAACCGGAAATGCACCCCAAGCCCAGCGAAATCCTCGACGAAATCGACAAGCTCGTCGGCATCCACGCCGTAGATGCGGGCGACGAACCGGGTGTTCTGCGCCCCGGTCAGATCGCCGTGGAACGAACCCCCGAAACCGACTGGCCAGGAAATCGTACCGGTGGAAACGATCCGCCCGGACGTCGGCTCAAGCGTGCCCGCGATCATCTGCAAAAGCGACGACTTGCCCGCCCCATTGCGCCCCAACAGCGCCACCGAGCGACCGCTGGGAAAGATGGTGTCGATGTCGCGTGCCACTGTCTTGGCCTGGCCGTCCAGGCGGAAGGTCTTGAACACATGTTCGAAGCGGATCATGGCGTGGTCCGGGGATGGGGGCCTAGCGGCGGTCGCGGACCGAATAGAAGACCAGCACGACAATCGACCAGATCAGGAAGATGAACAGCGTTCCCATCGCCAGTAGCGTGAACCTTCGCGGGTATTGCGCAGTCTCTGCCATGGTGGGCTGCATGTAGGCCGCAAGATACCGGCTGGTGCGCCGGGCGCTGGCCAGTGCGCCATCATAGATCGCAAGCGCCGATGTATAGGCGCGTTCGGCGAACTCGCGGTCCACCGCAAGGCGTTCGTATTCACCCACAAGATCGGCCATTACCGCAGCACCCGCACCGGACACGCCCAGCCCGAGCTTTGCACGTTCGGCCGTTATGCGCGCCTCGATCACCTCAAGCCGGCGTTCGGCTTGCACCATGCGCGGGTCGTCAGCGCGTGTGGTATCGCGCAGAAGATCGATATCTATCAGCATGGTCGCCTGCTGGCCTTGCAGGGTCGCCAACAGGCCCTGCTGGCTTTGGATATCCATCTCGGGGTTCACAAGCTGGTTGATGTTGCGAAACTTCGTGACCGCCGCACGCGCTGTCTTGAGCCGCTCCAGCGCTTCGTCCAGATCCTCGCGGGCATACCGGATCGCATCTTCACGCGCGATAGCACTGAGATCGTTGATCATTTCGGCGCATTTGGTGAAAAGAAGGCTGGCGATGGCGTGGGCATCGTCTGGATCGAACGCGCGCACCTCGACTTCCAGCAAGCCCGGCCCCTTGCCACGCGAAATCAACACCATGTCGTTCCAGTAGTCGACCATATCCTCGAGCGAAGCATCGGGGCTGAGCGTGAAGATCGGATCCTGCGCAGGCTTCGACCAGATCGCGCGCAAGTCGAGCGCGGCATCGATGTCGGTGACAAGCTTCTGGCTCTGGATGAATTCGAACAGGATATCGGTATCGGACGAGCTTGAAGATCCAGAAAGGCTGGTCAATCCGCCAAGGATATCAAGCGCAGAGCTTGCCTCTTCCCGCCGCACCGCAAAGCCCATCTTCGAGGCATATTGATCCTCCGCCCGCATCCACAGGTAGCTTGCCACGCCGATCGGGGGAAGGATGACGCAGACCAGAAAGCTGAGCAGCAGCATGTGGTGGCGCAGGCGCAACCTTGCGCGGCGCGCGGGCGGGCGCGCCGGAGCGACAAGCTTGGGCGCGGCCATGGGACCCCGGACCGGCCCCGGCAACGGCGTGGGGCGCGGCGGAACGGGGACAGGACGGGGCGGTGTGGCGGTTGCATTCGCGGCCCCCGGGGGGGTGGCGCTGCCCGCCGGTCCGGGCTTGTCGGCGGTTGACCCTGTCACTCTGCTGCCCCCGAGCGGTTGCGCGGTATCATGCGCAAGAGATAACGAATCTTGCACCAAAGCGCCAGAAGCCCGATAGACAGACCGCATGTCAACCTTGCCGCCCCCTTTGCTGCTGCGAACCGCCGCACCGCAGCGCCCGCGTGGGACCACCCGGCGGTCTTTTCCCACCATGCGCGCGATTCTTGCGCTGATGCTGCGCGAGATGTCCACGAGCTATGGCCGCTCGCCGGGTGGCTATATCTGGGCAGTGGCAGAGCCCGTGGCGGGAATCGTCTTTCTGTCGTTCGTGTTCGAACAGGTGTTTCAGAAGCCGCCGATCGGCATGTCGTTTCCGATGTTCTACGCCACCGGAATGGTGCCGTTCGTGATGTTCAACGACCTGCACAACAAGGTGTCGCAATCGCTGATGTATTCGAAGGCGCTGCTGGCCTACCCCACCGTCACGTTCGTGGATGCGTTGCTGGCGCGGTTCCTGACCAACCTGATCACGCAGGTAATGATCGCATATCTGGTGCTTGGCGGTTCCATGTTTCTGTTCGAAGGGCGGATGAACGTGGACATGGTCGAAGTCCTGCTGGGCCTTGCGATGGTGGCGCTGCTCGCACTCGGCATCGGTACGCTGAACGCGTTCCTCTTCTCGCGCATACCTGCGCTGCAACAGATATGGTCGGTCATGATGCGACCGATGTTCATTTTTTCTTGTGTGATGATCATGTATGACGCGATCCCCCAGCCTTTCCGGGGCTGGCTGTGGTGGAACCCGATCCTGCATGGCGTGGGGGCGGTACGCGGCGGGTTCTACGACACATACGATCCCTATTATGTGTCGCCGCTCTACGTTCTGGGGGTCGCGCTGTCGTGCATGGCACTGGGGCTTTTGCTTTTGCGCGCGCATCACCGCGACATACTGTCAAACAGCTGAAGCCAGAGCGGGCGGCGTGGCGGGGGCGGCAAGGTTTCCAGCAAAGCCGTATCCTCGGCCACGAAGTCCTCGATACGGCGGCGCGCCGCGTCGGTTTCGAACCGGTCGAGAAGGGCTTTCCAGCGTGCCTCGCCCTGCGGGAGCGGACCGGCGTTGGCCACGCGGCGTGCGCAGGCCAGTGACAGCCCGAAGTGGCGCGCGAAATCGCGGTCAAGCACATGCAGCGCTTCAGACCGATAGACCGCGTCAAGCGTCGCCAACCCGGCGGCCGCGCGCGCCCGCACCGCTGCGGCATCAAGCCCGGTCAGTTCCACCCGCCCCTGAACGCGGCGCGTCGCGAAATACGTACAATAGAAATTGTCGTAGTGATCGCGCACGAAGGCTTGCCAGCCCGCGTCGCCACCAAAGAAGTAATCGTCAATCCGTCGCGTCAGGATGGCCTCAAGATCGGTGCGTCGGTCGGCCACACGGCGTTCGGGCGGCATCTGGCGAGCAGTTTGCAGGAGGTAGAAATAGAACGAAGCCAATCGTTCGCGCGGATCACGCAGAACCGTGAATGTGAACCGGGGGCCGGGTAGGGCATCCAGAGCTACCCAGTCGAGATGGCCGGAATAGAGCCTGTATCCGGGTGGAAACTGTACCTCGGCAGGGGCCTGGGTATGCGTTCGGACCGGAGATATCCGGTCTGCCGCAATCAGCCGGGCGAGTTCAAAGTGTACCGTCTGTCCGGCTGTTTTGGGCAGATGAAGAAAGACCAGTGCCGTTTTTTCATGGCCCGGCCGCAGCGTCATTGTGGCTCGACAGATAGGTCGACCACATCGGGCGCAAACGCCGTTGCACCGTCTATCGCGTTGACCCCTACGACAAATGCCATCGGTTTGCTTATATCGAGATGCGCGAGTTGCCATGGCGCAAAACGCCACCAGCGGGACCGCAGCATCGGCGAAATGAAGAGAGGGTCGATGCGGTATTTCTTGATGACCGCGGGATTGCCCGCAACCACCGCGTACGGCGGCACAGGCTTTGTGACCACTGCATGCCCGGCCACAACCGCGCCGTCACCGATGGTCACACCCGCCGCAATATAGGCGCCATGGCCAATCCAGACATCGTTGCCGATATGCGTCTCGCGCGCGGTCGTGGGCGGCGTGGTGTGGCTGAACGCATATTCGCGCCACGCCTCGGACCCCGCAAAACCAGTGCCTAGATCGAACATCGCATCCCCGAGGTAGAAAGCGGGGCTCGTAGAAATCAGATGCAGGGGATGGTTCTGCCGCCCGATCTGCACATCCTCGCCAAATGAACAGTAGCGGCCAATGCGGGCGGCGAAGGCATAGCCCGAGGCTTGATAGGAAAAGGCGCCGAGATGCAGCGAATGTTCGTACTGCGTCCATTTCAGGCTGGCGGGCGCCTCGATACGGGTCTGCAACGGCAGGGTCACAGTGCCCATCCCAAGATCGCCACGCGACAGAACCTCGACCCCACGCTGGCGCAGCCTGCGGATAGAGATATCGACGGTTGTCATGCCACGCTTCCTTTGACTTCTGTCCCGCCGCGCGCGCCCGGATTGCCGCGCGGTTGAAGCCGCGCCAGCAGGGCCTCTGCCGCAATAGCCCCGCCTGCATCGAGCGGCAACACCCCGCCGGGTGCGCCGCCGGCCACGGCTGCACGGACCGCCTCGCCCTGAGCGCCTATGTCGAATGCGAAGACGGGCATTCCTGTGGCCAATGCCTCATGGGTTGTGAAAGAAAAGGTTTCCGGCCAGATCGAGGGGATCAACCAGGCCGAGATGCCGTAGCGCGCGACAAGGCTGGGCAAGTCGCGGTGTTCGTAACTGCCGTGGATGCAGGCAGGGGCGGCAAGCGGAAAAGCCGGATCGACCAGCCCGATCACCACCAGCCCTGCGCTTTTGGTTCGGGCAAGATCGCGCACCAGATGCTGCAGAACCGCCGCCCCCTTGTGCGCGCCGATGTTGCCCAGAACGCCGATGGCGGGCCGGCCATCCTGTTGCCTTGCCGGGAGAATCTGCCCAATGGTGAGGGGAAGCGCATGCGGTGTTACAACAAGCTTGTTTGCCGCATCGGGATAAGCCTCCGCCATGATTGCGCGGCTTGAGCGCGAAAACACGGTGATCCGGTCGGCTGAAACCAGAAGCGCGCCCCAGGCCACCTGCCATTCGGCCAGTTGCACACGGCGCCCACCGGCGCCTTCGGCCCGATGCGCGGGGTCCATCTCAAAGGGCGTACCGGGTCGCGGCACGCCCCGGTATCGGCCATCGGCACCTAGCAAAGTGTAAGACGGGCTGATGGGAAAGAAATCATGCACCAACACCTCAAGCAGTTGGGCGCCACCGGGCAAGGGCCGACCGTCCGCGCGCGGGCGCCCTGCAAGATCAAGCAAAAGCCCGGGCAGGGCAACGGCATCAGGGTCACCTACGCCACAGGAATAGATGATGTGACGGGTGGGCAGTCGCGCAAGAAGCGCACGCATCAGGTGCTCGTCGCCTGTCAGCCCCTGGACGATGCCGTGGGCCGTATGCACCTCAAGCCGCCATCGTAGACCCTGCCCCACACGCAGCACGACCGCCGCGCCCTGTGCCGAGATGCTATCGGCCAGTCGGCGCTGCAGATCGACCTCGGCCCCACCACCCATGGCATGGGCAAGCCAGACCGGCACAGGACGCCCCGCTGCCATTTCGGAAGCCCACGAAAGCGCAAGGGCCAAGCGCGGCGCAACCAGGGGATCGGCGCGGACGAAATCCTGCACCTCGCCATCGTAGCGCGGATAACGGCGTGAGATCAGCGCACCGTTCGTGGCCAGCAGACACGTCTTGTCTGTCTGCCCGAAGGACGCGCCGCTGCGATGCTCCACAAACAGGTTTGCCACCGCAACATGCCGCCCCCCCAACGCACGGGCACGCTGGCACCAATCCGTTTCCTCGCCGTAGCCACGCCCGAAAGCGGGATCGAGCGTAGGCAACCGCCCCAGATAATCCGGCGCCATCGCCATGCAGAACCCTACGCCGGTTGGGACGGTGACAGGCTGGCCCGCAGACAACAGCCGCGCGGCCGCATCCAGCCGCTCAGCCGCCCCTTCGGGCAGCGGGGCGGCGCGGCAAATCGCGGGCACAGAGAATATTTCGGCGTCATTCGACATCGGCGTGGCACTTGCGACCCCCGGATCGGCAAGCGGCGCCACCAGACGCGCGGCCCAGTTTGGCGGCACCATCGCATCCGTGTTCAGCAGGATCACAGGATCGTCCGGCCAGGCCCGCGCGGCCGCAAGCCCCCGGTTGACGGATCCGACAAACCCGAGGTTGGTGTCGCTCAGGATCAAGAGCACCTGTCCAGGCCCTGAAGACCGCCCGGTCGCAAGCGCCTCCAGCCACGGCCGCACAAGCGGATCGCTCGACTTGTCCTCGATCAGGATCAGGCGCCACGTGTCGATACCGGCACCCTTGGTATGCCTCAGAACGTGACCGACAGATTCACGCAGCAGGTCAAAGGCGTTGAAGACCGGCATCACGATTGTCACGGCAGTGAAGGCCTCGACCGGGGCTGTCGCACCCAGAACGGCCGCGCTGTCCATCACCACGGCATCCGAAGCCGGAACAAGGTGCAGCCGTTTCTTGATGACCTCGCGTGCAGCGGGATCGCCGTGCCGCTTCCAGCGCCAGATCTGTGGCACCAGGCCCGCCACCGCCCGCAGATAGGGAATCCATCGTAAGGCCCTTGCCCGCGCCACTTGCCCCTTTGCAAAGCCGGGCACGATGGCCACGCGCGGTGCAGCGACACCCGGCATTTCTGCCAGAATGCGGAAAGGGCCGGGTTCAAAGGGCAGATCCAGCGTGAAGCCGCGCGGGGATTTTCCCGGCTGTGCCAGCTCTGGCACCGTCCAAGTCTGGGCAAGATTCAGTGCAATCCCGATGCGATCGGCGTCGGTCCAGCCTTCCAAAACCAGCCTGTTACGCACGACACTCAGACGATCGATCGAACCGAACCGCCGCCCCTCGGAATCGCAAAGATCGCGCCCCGGCGCGTCCAACCGCAGCGTCTGGTCGGCATATCGGTCGAAAAGGCGCATCAGCCTGCCAAGCACCGGATCAACCACACGTTGCGGGCGACGCAAAGGTCCCCCATCGACCGGAGACCGGCAGAAACCCGCACATCAGAAAAGCAAATGCCTGTTTTGCAAGAGTTTCATGATTCTCCGTTGCCAGAATGCGTGTTGTCTCCTGAAGGGTGACGAAGTATGCAGAGCCTGTCTCCGAGCGATCAGGATACCCATGAAAACCGCATTCATCTCCGGCATCACAGGTCAGGACGGTGCCTATCTGGCCAAACTGCTGCTTGACAAGGGATATCGTGTTCACGGTGGCGTACGCCGGATTTCGCAGCCGGAATTGCCGCGGCTTGAGGCCTTGGGGATCGTGCAGGACGTTCACCTGCACGAGTTCGACCTGACCGAAACGAACACGATGTTCCGTGTGATCCGCGATCTTCAGATGGATGAGTTCTACAACCTGGCCGCGCAAAGCTTTGTCGGTGCGTCTTGGGAACTGCCGGTCTACACCGCCGATGTGGACGGTATGGCGGTGGTTCGGATTCTTGACACGTTGCGCACTGTTTCGCCGCATACGCGGTTCTACCAGGCTTCGACATCCGAGATGTTCGGACTGGTGCAAGACGTGCCCCAGCGTGAAACGACGCGGTTCTACCCCCGCTCGCCCTATGGAGTGGCCAAGGTCTATGGCCATTACATCACCGTGAATTACCGAGAAAGTTTTGGTCTGCACGCCTCGTCTGGTATCCTGTTCAACCATGAAAGCCCGTTGCGCGGCAAGGAATTCGTGACCCGCAAGATTACACTGGCGCTTGCGCAACTGGCGCGAGGGGGGGCTGATCCTGTAGAGTTGGGCAACATGGCGTCGCGCCGCGACTGGGGCTTTGCGGGGGACTACGTCGAGGGGATGTGGCGCATGCTGCAACAAGAGACGGGCGACGACTACGTGCTGGCAACGGGCGTGACGACGACGATCCGTGATTTCGTGACCTATGCCGCCGAGGCGCTGGACATGGATCTGGTCTGGGACGGCGAGGGTATTTCCGAAACGGCGACCGACCGGAAAAGCGGCAAGCGGGTGATGCAGGTCAACCAGCGTTTCTTCCGTCCGGCCGAGGTTGACCTATTGATTGGCGACGCTTCGAAGGCACGCGATCAGCTTGGATGGGCGCCCAAGGTTGGTGTGCGTGAACTGGCGCAGATGATGGCGCGTGCTGATTTCGACGCCTTGGCATAGGGAACAGCGGATGACCGGCGGCATGCATGGACTGAGATCGCGCGCGCGCCGGACGCTTGCCCCCTATGCGCGGCGGCTGAACCTCGGCGGACCGTACCGCGGCCATGTCGACGGCTACAACGGGCACGAGATTTACGGCTGGGTCGTTCGCAACGCAGAGAATGCCGGCGGTCTTAGCGTCGGCTTGTTCGTTTCGGGCGGGTTGATGGCGACGACGGTGGCCGCGGTCTTTCGCGCCGATGTGCGCGATGCCGGCATCGGGGATGGCCATTCCGGGTTTGCCATCCCGGTCACGGCTGCCATCGCCGATGCGGCCTCCCGTGGCGACGGCACCGTCTATATCCGCGTGCTTGATTCCGTGCCGCAAGAGATCGGTCGCCTCGTTCTGCCAAAGGCGGGGGCAACGTGGTTCGATCCCGGGGGCCCGCTCATCGACCAGTGCCGGAAGCTGCTTTTCGGTGATCTGGAAGAGTTGCGGCGTCTGTCGGGCGAGCTTGACCGCGGGGTTGACCCCGAGATGACTCCGCCGCTTTCGAAGCATGATCTGATCTTCTCGACCGAACGGGTGATGCCGACGGATGTGGCGCCCGGCATCGAAAGACTGCCCGCCTACCTTGAGTACGTTCGCTATCGTGCCCGTCAGGATCAGGCCTTCGACACCGAGGGAAGCAAGGAAGATGTAGAGCACTACCTCGATTTCTATCTGAAGGCCTACGGCACCAGCCGTGGCGGGATGCGCGTGCCGCTGTCCCGCAAGCTGATCGAGTTTCTGAACGAACCTATCGTGATGGGAGGCCAGAAATTCTCGGTATCGCGGTACATGTGGTGGCGGATTCTGGCGAATGCACCGATCCGGCAATCCCTGAACCTTGAGGGGATCGCCGGATACGACATCGTTGCCTTCTGGTGGGCATGGCAAGAAGCACACGTGCTGCACGTCGAGGACTGCCTTGTTCCCCAGCGCGTCATCGACAGGCTTCGGTCGGTGCGGGTGGAGCGTCGGTCGGAAATGATGCCGCTGACCATCTTCATGGAACATCTGCACCAGAAATATCAGCAGTATCATTTCCTGGATGGCGGCACGGTTGAAGGGCGGACGCTCTTTCTGCTTTCAGTCATGGTCGCAGCGGTCAATCGGCCCGATGCGATGCGCTTTCTGCCCCCGCAATCGGTAGCCGCGATGCTGGCAGAGCGTGACGGCGCGCCGTCGGTCTTTGCGCAATTCCTGGGCGCACTTTTTCAGTCCGAACCACCGCAGGATATGACCGCTGACCATTTTGCCAAGATCCTGCGGCTCAAGGGATATGATATCCGGCGCAACGTTTTCACGTCGATCACGCCAAAGGGCGACCGGCTACATGCCGCATCGCTGCCTGCGGTGACGGGCGACAGAAAGGTGGATGTTCAACTCATCGGCCCTTTTAAGAAGGCGTCCGGGTTGGGTATGGCCACGCGGCTGTCGGCGCGCATCCTGTCCAAGACGTCGCTGGATGCGAACTTCGTCGATTTTGGCCTGGACAATCCGGCCTCCGAAGTTTCGGTCGACCTGCCTGCATTGTCCGACTTCAAGCCGGCGAAGGTGAACATCATTCACCTGAATTCGGAATCGCTGCCGCTGATCTATGCCTATGGGCCGGATGTGCTGTCGGACGCCTACAACATTGGCTATTTCTTCTGGGAACTGAACAGCCCCGCCCTGCCGCATTACCTTGGCATGGGGCTTTTGGATGAAATCTGGGTATCTGCCGACTATGGCGTCGACATCTACGGCGCCGAGGCCGGAAAACCCGTCACGAACGCCGGCATGTGCCACGCGGATACCGGCGTCATAGACCGGAAGGCAGCGCGCGCCCAATTGAACGACCGCTTTGATCTGGTCGGCGACGAGTTCATCGTCTTTGTCGCCTTTGACAGTTTTTCCTACGCGCAGCGCAAAAATCCGACGGGTGTGCTTTCCGCCTTTGGCAAGGCCTTCCGCGATGTGCCCTCCGCGCGCCTGATCATAAAGACCCATAACAAGGACTATATCGTCGATCCGGTGCAGAAACGCATGTGGCACAGGATCGAGGGGATGATTGACGCCGATCCACGCATCATGCTGATGAACGAGACGCTAAGCTACGCCGAGCTGTTGAACCTCAAGGCCGCGTCGGATTGCTATATCTCGCTCCACCGGTCCGAAGGTTGGGGCTTCGGGATGATCGAGGCGATGAACCTGAAGGTGCCGGTGGTCTGCACGGGCTATTCAGGCAACATGGATTTCTGTTCCGATGATACCGCGTGGCTGGTGGACTACACTGAAGTGACGCTTGACCGCGACGACTATATCTTTGTGCGCCGTGGCCAGAAATGGGCCGATCCGGACATTGACCACGCCGCGCGGCAGCTTCGCGCCGTCTGGGCCGATCCGGCGGCGCGGCAGGTGAAGGTGGAGGCCGCCTTCCGCAACGTGCGCACCAACTTCTCGCCCGAGGCAATCGCAAAGCGGTATGAGGCGCGGCTGAAGGAGATACTTGCCGGGCGGAAGGACGCGCCAAATCGGAACGGAAAGGCCTGAGCGGTGGATGGTGCCCGGCCAATCCACGATGCGCTCTGGAACTATGCATGCGATTTCGACGCGCTGGCTCTTATTCGCCGCTACCACGTTGAAGATCAGAGTCCCGAACCGGGGATCATCCGAAACTTCCTTGGCACGCGCATAGAACCCGTGATCCACCCCAGCGTGCTTGAGCCGAAATCCGGTACGGTCGAGGGGTTGCCGTTTCCCGGCAACTGGCACGCCGACATCGCGGAATGGGCGGCGGCACTCTTGAGCGTTGAACGCGCCGCTGACACATACAGAATCGTGGAAGCTGGCTGCGGCTGGGGGTGCTGGATGGTCAATATGGGCGTCGCCGCGCGAAATCGCGGGCTCGACACGACGTTGATCGGCATAGAAGGTGAGGCTCGGCACCTTATCAATGCAAGGCGCACACTTTCCCTGAACGGGTTCGAGGACGACAGTATCACCCTCAAACACGGCGTCGCGGGCCCAAAGTCCGGCCATGCGATCTTTCCTCGCACCGAACAGGGGCAGGTTGGGTGGGGCGGGGAAGCGATCTTTGACCCGACGCCCGAGCAAATCGATGCGGCGCGACGCGGAACTGACACGCAGGTGCTGGATTGCGTGACGTTGGGTGAGTTGTCAGGGGACAAACCCATCGATCTTTTGCATATCGACATCCAGGGCGCCGAGGCCGACTTTGTGGCAGGCAACATCGCACAGATGGACCGCTACGTTCGTCATGTCCTGATCGGAACGCACAGCCGGGTTCTTGAGGGCGCGCTGGTCGCGCACCTCTCTGCTGCGGGCTGGCGCCTTGAAATGGAAAGGCCGGCGATCATGCCGATCCACGGCGGAAAGCAGTATTTGGCAATTGACGGCGTTCAATTCTGGGTCAATCGCGCCCTTGAAGGACGGTCGACGACCGAGCAGGCGGACCATGGACGATGAGTGATGTTTCTGGTGGCGAGGACCTGACCGAGGATATAATACGGGCGCACTTTCAACTGATCCTCGGACGCGATCCAAGCGACGGGGAAGTTCGCAACTGGATGGCATCGGGAATACCGCGTGATCGCCTGCGCGAGGCTTTCCTGCGGTCCAGTGAATTCGCACGATCATTCAGAAATCTCCCCGGATCAACTGAGTGGAGCCCGCCCAATGGTCAGATCTTGATCAATATCCACATCCCAAAAACCGCTGGTACAACGCTAGTTTCAATATTGAAAGGTTTTTATTTTGAAGAAGAGATTATCGTTGTGCATACGGAAACTCTAGACGATTTACACAGAATGGCCGCGGCGGATCGGGGTAAACTGAAGGTTGTGTCTGGCCATCTTGTTCACGGTCTTGCCAATCAGTTTCATAAGAAGTGCCTTTACACTTGCGTATTACGATCACCCATTGATCGCCTTTTCAGTTTCTACCGATTTCTTCGGCGGAGCACCGGACACCACTTAAATGCACTTGTTTTGGAAACTTGCCAAAATTTCGGAGCTTTCGTTACCTTGGCCTGCAGCCGACCCGATCTCAGATACGAAGTCGACAACGGTCAATGTCGCCGACTTGCAGGAGGTTTCGCCGGAAGTATCGACGCGCCAATGGAAGATGTTTTTCGGCAATCTGTGAATCATTTGACGGCTGATAACATGATATTTGGCGTGACTGAGAGTTTCGATAGTTACCTGAAAATCCTTCAGGCCCATGGAATTATTCCCTATACGCTGGATATGAGAGAAAATACCGCACCTGACAATGGAACAGGATTATTGAGTGAGTTGAAAGCAATGAATGACGAGGAAGCTAGCCTTCTTAATGCGTTCACCTACTGGGATATGCGGCTATACGATGTCGCTCTCACATGTCTTGCGCAGTCACCCCAGGCTCAGGAAGCATACCCATGATCACCCCCATCCTCCTCTGCGGCGGCGCCGGTACGCGGCTTTGGCCATTGTCGCGGCAAAGTTTTCCCAAGCAGTTCACCGATGTGGTGGGCGACGAAAGCCTGTTTCAGGCCTCGGCCCGCAGATTCACCGGC
>JBBSBE010000018.1:0-42673 GCA_038251625.1 Rhodobacterales bacterium
ATCCCCCACGACAAAAAGAGTGCGCCCCTCTGCCCGCGCCCCTTCGCCCGCCGTGAACTCGCCCGCAAGGCTTTCGACCACCTGCCATTGCAGGGGGCTGGTATCCTGTGCCTCATCGACCAGAATATGGTCGATCCCGCCGTCGAGGCGATAAAGCACCCACTCCGCCACAGCCGGGTCCGTCAGCAACGCGCGGGTTGAAAGGATCAGATCGTCGAAATCCAGAAGGCCCCGCGCGGCCTTTCTTCGTGCATATTCCGGCAGGAAAACAGCGGCGAAACCGTGCAGGGCCTCGGTCTTTTCGGAAACATCCAGCGCCACACGCCTGCGTCTCGCGGCCTCCACCCGCGCCATCAATGCCTCCATCGGTTCCAACAGGGCTTCCAGCTTGGGCCGCGTACCCTTGGTGGGAAACTCGCCGATCTTGGCAGTAAAGCTTTTTCCCTCGATCTTGGATGTCTTGGTCAGGAAAACGTCTTCCAGAGCCTGTACCACTGCGCGGGGACTGCCCCAGTTGAGATGCGATAGCTTTTCGCCCGCTTTCGCATCATTGGTAGATCCGGCAGCCAGAATAGGCACCATTCCCGCGATGAGCCCCTCTTCGCCACCCAAAAGCACATCGGCCAGAATCGCGGCCGCGCTCTCCGTTGCGGGCACGTCGAACAGCGCGCGGCAGGCCGCTTCATCTAGTGGCACCGCAAACTCGGGCCGCTTCCCGGCCACCTGCGCGGCCAACCCCGCGAAATCCTCGCCGGTATAGGCGGCTGCCAGCCTTGCCATAACGGTGGGTGCCATCCGTTCCGAAAGATCGTCAAGGATATCGGCCCGCAGCATCAGGGCGGCACGGTCGTCCATCTCTGCAAAACCGGGCGAGACCCCGGCCTCCAGCGGAAACCGCCGCAGGATCGAAGCGCAGAAAGAGTGGATCGTCTGGATGCGCAAGCCGCCCGGTGTCTCGATCGCCTGGGCAAACAACTTGCGCGCATCCGCCAATCGTTGCGGTGAATGCCCACCCTCCAGCCCCAGGGCCGACAGCCCCGCCCGCAGTTTCGTTTCATCTGCCATCGCCCATGCGCCAAGCGTACGAAAAAGCCGGTTTTGCATCTCGGACGCGGCGGCCTTGGTATAGGTCAGGCAAAGGATGCGCGCCGGGGCAACACCCGCCAGCAAAAGCCGCGCCACGCGGTCGGTCAGAACCTTCGTCTTGCCTGACCCGGCATTCGCGGTAACCCAGGTGGACCGTTCGGGATCGGCGGCGCGGGCCTGTGCAAGGCTGGCGTCAGAAAGCGTCATGGTAACAGCACCGGTACGGCTGCATCGGTCGTGTCCCACTCGCCGAAGCGCGAAAGGTGGTCATAATCCTGCGGAAACGCCACCGTGACAGGCGCACGACGGGCCGTGTAGCCCTGTTCGGCGCGCGCATATCGCGCCATCAGCCGCCCAAAGGCGGCCCAAACCTCGGCCACCGTATCGCTGTCCATCAGCGTGGTTTCTTCCCTTGGCGTGGCGCCAAGGCCGATGTAGGTGATCGCAGCGACACGTCGAGGCCCACCCAACGCAGGAAAGGCCCCGGCTTCCACCAGCGCCGCCGTCAGCAGCAACTGCTTGTCAAAGTGCTTTTGCTGCTTCTTGCTTGGTGGCGTGCCGGTCTTGTAGTCGAAGACCTGCACCTGCCCGTCACCCAACAGGTCGATCCGGTCTGGTTTGGCCACCAGCCGGAAGTCAAGGCCGGGGAGGTCCACCCCGTTCTTTTGCTCGATGACCACGGGCGCTCCGCCCAACCGCGCCTCCAGCGCCAAAAAGAAATCCGCCGCGCGCGCGATTCTTGCGAACCAAAGGGCGCGGGCAGCGGGCCATGGCACGCGTTCGGACAGCACGCGCGTGGTCACCGCCAGAAGCCGCGCAGCGGCATCCGGATCGCCATCGGCGGGGCGTTCGATCACGAACCGTTCCAGCACCTTGTGCAGGACAGACCCCCGCAACCGCGCGTCGGGGCTGGCGCGCAGGGGTTCAAGCGCGTTGAGCCGCAGGATCGTCTTTGCATAAATCGCGTAAGGATCGCGGATCAGAGTGGTAATCTGCGTCACCGAAAGCTCACGCGGCCGGTGCACAATTGGCGGGCGGGGAGAGGGGCGCGCAGCGGGCGGCTCGGGCGCCACCGTGTCCAACCTTGCGCCCATGTCCAGCCAGCGCGCGCCTCTGGCCCGCATCGATGCCAACGCTTCGGGCCCGCCCTGATCCGGCAGCCCCTCCATCAGGTTGACCAGGCGGTTCAACCATCGCGCGGGAACCGTCTGCGCCTCGTCGTTCCGCACCGCGCGCGTCAGCACAACGCGCGGCGCGGCAACTGCCTGCTGGAAATCATGCGCGGACAGGCCAATCCGCCGCTCGGGCAACAAGAGGCCTGCTTCGAGCCGCATGGTGCGGTTCAGCCACGGGTCGGGTGCGGGCAAGGCGGGCCAGACCCCCTCATTCAAGCCGCCAAGGATCACAAGGTCGGCGCCCTGCACCCGTGCCTCGAGCGTGCCCCAGATCATCAGGCGGGGATGTGCCTCGACCGTCTCGCGCACCTCACCAGCGTTCAGAAGGCTGTCGAGCAAATTGCGGTAATCGGCGGCGGTCATGGCGCCTGCATGCGGCGCTTCGCTCGCCAGGCTTTCCATCACCGCGCGCGCCTTCTCGCCCGCTTCGCCCTGCCAAAGCGCCAAGGGCGCGCTTGAGGGGTCCGGTCCTCTGGCCAGCCCTTCAGCCAACGCCCGGTGCCGCTCCACATGGTCGGAAAGAGGACGTTCGCCCCCCGGCCCCGGCAGATCAGCCATAAGCCCGGCAACCCACGCGCCCCATTCGGGATGGCTGGATGCCCATTCGCGCACACCCGGCCCGGTTGGATAGGCCGGACCAGACCGGCGCAGCCTCAGTTCCAGCTCTCGCGACAGCCGCAAATGGTCACCCCGCCCGCCGCCCGCCGCCACCAGTGGATGCTTCAGAAGCGCCACCAGCGCATCTGCGGTCAGCGTTCCGGAAAAAAGCTCTGCCACCTGCCGCAAAAGCCGCCCGGGTGCGGAAAGCGCCAGCGGCCGTCCCGCACTGTCGTCAGGCCGCAGTCCCCACCGGTCAAGCGCCACCGTCACCTGCCGCGCCAGCGTCCGGTCCGGCGTGATCAACGCCGCTGTGCCCTGCCCCTCGGCCACCTCGCGCAGGATCAAGGCTATGGCTTGCGCTTCGGCACGGGGCGAGGGCGCCTCGACCAATGTCATTCCTTCCGTGGCGGGGCCAATGGGGCCCATCCCCGGGCCTTCTGCAATCCAGCGGTCCGTGACCGGCGCCGGACGCAACGAAAGCGAGATCAGCCGGTTGCGCAGCGGCGCTGGCGGGGATGCGGTGCTCCACGGACGTACGGCCCTGGGGTCGATACCGGTTGCTGCGAGCACGCGGTGGAACCGGAACTGCGGATGATCTTCGCTTGTCAATGCGTCACCAAGATCGCCGAAATCGGCAGGAGACATCTCAAAATCAAATCCCGGCAGCAGCAGCGCACCTTGCGGCAGGCCGACCACCGCCTGCATCAGGCGCAAGGTAGACCCACGCGATCCGGTGGACCCAGCCACAATCACGGGATCGACGGGGGGTGCCACCTGCCACGCCGCCGCGAGCCGTTCCACCGCCATCCGCTGCCGCCCTTCTGCATCGGGGGCGGCTTCCGTGGCAAAGAGCGGCGCCACGATCGCCATGAAGGCCTGGGTTCGCGCCCAATGCGCCGAATGGTCCGACACGTCGAGCGCCGCAATGGCTGCAGGCAGCACGCCTTCGCCACGCATCTCGTCCAAGAGCGCGGTCAGACTGTCGGCAAGGTCGTAAAGCGCCGTCCGGGGGGCCAGCGTCGGATCGCCCTCGATCAGAGCGGCGATCAGCCGTGCCAGCTCCAATTTCCGGCGCAGGGGGGGAACGGGGGCCGGTAGGCCGGGCAGGGCCATGTCGCGCCCCGGGTCCGTGACCAGGCAAAGGCGCGGCAAAAGCATCGCCCCCCGCGCCTGAAAAAGCCCCACAACCCGGCGCCGCATCCGTTCGGTGTTGAGATAGATCGTGATATGCGCCATCGCTTCGGGCGGGGCGTCGGCCATCCTATCGCACAGGCGCGACACCAGAAGTGCTGGAAAATCGGCACCGGGCGGCAGCGCAAAGACGCGCGGCCCCGGTTCATCGAAAAGGCGCCTATCCGCCATGCGTGACCCTTGCGGCCAGCAGCGCCTCGGCCAGTGCAATCCCCTCTGGTCGCCCCACATCACACCAGCCTCCGCGATGGATCAGGCCATAGGCCCGCCCCGCCGCAATCTGACGGTCCCAGAGACGGTTGAGGGAAAAGGCATCTTCCTTGATATCGGCAAGCCCTATCGGATTGATGATCTGGGCCCCCGGATAGAGAAATCCCGGGCCCACCGCCGCGCGCGCGATCCGTCCGTCCGGCGCAAGGCTGAAATCCGCCGGGCCAGGATGCCCGATGGCCTGCGCGGTGGGCATCAAGAGAACGAGCGCGTCCATCTTTGCCGGGTTCCAGGCCGCGCGCAGCGCGCACAGCGGATTGACCCCTGTCCAGACAACATCGGGATTGAGCGTGGCCACTGGCCCCGGACCAAGCAGGGGCAGTGCGGCGCGCAGTCCTCCGCCGGTTTCCAGGATTTGGTCCCGCTCCCATGAAAGGGAAACGCCACTGCCCTGCAGATGCGTCGCCAACTGATCACCAAGGTAATGCAGGTTCACCACGATGCGGCTGAACCCCGCCTCTTTCGCGATGGTCAGTGCGCGGTCGATCAGCGCCTCGCCCGCCACATGGATCAGCGGCTTTGGCCGGTTGGCCGTCAGCGCGCCCATCCGGGTGCCAAAGCCGGCGGCAAAGATCATCACGGCATCGGGGGGCATGTGTCCTCGATCACGGTCAGGTTGGCGGCGGTCGGAGCGGGCAGACCGGCACATAGCCGGGCGAGCGGCATCAGAGCAGGATGCGCCAGATTGCGCTGAAGCTGGCCCCAGACGCGCGGCAAAAGGCGCAAATAGGCGGGCCGGCGGCCTTGCGTGGCAATCCGCGCCACGATGCCAAGGATACGAAGCGCGCGCTGGGCACCGAGCGCGGCATAGGCGGCAGGATCGACGCGCCTCCCTGTCACGTCCGCAAAACGCCGGATCATCTCGGCCTCTGTCTCTGGCGCCACATCTCGCCGGGCATCTTGCAGAAGCGACACCAGATCATAAAGCGGCTGGCCCATCTGAGCGAGTTGAAAGTCAAGCAAACCCACGCGGGCCAGGCCCTGACGATCCGGCAGCCACAGCAGGTTTTCGGCATGATAGTCCCGCAGGATCAGAACCCGGGGGTCATCGGCGTGACGCGCCAACACATCCGCAAGGCAGGCGGTGATCTCTGCCTGCGGTTGGCCGGGTGCGCCAAGCACAGGGGCATAGACGGTCAGCGCAAGCGAGGCCGCGTCCGCCCAATCGCCGGCGGTCAGGTCGGGAAGTCCTGTTGGTGCGGGATGGTTCTGAAGATGCGCCAGAACGTCGACCGCAGCGCTGGTCAACGGTCCTTCGAGCGCCGGATCATCGGCAATAAGACGGGCGAAAAGACCATCGCCAAGGTCTTCCAGCAACAGGAACCCACGCGCCAGGTCCTTGGCTATAATGCGTGGCGGCGATAGGCCAAGCGCAATCAGATGTTCTGCGACGGCAATAAAGTCGGCGGGGTCGTCGCCAGTGCCGGGTGGCGCGTCCATCAGGACGGCTGTTTCCTGCCCGCGGCGAATGCGCTGATAGCTGCGCGGTGACATGTCACCCGCAAGATGTGTGGCGATGGAGTTGCCCCATCCCGCCTGCGCCAGAAACGCCACCGCTTCTGCGGCGCGGTTCAAGGCGGTCATTGCGCAGCCTCGTTCATTGCCATGGCAACTGCCGATAGAATACCCGCTCGCCCACCGCAGAGGACGGCCAGGCGCCCTTCATCCGCCAACGCAAGGGTAACGGATAACGCATGGGGTGGGGCAAGGCTGCCCAACCTGTCAGGCCATTCCACAAGGCAAAGCGCGCGCCCGAAGGCGGCTTCAAGCCCCAGTTCGGCAATTTCGTCGGGGTGCGAGAGGCGGTACAGATCGGCGTGCCAGATCTCGCCCGCGTCGCTGTCGTAGGCTTGCACCAAGGTGAAGCTGGGTGATGGTACGTCCTCTGCCCGGCCCAATCGCGCGCGGATCAACGCGCGCGCCAGATGCGACTTTCCAGCCCCGATCGGCCCGGACAGCAATAGGGTGTCGCCGTGCGCCAAAACGCGCGCAAGCGTGTCGCCAAGCCGGTCGGTCGCCGCGTCATCCGGCAGATCGAGGGTCAGTTGGATCTCTGCCTGCATGGCGCGAGATTACGGGTGAGGCGATCACGTGCAAGGCCGAAAGATCAGATATGGTTGTGCCGGTGTGTCATGCGCTGCGCCTGGCGCTCGCAAAGACGGGCGTGACATCCTGTCCGATGTCGGACAGCGTTGGCGCGTCGAAACCGGGAATACGAAATCCTGTCATCGTGGCGCCACCCGCCAACGGCACAAAGCGGCAGGTCACCATCGTACCATCGGCAAGATGAAAACTGTCGTTCCATCTGGTGCGGGGGCCAAAAGCACTGATGAAATCCTCCGCCCGGTCCCAAAGGCCAGTGGGTGCACTGCGCGCGCGCCAATGGCCGCACAAAAGCGACGCCTGTGCGCTGCCGGGGTCGACATGGGTGGTCGGGTCGTCACCCCACAGGCGCGCGTAGGCAACGTTTGACATCACCAGCATTCCCGCAGGGGAAAACACGGCAATCGCCTCGTCCATCGCGTCGATCACCGCCTGTCCCAGTTCCAGATCGGCACGGTAGCGGCGGGTGCGCGTGATCTCGGTCGAAATATCCTCGATCATCAGGGCCAGTGCGCCGTTGGGATGCGGCCTGCCCGTTACACGGTAAGTCTGCCCGCCCGGAAGTGACCAGGTTGCCTCGTACTGGCCACTGCTTGCCGCCTCTTCCATCGCTGCAATCTGGCGTTTCCAGCTTTGATAATCGCGCGGCTCGGGAATGGTGGCCCGCTCGCGCATGGCGTCCAGCACCGATGGAAGCGTCGGCCGCTGCGAAAGGAAATCCGCGGGCAGTCCGGTCAGGTCCAGCAAGGCGGGATTGAACAACACAAGCTTGCGCTCGGCGTCAAAGATCGCAAGGCCTGTGGGCAGATGCGCAAACGTCTTGGCCAATGTCTGCATGAAGGCCTGGAGCGAGGCTTCTGCCTGCACGGTGGCATCGGCGGGCAACGCATAGAACTGCTTTCCTTCGCCATCCGGCACTTCGCACACATCATACCACCGCGCCGTCTTTCCCGCCTCAAATCGCTGCCTGCCGGTCAGGCCCGCCCCAAACACCCGCGGCAGGGGCCAGACGAGGTCGAAATCTGTATCCGTCGCATCGGTGATCAGGGTCAGATAGGCCGCATTCGCCCAGATGATCTGACCCCCAGAATCCTCGCGCCACACGGGTAGCGGTGCCCCCGTCAGCATCGCGCGCAACGTCGCCAACTCGGCATCCTGCGCAAGATCGCTGACTGGATCCGAGTATCCCTGGCCCTCGCCCTCCAGCGCGATCCGGGTCAGACCGCCGCGCAGTTCCGCGCGCAACGTGACGGTCGCCCCATCGTCGCCCTTTCCGTGCAGGGTTTCGCATCCTCGCTCTGCCAGGGTTTGAAGGGCGGGGGCGAGGCCGGGAAAGCGGGTGGTCAGGCAGGCAATCATCCGGGCTCGCGCGCTGCCAGACGGCAGCGGACTGTGCCGCAACAGCGCACGGGCATCGGGCGTGGCATCGATCAACCGCTCGCCGTCGAACAAAAACACGGCCTGACCCTCGTCAGCGGCAAAGATCGACCCGTTTTCATCCATCCGCCGTCCGGGCAGGACATGAAGAAGAACAATCCCCACCGACGCCGCAACGAGCGCAATCAATATCAATTCGACGGCAAGCAAAAGTTCGCTGAACACACCAAGCCCCGATCAAGGTCATTTCATTCAACCCTGAGCCGAGTTTCTTAACCGCAGGTTAACTCAGGTTGAAGCAACCGCTTTCCATTCGCGGCCAGCGTGTCTTTTACGCCGCATTGGGGCGATTTGCCCCCAGAACCTGATCGGGATCGTCCTGAAGAACGGACATCGGCCAGATCACCTCGACCACGGCACCGCACCGCTCGGGGCGCTCGTCGTCTGCCAGAAAGGGGTCTGCGCCGTTGGCAAAGGTGATCTGCGCGCCCGACCGTTCAAGCAGCGTCTTGGCGATGAAGAGGCCAAGACCCATCCCTTCGTACCCAGGACGTTTGACCGCGTCATCGGTTTCCCGCCGCTGGCGTACGAACGGGTCACCGATCCGTCCGATAAGCTGGGGCGGAAAGCCCTGGCCATCGTCCATGATCGTGACCGAAATGCTGCGCGGGCTCCATTCAACATCGACCCAGACCGTCGAGCGCGCAAAATCCACCGCATTCTGCATCAGGTTTCGCAGGCCATGCACCACTTCGGGGCTGCGCTTCACCACTGGCTGGCGATCCGACCCGCCCATGCCAGGGCCAATCTCGAACCGTACATCCTTGCCGCGTTCTACATGCGGCTCGGCGGCCTCGTGCACCACGGTTGCAAGGGGCGCGCGGCGCAGGTGCAGATCGTCCTTCCCGGCCCGGCCCATCGATTTCAGGATATCCCGGCACCGGTCGGTCTGGGCGCGGATCAGTTCGGCATCGGCGCGCAAGGCAGGTTGATCGATCAGTTCTTCCATCAATTCGGTACTTGCCAGCCGGATCGTGGCCAATGGCGTGCCCAACTCATGCGCAGCCGCCGCCACCACGCCACCCAGATCGGTCAGCTTTTGCTCGCGCGCGAGGGCCATCTGGGTTGCGAGCAGCGCACGGCTCATGGAGCGCGCCTCTGCTGATACCCTGTGAGAGTACAGCGCGAGGAACAGGATCCCGATCATGATGGCAAGCCAGAACCCGAATTCAAAGATTTCGGGAACTTTAAGCACAGTGCCATCGGCGAACCTCAACGGGATATGCGCAATCGAGATCAACGTGACCAGAAAAATCGCGACAAGGCCGATCACGATTGTGGTGCGCAGCGCGAGGGCCGTGGCGGAAATGACCACAGGCGCCAGCACCAAAAGCGCGAACGGATTTGTCAGTCCGCCGGTCAGGAAAAGAAGAAGTGAAAGCTGGGCCAGATCAAACATCAGCAGAAGCATCGCCTCGACATCGCTGAGCCTGCGGTTTTCGGGAAAGACGAAGATCGCGATCAGGTTGGCGATGACCGAGACGCCCACGACGAGCAGGCAAAGCCCCATTGGCAACAAAAGCCCGTAGAACTGCACACCAAGCACGATTGCCGCCAACTGCCCTGCGATCGCCAGCCAGCGCAAGACGATCAGCGTGCGCAACCGCACCCGGTCGGCCGTCACGTCGGGCGGCAGCAGCCCGAAGCCGGGTGAAAGCATCGCATTGCTCCAATGCCGCAGATCATCTAGCTGCAAAGCGTAGGGCTGCGGTACGGCCGGATCAAGCCAGAGCGGCCCTTTCTGGTTGGAGGGAATGCAAATGTTGCGTGTCTATGCGGGTCTTGCCGTGGCGGCGGTGGCCGGGCTTCTGGGTTTCACAGCATGGCGTGTCTATGATGCGCGTGCGGGTGACCGGTTTGCAGAATGCCGTGGCGGGCAGGTCGCGGGCGGCGCGATCGGTGGGCCGTTCACGCTGGTGGACGAAGATGGCATAACCGTCACCGATGCAGAGGTGCTGGCCAAACCGTCGCTCGTTTACTTCGGATATACGTTCTGCCCGGATGTGTGCCCTCTTGATGCTGCCCGCAACGCTGAGGCCGTGGATATTCTGGAAGAACGCGGGTTTGACGTGACGCCCGTTTTTATCACCTTCGACCCGGCGCGTGACACGCCAGCGGTGCTGAAGGAATTTACGGAAAACCTGCACCCGCGTATGATCGGGTTGACGGGTTCGGACGAACAGGCTCAGGCCGCAGCACGGGCCTATAAGGTGTATTCCAAGGTACAGGACCCGTCCGAAGAATACTATCTGATCGACCATTCCACTTTCACCTATCTGATGCTGCCCGGTATCGGCTTTGCCGATTTTTTCAAGCGCGAAACCACACCCGTCCAGTTGGCTGACCGGGTGTCCTGCTTTCTGGAAAGAGCCTGAGGATCTGTGAAAGGTCTGGGTTTTTGGAAAAAGCCTGAGCGGACAGGTGAAATTGACGTTCCAGACGGCACCGCTAGATAACAGCACAGTCGCAGTGGCGAGGGGAAGACAGATGATCGAAGAGCCGATTGCAGATCTCGGGCCGGATCGGACGCTCCTTCTGGTCGATGACGACGAACCCTTCGTCAAGCGTCTGGCGCGCGCGATGGAAAAGCGCGGGTTCGAGCCTGAAACCGCGGAGAGTGTTGCCATTGGCAAGGCAATGGCCATGGCGCGGCCACCGGCCTATGCCGTGGTTGACCTGCGGCTTGAAGATGGAAACGGCCTTGATGTAGTAGAGGCGTTGCGCGAGCGCAGGCCCGATTGCAGGATCGTCGTTTTGACCGGGTACGGCGCGATTGCAACTGCTGTCGCGGCCGTCAAGATCGGTGCGATTGATTACCTGTCAAAACCTGCGGATGCTACAGAAGTGACAAACGCGCTTCTGGCACGCAGTGAAACCCTACCACCACCGCCGGAAAACCCGATGTCTGCGGATCGTGTCAGATGGGAACATATCCAGCGCATTTACGAAATGTGCGATCGCAATGTCTCGGAAACCGCAAGACGGCTCAACATGCACAGACGCACCTTGCAGCGGATCCTTGCCAAACGCAGCCCCCGCTGACAGCCGTTACCGATCGTCCTATTGCCAATTCAAGATGGCAGGTTTACTGCTGCCATCCGGTAGGTAAAAATTATTGAATTTTCACCACGGCAATAAAAATGGGGAAGGGGGATCAAATGAACCTCGACAAGATGTCCTTGAAAGAGCTCAAGGAAATGCAGACGCAAGTGGCCAAGGCCATCACGAGTTTTGAAGATCGCAAGAAGAAGGCCGCCTTGGCAGAATTGGAAGAAAAAGCCCGCGAGTTGGGCTTTGCTTCCCTTTCTGAACTGACGGGCGGTACCGTAAAGCGCGGACGGGCACCTTCGTCACCGAAATATGCCAATCCCGCTAACCGTGCCGATACCTGGACCGGCCGCGGCCGAAAGCCACGCTGGTTCTCCGAGGCGCTGGCTGCAGGGAAATCTCCCGAGGATATGGCGATCTGATCGCATTCACGTGCTGAAAAGCCATTTGAAGAATGCTTTCGCCGGGGCCCGCATCGGCCCCGGCGGTACAACGACGAAATAGGCGGGTAACTGGTCGCGGCTGTCATGCACGATAGATAGCCGCCCGTCGCTGATATCATCCTCAAGAAGCGCCAAGCTTTCCACGACCAGCCCAAGCCCCTGACGCGCAGCCGCGATGGCCAGCGCTTCGTCCGACATTTCCGTGACCGACAAGGTGGCGGGGTCGAGGCCAAGGCTTCGCAGCAGATTGTCCTGCTCCGGCCAATCGCGGGCGATCACCCATTCCTCCGCCTGAAGTGCTGCCCGATCCAGCGTCCCCCTGTTACCGATCAGCGCGGGCGAGGCGGCCACGACCAGCCGTGCGGACGTCAGAAACCGGGCCTCGACGCCTGGCCAGTTTCCCTGTCCGTATCGGATGCCAAGGTCCATCCCGGCGCGCCGCAGATCGACAAGCGCCGCGTCGGGAAGCAACGACAGGCCGATATCGGGAAATTTCGTCCAGAAATCGCGCAATCGTGGCATGAGCCATTGGGCCGCAAAACCGGACGTCAGCGTCACCCGGACCGGCCCGTCGCCCGCACCATCCTTCAGGGCCGCCACTCCAGCTGCGATCGCGCCGAACCCGTCGTTCAACGCCGCTGCCAGACCGGCGCCCTCGGGCGTCAGAACAATCGCCCGCCCCTGCCGTGCAACCAGCGCGACGCCAAGTGTTGTTTCCAGCGCGCGCACCTGTTGCGCCACCGCTGCATGCGTGACGTTCAGCGCGCGTGCGGCGGCCGTGTAGCCGCCTTGGGCTGCCACCGCTTCGAACGCGCGCAGCGCCGTCAGTGGGGGAAAGGTCTTCCAATCCACAGGCATCTGTTAGCCAGTCTTTCAACCCAATAGAATTGCTGCCTTCATTATGCGCCTCTTTTCATGGTATTTGAAGCACATGTTCCATCACTAAGGAGTAAGATCATGTTGAACATCATAGCAGAAGCCCTGCTGATCGCCGTGCGCATGGATCCCCCGCGCAAAGAAAGCCCGCAGCGCCATTTGGCCCCCGAAACCGCTCGGCCCTGGTCGCTGATGACAGAGGTCAGGTTTTGAGCGTGCAGGCCTCAAGCAACGCCGCATGCCGCGCCAAATAGTCCGCCCGCACCACTGCGGGCGGACGCAACCGGATGCCAAGGCCAGAGCGTAGGCTGGAATCGCAACGCCCGAAGAACCGGTCAGCCTCAACGTCCGAGAAGCCCGCGATCTGCGTCGCTTCCATCCACGCCGATACCTTATCCGCAGCCTTTATCGCTTTCTTGATCGCCACCGGCAGAACCGCTGGCAAGCCGAACCGCAGATGCACGGCAGCGGCCAGCCGTTCGTCCAGCGTGCCGTAGCCCGGCCCGACGGCCGCTTTCACCGGACTGATCATATCGCCGATCACATATTCCGGTGCGTCATGCAAAAGCGCAGCAAGGCGCCACCGCGCGGGCTGTGCGGGGTTCATCCGGGCGAAAAGCTCTTCCACCAGCAATGAATGCTCGGCGACCGAATAGGGCCAGTCACCCTGCGTCTGACCGTTCCAACGCGCGACGAAGGCAAGGCCGTGGGCAATATCCTCAACCTCGATATCGACCGGGGTGGGGTCAAGCAAATCCAGTCTGCGACCCGAAAGCATCCGCTGCCACGCGCGGGCCGGAGGTTTTGTCATCGCTCGATACCGCCGTTGGCCGAAAGCGCACCATGATGGTCGCAGGTTGACAGGGGATACAAGCCTTCTGTGCCCGGATGGAACCAAAGGCAGGGATCATACGTTCTGCTGTTGATATCAAAAGAAAAAGAACGGAGAAACCTATGTTTCCCTCGTCCGGCACGACCACCCGCCCTTTCGGCAAAATGCTCGCCCTCGCAGCCGCCCTTTGCGCGGCGGCAATTCCTGTCAGCGCATCCTTCTGGATCGGCCCGTTACACAAACCGACGATCACCGCCTTGCCGCCCGAGATCGTCGCATTCGATGTCCAGACGCGCACGGGTGCGGAACTCGCTGTTGACGATGCGTTTTGCGATCACCGCGATCTGGTGCGCGCCAGCCTTTTTGATGATTACGGCGAACGGATTGCCCGCAGCCTGGAGCTTGAGTCCGGTCGAACGCTCGATTTCTGGCAGTCCAGCGTCAGTGGGACATGGACGGTCGTGTATACAAGGCCCGATGGCATCTCTTGTGTAGCCGATTCGGGTGACGCGTGGTCTTCCAATGGCGACAGGCACCCCCTTATGGCCCAGTTCGGCCAAATCATCTGACACCTCAAACGGCAACCACGCCGCGTTGCCGGGGTGGTCAGGCCGTGCTATCCCGCGCCCGAAACGCGTATGCAGGGAGCCGATGGCATGGTTGCAGAATACATCGTCAAGGACATCGGACTGGCCGATTACGGGCGCAAGGAACTGACAATCGCCGAAACCGAAATGCCGGGCCTCATGGCGTGTCGCGAAGAGTTTGGCGCCTCCCAGCCGCTGAAAGGCGCGCGCATTGTCGGTTCGCTCCACATGACGATCCAGACCGCCGTGTTGATCGAAACGCTGACCGCCCTTGGGGCAGATGTGCGCTGGGCATCCTGCAACATCTTCTCGACCCAAGACCACGCTGCAGCCGCCATCGCGGCAGGTGGTACCCCGGTGTTTGCCGTCAAGGGCCAGACCCTGACCGAACACTGGGATTACCTCGACCGCTCCTTCATGTTCTCCGCCAATGAAGATGGGGTCGGCGCCAACATGATCCTCGACGATGGCGGCGACGCTACGCTTTACGTCCTCCTTGGCGCCCGCGCCGAAGCGGGCGAAGAAATCCTCGCCGTTCCGACCTCGGAAGAAGAAGAGGTGATCAAGCTTCAGATTGCCAAGCGCGTGAAGGAAAGCCCCGGCTGGTTCACCAAGACGAAGGCCGCCATCAAGGGCGTGTCCGAAGAAACCACAACCGGCGTCCACCGTCTGTATGACCTGCACAAGAAGGGCCAGCTGCCTTTCCCGGCAATCAACGTCAACGACTCAGTCACCAAGTCGAAGTTCGACAACAAGTACGGCTGCAAGGAATCGCTGGTTGATGGCATCCGCCGCGCAACTGACACCATGATGGCCGGCAAGGTTGCCGTGGTCTGCGGCTACGGCGACGTTGGAAAAGGCTCTGCCGCTTCGCTGCAAGGTGCCGGTGCCCGGGTGAAGGTGACCGAAGTTGATCCGATCTGCGCGCTGCAGGCCGCGATGGACGGGTTCGAGGTTGTGCTGTTGGAAGATGTGGTGACTTCGGCCGATATCTTCATCACCACCACGGGCAACCGCGATGTGATCCGCATCGAGCATATCCGCGAGATGAAGGATATGGCGATCGTCGGCAACATCGGCCACTTCGACAACGAGATTCAGGTCGCCGCGCTCAAGAACCACAAGTGGACCAACATCAAGGAACAGGTCGACATGATCGAGATGCCCTCAGGCAATCGCATCATCCTGCTGTCCGAGGGGCGTCTTCTGAACCTTGGCAATGCCACCGGCCACCCGTCCTTCGTGATGTCGGCCAGCTTCACCAACCAGGTTCTTGCGCAGATCGAGCTTTGGACCAAGGGCAAGGATTATGCGCCGGGCGTCTACATCCTGCCGAAAGAGCTGGACGAAAAGGTTGCGCGGCTTCATCTCAAAAAGATCGGCGTGAAGCTGACCGAACTGCGCCCCGATCAGGCCGCGTACATTGGTGTCAAGCCCGAGGGACCGTTCAAGAGCGAGCATTACCGGTACTGAACCATCCTCCATACTGGCCTGAAGGCGGCCAATTTGATGCGCCGACCTTGAACCAGTCTTTGCAGTCGTGACGAGCGGCACGACTGGCAAAGCGATCAGGCTGAACGCGCGTCCTGAGGTGCGCTTTTTCGCTTGGTCGCAGGTTGGTTCTTCGCCTAGGCTTTGCCCGCACCGGTAAAAGCCGGGCCTTGTGGCAACTTGGAGGGACGACGGGATGAGTAAGCGTGATGAACTGATCGCCAAATATGCAGGCGATCTGCGCGACAAATGCGGGATGGAGCCTGACATGGCGCTTCTGACCAAAGTGACCATTGGCTGTGGGCCCTCGATCTATAGCGCAGATAGCGAAACCGTCGCCGCGTCCGATCCCGAAGAGTTGGAGCGCGTGCGCAAGAACTTCCTGATGAAGAAACTGGGCCTTGCCGACAGCCCCGCACTGCTCGAGGCCATCAAGGCCGTCACTGAAACGTATGGCCGGAGCGAGCGGAACAAGTATCGCGCCGTCGTCTACTACATGCTGACCAAGCATTTCGGCAAGGAATCTGCCTACGCCTGAACCGAAGGTTCGGGCTTTTCTTTCCCCTTCGCGCGCCGTAGCGTCCGCCCGTTCAGTCGGGCGGAGCGGTCATGTCGTCACAGGAAGTCGAAGTAGAGGCGACGGTGCTGCCGATTATCGGGGCGGTGTCGCTGGGGCATTTGCTGAACGACCTGATGCAATCGCTGATCCCGGCCATCTATCCGATCCTGAAAGACAACCTGACGCTCACTTTTGCCCAGATCGGGCTGATCACGCTGGTTTTTCAAGGCGTGGCCTCGGTTTTGCAGCCGCTTGTCGGGCTCTATACTGACCGTCGGCCCATGCCCTATGCCTTGGCAGTCGGGATGGCGGCGACGGGGCTGGGGCTTGTCCTTCTGGCCCACGCCACAGCCTTTGAAACGGTGTTGGCCTCTGTGGCCATGATCGGCCTCGGCTCTGCGATCTTTCACCCCGAAAGCAGCCGCATCGCACGGCTGGCGGCCGGTATGCGGCCCGGCTTCGCCCAGTCGGTGTTTCAGGTCGGGGGGAATGCCGGTTCTGCGCTCGGCCCGCTCGCCGCGGCGTTGATCGTTCTGCCGCGCGGCCAGGTCTCGGTCGAGTGGTTCGCCGGGGTCGCCCTGATTGGCATGGTGCTTCTCGGGATCGTGGGCCGCTGGTACGCAGTCGAGGGCGCCGCGCGCATGATCGCACGCAAGAAGCGGATCATCGGCACCGAACTGCCTGCCGCGATGGTTCGGCTGGCGCTGATCGTGCTGATTGCGCTGATCTTTTCCAAGTTCATCTATCTTGTCAGCTTTTCCAGCTACTACACATTCTACCTGATTGAAAAGTTCAGCGTCTCCACGCAGGACGCGCAGCTTTATCTGTTTGTCTATCTCGCGGCTGTCGCGGCAGGCACGTTTCTGGGTGGCCCGGTGGGCGACAGGATCGGGCGTAAGCGGGTGATCTGGCTGTCAATTCTTGGGGCTTTGCCGATCTCGCTTGCCATTCCGCATCTGGGGCTTACGGGCACGGTAATCGCATCAGGTGCCGCGGGCTTGGTGATGGCATCTGCCTTCCCCGCCATCGTGGTCTATGCACAGGAGTTGATGCCCAAGAGCGTGGGTACGGTGGCGGGCCTTTTCTTCGGCCTCGCCTTCGGCATTGCGGCCATTGGCGCGGCGGCGCTGGGCGTGCTGGCAGACCAGTGGGGGATCGAGGCCGTCTATCGCCTTTGTGCCTGGTTGCCCGCCATCGGTATCCTGGCGGCCCTGCTGCCGAACCTGCGATCCCGGTAAGTTTGCACCAAATACAAGGCAACCGGCCGTTGAGGCACGTGCCCGATTCGGACTAGCTTGCAATCGTCAGGGCAGGAAGCCCGGGACCCTTATCAGAACACGTGCGGTGCCGGGGTTGGCACGTGGGGTGGATGGAGGGTCCCGTAGGGGTGCGGGGCCCTCCGTTTGATCAGGGCTTTATGCCACCCATCCCGCAAACAATCCGCCATTCTTCGGGTGATACCGGTTGCACCGAAAGGCGCGTGTTGTTGACCAGAACCATCTTCTCAAGGCCAGGCTGAATCTTGCATTGTTCCAGCGTGACGGGCTGCAGGAACGGCCGCACGGCGCGGATCCACACGCAATCCCAACGCGGATCGTCCGTCGTACTGTCGGGCGTGCTCTCGCGGCACACTTCAACGATGCCAACCGCCTCTTTCCCGATGTTGGAGTGATAGAAAAACCCAAGATCGCCGATCTTCATGGCCCGCATGTTGTTGCGGGCCTGATAGTTCCGCACACCATGCCATTCTTCACCCTCGGAGCCCTTGGTCACCTGATGATCCCAGCCCCAGACGTCTGGCTCGGACTTGAACAACCAATACGCCATCAGCCGATCACCTTCTTCCATTCCCGGATCGTCACACTGTCAAAAAGCCCCGCCTTGGCATAGGGGTCGGCTGCCGCCCAGGCCTGTGCCTCGGCCAGAGTCTCGACGTTCAGCATGATCAGTGACCCGACCATTGCACCGTCATCGTCCAGAAACGGCCCCGCCATCTCAACCACGCCCGTGGCCTCGATATGTGCAAGATGGGCACTGCGGTTATCAAGGCGGGTTTGCAAATGCCCGGGCTTATCGAGACAGATCACGGTGGCACGCATAGTTCACTCCGGTTTGAGGGGACGGGAAAGCAAGCTTTGGACAGCCGCATCAACAGTCAAGACACCGTCAATCAAGGCTGAAACAGTGCTGGAAAGGGGCATCTCGACGCCCTGCCGCGCAGCAAGCTGCACCACAGCACGCGCAGTGGCCACACCTTCCACGGTGATCGAGGGGTCGAAACCAAGGCCCGCACCCAAAGCCTCGCCGTACCGGAAGTTGCGCGACTGGGGGCTTGTGCAAGTCAGGATAAGATCGCCAAGCCCCGCCAAGCCCGCCAGCGTTTCCACCCTTGCCCCAAGCGTCAGCGCAAGGCGCGACATCTCGGCATAGCCCCGGGTGATGACTGCGGCGCGGGCCGAAACGCCCAGCCCAGCCCCCATCGTCACGCCAGCCGCAATGGCGACCACGTTCTTGACCGCGCCACCCATTTCCGCCCCTACGACATCGGTCGTGCGATAAAGCCGCAGGCCTTTGGTCGACAACTGTGCCTGCAGGGCCGTGGCTTCGGCCTCGTCCGCAGAGGCAACTGTCATCGCGGTGGGCAGACCCATGGCCAGATCAGCGGCAAAACCAGGCCCGGTCAGCACTGCAATTGTGGCATGCGGAAACACGCGCGCGATGGTGCCCGAAGGACCAAGACCGGTGGTCAGATCCAGCCCTTTGCAACAGGCAACCAGCCGGCGCCCTTGCAAATGCCTTTCGTGAAGAACGACGAACCCTGACAGTGCTTGCATCGGCAATGCAAGCATCAGGGTATCCGGCAAATCCTCCAAATCGGCCAGCACAGTGACGGTTTCGGGCAATGCCTGCGTCACTCTGTGCCGCCCCCATATCGCCACAGGCTGCTCCGCACCCAGCGTCATCGCCAGTGCCCGCCCAAAAGCACCGGCGCCAAGGATGCCGACACTCATGCCTTCGCGCCCTTCTTGCCGCTGCCAAGAAGTGCGGGGCTGGCGGTATCCAGCGGCCAGCGCGGACGGGCCATCAGATCGAATCCATCCTGCCCACCTGCCCGAAAACGCTCGATGCCGGCCCATGCGATCATCGCGGCGTTGTCGGTACAAAGTGCCAGCGGAGGGGCCAGGAACTGAACCCCCGTCGCCTTGCAAACAACCTCGAGCCCTGACCGGATTGCATCATTCGCGGCCACGCCCCCGGCGACCGCCAGCGCGCCTACCCCTACCGCACCCAGCGCGCGCCGCGCCTTTTCGGCCAGCACATCGGCCACTGCCGCCTGAAACCCGGCGCAAAGATCGGCCCGATCCTGCAAGCGCAGGCCGCCCGCCTCTGCAATCAGCGCGTCACGGGTCCGTAGAACGGCCGTCTTCAGGCCGGAAAAGCTCATGTCGCAGCCCGGCCGGTCGAGCAACGGGCGGGGCAAGGCGAAGCGTCGAGGATTGCCCGCACGTGCTTCACGCTCGACGGCCGGGCCGCCGGGTTGTGGCAGGCCCAGAACCTTGGCCACCTTGTCAAACGCCTCGCCCGGCGCATCATCGATCGATCCACCAAGTCGCGTAAACTGTTCCGGTCCTTCCACATGCAGAAACTGGCAATGACCACCCGAGACCAGCAACATGAGGTAAGGATAGGCCAGTCCATCCGTCAGACGCGGTGTCAGCGCATGGCCTGCCAGATGGTTCACCCCGATCAACGGCAACCCCGTCGCGGCACAAATGCCTTTGGCCAACATCACCCCTGACAGCACGCCTCCGATCAGCCCCGGTCCTGCCGTCACAGCCACACCATCAATGTCGGCCAAGGTGGTACTGGCCCGCGCCAAGGCGGCTTCCACGCAGAGATCCAGCCTTTCGGCATGCGCCCTTGCCGCAATCTCTGGCACCACGCCGCCGAACGCAGCATGCAACGCGGCCTGTCCCTCAACGACAGAGGATAGAATCACCCTGCCCTCCGGCCCGTCGCGCACCACCGCAGCCGCGCTGTCATCACAGCTCGATTCGATGCCGAGGAAAGTAAGGGTCATGGCCATGGCGGTTGCCCAAGGGTCGGGGGCCGGGGTAACACCGCAGGCATGGCCGCACAATCCCGCTCGCCCCGCTTCTTGCTGACCCGTCCCGCCGCCCAAGGCGCCCGGTTTGGCCAGACCCTGCGAAACCGATTCCCCGGCGCAGAGGTTGTCGAAAGCCCGCTGCTCGCCCCCTGCTTTTTCGCGCCGTCCCTGCCGCAGGGGCCATTTGCCGCGGCAATCTTCACGTCTGAAACAGGGGTCGAAGCCGCCCGCCGCCTTGGCCCCCCACTGGCAGATCGTGCTTTCTGCGTGGGTACCCGCACCACAACGGCGGCCGGGGCGGCTGGCTACTGTGCCCAGTCTGCAGAAGGGGATGCGGACGACCTGCTGGAAACAATCCTGGCGGCCGCGCCCACAGGCAGGCTGATCCACCTGCACGGGCAAGAGACGCGCGGCAATCTGGTGGAAAAGCTGAATTCAGCAGGATTAGAGACGCTTTCGCTGACGCTGTACGCACAAAAGCCGCAGCCCTTCAGCCAACCGGCGAAGACGTTTCTGGCTGCAGGTGGCGCCCTTTTCGTGCCGCTTTTCTCGCCCCGGACGGCGGTTCTCTTTTCTACCGGGGCAAAGGAAGCCAAGGCATCACTCCACGTTGCGGCCCTCAGCCCGGCCGTGGCCAATGCGCTGCAGTTGCAGGCTGCTGCCCTTGAAACCGCCGCGCGGCCTGATGCCGATGCAATGCTTGATGTGCTCGATGCGCTGGTAGAGAGGGCAGGCGGCGCTTGAGGCTTTGACGTCGACCAACTAGGCTTATCCCCATGTCCGCCCGTTCGTTTCTGAAAAGGAGCCGCCATGGCAACCCCTGAGACCCCCAAGGCCGACGAAGGGCCAGCCAAGGACGAGGTGGAAGACGCTGTCATCGTGACGGATATGCGGGATACGCCATCCGAGCCCGAGCGTGAAACGATGATCGAGCCAGAGGCCAAAGAGCCAGAGGCCAGAACGCCTGAAGAAACGCTGATCGCGGCTGAGGCGCAATCTGATCCGTATCGTTCTGCCCCCCCCGTGCCGCCACCCGCCCGCACTGGCGGTGCCTTTGCTTTGCTGCTGGGCGGCGTTCTGGCCGCGGGTGCCGGATTTGGCTTGTCGCGCGTCGTGCCGGAAGGCTGGCCACTCGCGGTTGGCGGCGGGGCCGATACGTCGGCCACGCTGGCCGCTCAATCGGCAGAGATCGCTGCGTTGAAAGCGGCATTGGCTGAATTGCCTGCGCCTGCCGATACGGGTGCGCTGTCCTCGCGCATCGATGCGCTTCAGTCGGCCCTGACCACATCCACCCAGGAAGCAGGGGCTGCCGTTGCGGAAGCCAATGCAAAGGCCGATGCCGCCACCGCCAGCGCCGCAGAGGCGATTGCCAGGGCAGAAGCCGCTGGCGGCCCTGCAGGCAAAGATCTGACGCCCGAGATCGAGGCGCTGTCTGCGCGCGTTGCAGCACTGGAGGCTGCCCCGCCCGGCACAATCATCCAAGGCGGCGACCCGGCTGTTGTCGAGGATTTGCGCCAAGAGTTGGCCAGCCTTCGCGCGGAACTTGGCGCGCAACAATCCGCGTCGGCCGAAGCCGTCGATGCGGTGAAGGCCAGCGCGGCCGAGACTGTGGCGGCGGTCGAGGCCGCTGCTGCCGAGGCGCAGGCGGGCGTTGCCGCTGCCCAGGCAGAAGCTGAAACCATGCGCGCCGCCGCCGAAGCGGAATCGAAAGCAACCCTGTTGCGCGCGGCTTTGGCGCGGGTACAGGCCGGGTTGGAAAGTGGTGCGCCCTTCGCCGCTGCCGTCGATGAGCTTGTGGCCGGCGGGGTCACTGTACCCGAGGCGCTGGTCGCCAAAGGCGCAGGTGTCCCGAGCCTAGGGGACCTGCAATCTGCTTTCCCCGAAGCCGCGCGCGCCGCCTTGGCGGTGAGCCTCAAGGCAACGGCGGGCGACGGGATGGCAAGCCGCCTCGGGGCGTTTCTGCGCACGCAAACCGGCGCGCGTTCGCTGGAACCGCGCGAGGGCGACGATCCCGACGCCGTGCTTTCGCGCGCCGAGGCGCTGGTGAAAGATGGCCAGATTTCAGCCGCCGTGGCCGAAATCGCGGCCTTGCCCGCAGAGGGGCAGACGGCGATGGGCGCGTGGGTAGCGCTGGCGCAAGCGCGCCTCGATGCGCAGGCCGCACTTGGCGAGCTTGCTGCCGCCGTTGGGGGGCAGTGACATGTTATGGTCGCTTCTAAAAGTTCTGATCTTCGTCATCGCCGTTGCAGCGCTGACCTTTGGCGCCGGGGTCCTTCTTGATACCGGCGGCGGCGTTCGCATCGCGGTGGCCGGTTGGGAATTCACACTCGGCCCGCTGCAATCGGTGTTTGTGGCATTGGTGCTGGTTTTGCTGATCTGGATTCTGATGCGCCTGACGGGCCTGATCGTTGCGACAATGAAATTCCTGAACGGTGACGAAACGGCGATCAGCCGCTTTTTCAACCGCAACCGCGAACGACGCGGTTATCAGGCGCTGACCGAGGGCATGATGGCGCTTGCATCGGGCGAACCACGCGTCGCCCTTTCGCGGGCCACACGGGCCGAGCGTTATCTGGCCCAACCGCAGTTGACCACCCTGCTTGTGGCGCAGGCTGCCGAACAGGCGGGCGACAGCGCCCGTGCGACAGAAGCCTACAAAAGCCTTCTGGCGGATGAGAAAACCCGGTTTGTGGGCGTGCGCGGCCTTCTGAAGCAAAAGCTGGAAGAGGGTGATTTGCCGACCGCGCTGAAGCTTGCTGAAAAGGCCTTTGCGCTCAAGCCCAGGCATGGTGAGGTGCAGGATACGCTTCTGAAGCTGCAGGCGGGGCAGGCAGACTGGAAGGGCGCCCGCGCCACCCTTGGGGCCAAGCTGAAGGGCGGGTCGTTGCCCCGCGATATCTACCGCCGCCGCGATGCCGTGCTTGCCTTGCAGGAAGCCAAGACCGTCTTTGACGAGACGGCCAGCATGGACGCCCGCGAAGCCGCGATCGAGGCGAACCGGCTGTCGCCCGACCTGATCCCCGCCGCCGCCATGGCCGCGCGGGGCCTTGTGGCCAAGGGTGACCGGAAGGGAGCCACGCGCATCCTCAAGAAAGCATGGGCCACACAGCCGCACCCCGACCTTGCCGCCGCCTTCGCTGAGATCGAGGCAGACGAAACCCCCGCCGCGCGGCTGAAACGGTTCCGCACGCTGACCACAATCAAGCCCGACCATGACGAGACAAAGCTTCTGTCTGCCGAGCTTCTGGTCGCAGCCGAGGATTTCCCCGCAGCCCGTCGCGCGCTTGGTGATCTGCCGACAACCCATCCGACCCAACGCGCATTGGCGATCATGGCCGCAATCGAACGCGGCGAAGGATCGGACGATGCTGTGGTGCGCGGCTGGCTGACGCGTGCGCTGACAGCGCCGCGCGGCCCGCAATGGTGCTGCGACAAATGCCAGGCGATCCATGCGCAATGGGGGCCGATCTGCGACAACTGCGGTGGCTTCGATACGCTTAGCTGGCGCGAACCGCCCGAAGGCAGCGGCCCCAGTGCCACCGGAACCGAGCTTCTTCCGCTCATCGTGGGCTCTTCTACGCCAAGCGCCGCGGAGATTGCCGAAGTCGTGGACGGCACCGAGGACATGAAGCCCCAGCGCTGAAGATAGGGGCTACACACCGTGCGAGGACGGTGCTAAAGCCCACCCGCGCTGCATGGGCGCGTGGTTGCAAGACCGGGAAGTCAGAAGTCGCCGCTGTAGCTCAGCTGGTAGAGCACGTCATTCGTAATGATGGGGTCGGGGGTTCGAGTCCCTTCAGCGGCACCACTTCTCAATCCGGAACACAGAAAAATACTGAGGATCCTCCTGACGGAAGGGGGCTCCGGACTTTTGTTTTCTGGTGTCATTCAGCGTGATCCAACCGACGGTGGCGCTATCGGTGATACGGTCTGGGGATTGTTGAGTGGCGCCTGGAAATGGAACGCCCGATGTTCCCATACGCGATGACAACGTCCGAGGATGGAAGGTCAAGGTGCGGGCTTTGCTGGACCAAGCCAGAACCAAACCTGCGAACGCACAGGACAGTCATGCCTGAAAAGCAGACTGCCAAGCGCGCGGCCCTCCGGTAGATTTGCGGCCGAAACTGCCCCATGCCGGCCGGATCGCTCGTCAGGGGATCGGCCCCATCTGCATCGGGACGTATTTTGCCTTGCCGATGGTCTGCCCGTCTATTTCCACCTCGGCGCGATAGGGAACGCCTAGGTTGACGCTTTTCGCATAGAAGACCAACTCCTTGCCATCGAACTGCGGCGGCTGGATGCTGTCCAGATCAGGCATTCCGAAATCGCGCAAGCGGGGATTTCCCTGTTGAAAATTGGCCTCCGGCTCCTCGGATGCAATCTGTGCCCGGTAAGCCTCGGCAAAGGCAGCAGGGTCCGCGATGACCTCATACTGGAATTTGCGGGCAAAATGGTTTACCATTTTCGCAAGTTCCAGCGTGAGATGTCCATCAAGCATGCCGGGATAGCGGATCAGCACTTCGGCTTGACTCGCCTCGATGCGCCGCTCGATGATCGCGATCGGTTTGCCCGCATCATTCAGCGAATAGAGCAGTTGGGGCACATCGTCGGTCATGGATTTCGTCTCCTCGTTATCTCTGGCGGGGCTCATTTGACGCGAACCTCCGACCATCCGGCGTCGACCCATTTTTCACCAAGCGGCGTCATCGACCCCGACGGCAGGCTTTGCGACCACATGATCAACTGACCTGACATCGGGTCGGGGGCCATCACAAACAGCGTCTTTCCCGCTGCATCGCCCCAGTTCGAATCCGCGATTGTCACGCTTGGTGTCGCGATCTCGCGCACTGCCGCCGCGGATGCCATGCCTTCCAGCGCCTTGCTGAAGCTCGACCGCAGCGTGGCGGCCTTGGTGTCGCGCTCTGCATTTGTATGAACTGTGCCCGCTGCCGCTTCGTTGCTCACCCAGAGGTTGGCTTGCTGGAGCGCGAGTGCATCAAGATAGGCCGAGCAGACCGATATGATCCGTGTCTTCAGGGCCGGTGGCGCGACAGCGCCCCCCGGTCCTTGCTGTTCGGCCGTGTTGATCAGCCCCGCACGCGAGCCTGCCGAATCCCAATGCCGGAGCGAAATGAAGAACTCGCGCATGATTTCTATGGCTTTTTCGTCGGTGAGGGTCGTGGCTGCGATCTGTTGCCCCGGTTCCACAAGCTGTCGCCTGATTTTGCCCGGAATGTCGCCCCCGTCGCGCAGCGCCTGCATCGAGGGATCGTTCGGCAGGGCATTGAAGGCATGAATGCCGTTGTTCATCACTGGAACCAAGTCGGGGCCGCCTTCACCGATCTGGGTCAGAAGCCCGGCAAGCAGTTCCTCGCCCCGCGCGCCTTCCGTCTGACCGAACAGAGTATCCCAGCCAGTACGGTTGTCCGTGATCTCGGTGTTGGCAGCTTCCTGACCGAACAGAACCGCGTCGGCCTCGGCCGGCTGACCGCCGCCGCCCATGTCCCAAGGGGCGTGTCCTCCCTTGAAGAGTGCATCAAGATAGCTGCGCGACGCTATGGCGGCTGAGATATCATTGGCTTTGTCGCTTCCCGGACGCTCACCCAAGGCGGTGAGGACGCGCTCGGTCAGGGCCGCAACGAAATCAGCCTCGCTGTCGATTGCCTTGTTCACCGGCTGAAACTGCATGAGCATGTAGACACCGGCGCTGGACGACCCATCGGCAGAAGGCGTGGTGCTGCGTGTCGCGTCGTATTCGATCCGGAAGCTCGAGACCACGGTCTGGCGGATCAGCATCTTGTCCACCTTCCAGTTGTCGGCGCCTCCGCGGCTGAGCCATTCCGGAAGATCACCCACCGGGCCCGCCAGATTGTCGACCGCCTCGCCCCAGGCATGGTTCATCAACTGGTTGCGCGAGTTTTCGTCCATCTCGGCCATGACCGTGGCGGCAGAATACTCCATGCTGCGGATCAGGGGGTCCTGATCGGCCGGGAAGGACATCACGGCAGGAATCGCATCCATGCCGTTGCGCGGCTGGAACTGGCCGGTTTCGGCAAGTTCGGCGTAGCGCTCCATCGACTCCATCGGGTCAAGTTCGTTCATCCGCCGCACGCCGGCGGTCGCGAAGCAAGAACCTACGGGCCCCTGATGCACCGGTGTCATCATCGAAGCCATGACCTGTTGGCGGGCATCGTCCTCGGTCACATCGCCGGGGGGCTTGCCAATTGCGCGTGAGAGCAGGGTCTGGGCGCCCGGCTCAGGCGGGCCAATGCCGTCGAGAATGCCTTGGGCTTCCTGCTGATTGTTCGGATCACCCAGCGTTTCGCACATCCCGATGACGTGCTGGTTCATATCAGGTGTCGGCGTGTCGATGACATCGGGGCTGAAGCGCAGATGGCCGAGTGCCGTCTTGGCATTGGGCGTATCTACGTCAATCTGGCCCGCGGCATCGACAACCGACAACGCCATGTAGTTCGATCGGTCGCGCGCCAGACGGTCCGTGTTGGCCCCGGGCGGCGACGGGATCGGATCGGGCGTCAGATGCGCGCCGCTGGCAATATAATCACCGGCATCGGCCATGTAGTCGCCGCCTTCGGCGCCTGCCCCGGCGATCAGGTTTCTTGCATAGGCACCCTTATCGAAACCCGCAGGCGGGGTTCGCCCGTCGCTGGTTGCAAATCCGTCTTCCATCCGGTCGCAGAGCATTCCCATGCCCGAGGCGATTGCCTCGGGATGCTGCGACGTGGACGCAGTTTCGATCGCGCTGGTGGCCAGTTCTGGTTCGCGTCGAAACGCATCCACGAATTGTGCGGCGGTCAGGTCGTCAAAAGGGTGTCCCGCATCGGCGGCAAGGGGGCCCGAGGTGATGGCGACCGTAAGACCTTCCTTGCCTTTCGCAGCCGTCTGCTTTCGCTTGCAGGCTTCGAGCGCAGCGCCGGTGGTTTCAATCTCCTCTTGCGCGGCGGTGATCGCAGCCTCACGGGCGCGCCCGGCAGGCATCGCTTCGGCGGCCGCAAGATGCACCTCTGCCTGTTGCTGTGCCGTCAGCGCTGCCTGACGTTCTGCCTCGATCTGTGCCAGCAGTTCTGGCGTAACGACCGTTCCGGGGCCGAGTTCCGCGTCAAAGCCCGTCATCGCCTCGCGCATATGCGTTGCGGCCTCGGGGTTGCTTGCTTGGATCTCATTGATTTTCTTGGCCGTTGTCACCAGATTGCCCAGCCGCATGATGGCCTGGCCGATCGCGATGGCGCGCGGCACATCAATCGGCCCCTCGGCAAACAGCCGCTCAATCTCGGCACGCTGGTTGGTGATCGCACCAAGTTCGGCCTCCAGCGCCGCATCGTCGCGGGGCGCGGCAACGCAAACCTGATCCCAGAAATCCCCGAAGGTGCTGCTCATTTCATCGAAGCAGGCCTGCGACGAATCTGGAATGACGGGTGCAACGTCGGGCGAAAGCGACGATGACACGGCGTCGCCGCCGCTTGCACCATTGGGCAGGGACTGACCGGCCGCATCCTCTTCGGGTGTACTCTTGACATCATCGCCTGCGCTGGGAAGGCGCGCGGTCTCGGTGCTGATGAACTTCGCCAGAACCGACAGCACCCCACTGGCCTTCTTGAGGTTGCCTTCCAACTCGGTCTGGAACATCGAGGAAATCTGATCTGCCTTGCGCACGACGGCCTCACCCGCCGCGCTGCGTACCCGGTCAAGCCCCGATTGCAGGGCGTCGAATTCGGTCTGCAACTGGGTCCGCAGGCCATCGTCGACACCGGTCTTTGCGGCGTCGAGCGCCGTCTGCAACGCTTCCTCCACTTCGTCGAGCGCGCTTTCCGCTTCGTCGGTCTTGCCGTCGTCCACCAGTTTCCGGACCGCGTCCAGAGCATCGGACAGCGGCGCGGCATTGTCGCCGAGAACCGGAACGGCCTCTTCAACGTGCCGCTTCACATCGGCCAGTCGCGCCGCCATTGCCGCGCGTGCGCCGTCGTCTTCCGCCTCAACGGGCGCCTCGATCCCGGGCGCAACCGTTTCGGTTTCCATCTCGTCTTCGGCCTCGTCATCCAGACATCCGCCGCCCGGTAAGGTCACCTGAACCTTGATCGGCGCACCCAGTGAGGCAAAATACTTCTTGGCCAGTTTCGGAAGGTTGCGCGGTACATCCTCTGCAAGCGATGTCAGCGACAGGAGTTTACCGGTCACGTTCAGAACACCTGTGATGGCGATGGCAGGCTGCCCACCGGCCTGTTTTGCCTCACGAAACATCACGTCCGAGCTTTTCAGCGCATGGGCCTTGAGGATGACCCCTTCCTTCGTCTTCAACAGCGCAAAATTCATAGGACGCTTGCGGCCGTCCTTGATGATCTGCTGGATTTCGGATGCAGGATCGATCGCAGTATCGGTCTTGGCCATAAACATTCTCCAAGACGCCGACTGACCAAGCAACTAGCCAAAACCAAGCCGACGACGGTGATGAAAACACAACGTGCAAATTCTCTGAAAAAAAAATAGCCCCATCGGATCGACCGATCAACCACATTTGCGATTGGCAAGTCCGCTAGGCGGGTTCCTGCGGAAAAGGCCAAGCGATTTCCGTTGGGCAAGGACGATGCGGGAACGTGCCGGCATCGGCCCCTCGCGGTGGGCTTGATGCCGCCAATCACCGTGTCTGCAGCAGGCATCCAGCTCCTGCCCAGGCAATAGCCCCGCACGACCATGCCCTTGGTGCATGATGGATCGGGCGTGTCCGCCGGGCTACCAATGTTCCGTACCGCGGGCGCCTTTGGGGATACCATCAAGGTTGGGCGTGACCCATCCGCCGTAGAAGTCGCCGGGTTGGGGAATGACCCTTTCACCTGCGACATGGCATTCATCCATCAAGGCTGCATAGAACGCGATGTATCCGGCAATCGCCCTGAACCGGGCGGTGGGGCGGTCATAGGCCCATGCCGCGCGCGGGGCCGTGATGTCGGCGCTCTGCACATCGTAATATCTGGCAATGCCTTTCCATTCGCAGGCGCTGCTGCCCGAGGCGGGGAGAAGGATGGCAGTCACATCGGCGCGGGGCAGGTAATAGGTGGGCGCATGGTGCGTCTCCAGAACGCGAAACGCCGCCTTTGTTTCAGCGATGACCTGCCCGCCCAGCACAATCACAATGCGCTGCGGCACTTGCTCCAACGCGGGCGGTCGTGGATAGGACTGTACGTTTTCGCGAACAAGCTCTTGCATGGCGCCTCTTGGTTGCAAATCGACAGACGATCATCCGGCGGAGATCGCCGCGGCGGTTATCCTTGAAATTGTGTTTCGTCGCAGCCCTGACAAGCGCCAGAACCAACGCTTTGCGAAAAAGCCAAGGGCGTGCGGCACGTTCACGATGGTCGGCCCTCACGCAACCGCCCCCAAGGCTTGGGCGGTGTGACCGGAAAAAATGCGGTCAAGATCGGCCAGCGCAATGGAAGCTGCGATAAACGCCCGACCAGCGGCGCCTGGGAGGGTGCCTCGCGAACGCATCACGCGATTGCCGCTTGTCAGGGTCTTGGCGATGATCACCTGCGGCACAAATCATCCCTATGCCACCGCGATCCTGCCGCGCTGAACGCATGGACAACGCAGTTTATTTTTCCCCGCGCAAAGTCAAAGTCGCCCCAGCCCGAGCCAAGATTGGGATTGCACGGGCGAACCTTGTCGTCTGCTACAGCCACACGTTCCAGAAAGCGGCTAAGGGCACATTGGCATCGACTTGGCCGACGCCCGTCCCCGTTTTCAACGCTGTTCTGAAACGAACACTTTCTGTGGCCCGTCGGCGCCCTAACTCACCGATGGTGCCAAAGCGGAGGTTTCCCGTGCTTCGTGACGACAGCGCCTCAATCGGCCGGTTCGACAAGTCGTTTCTGATCCATATGATCAAGGACTTCTTCGTCATCCTTGTCATCGTCACTGTCGTCGAGTTCTCCCTCAAGGCTGCGCTTGTCTACTACAACTACGTTGTTGATGGAGAGCGTGAAGCGTCGATCGTCGCGGAAGACCTGGCCGATAACGTCCGATCCATCATGCGCAACGAGGGAGGGCCAGTCGCCGCGCGAACAATGTATCCCATCTTGGAGCGTAACTGGTCTGACCTTGGATATGTCATTGCCGTCGAACCCGCCCCTGTGACGGTCGTCTCGATCGAAGAGAGTTTCGGTTTCACGCCACGCGGTATCCCAGCCGGTGACTGGCCTGAGGGAAACTACAAGGTTTCGCGGATTGACGTTGTCGCGGAAGAGTTTTGCCTGTCTTGCCATACACAAGCCGCCGTCGGCCAAACGCTGGGGACGATAACGGTTCGCAACTACCTGGCGCGGGATTTTGCCTTGTGGCTCAAGGATATACAGCTGACAGCAGCCCTGTCGGTTGGAAAGATCATCCTGCACTCCTTTCTCCTGTTTCTCATTCTGCGCGCCCGGCTGGAACCGTTGATGGGGCTTCGATCCGTGGTGAGCAATCTGGCGCGGGCTTACGGCACCCTCGACCACCGCGCCGAGATACGCACATCGGATGAGTTTGGCGCCTTGGCTCGAGACCTTAATCTGTTTCTGGATCGGATCAGCCGCATTGTCCTCGAACTGGATGCGGTCTTGGACAAGGTCGTGTCTGCGAATAATGACATCATCGGTGTGCAGGGGGATCTGCGCCAGTCGATTGACAGGGTCGTATCTGGTGTCCGGCATCTCGAAAGGGACGCGATGCTGAGTGCCAGAAGCGAACCGCGTCTTTCGAATGAATGGTTCGACGCGATCCGCGGCCAGATCGCGGATCTGGACCGTGCTGTGTCCACGCCCAAAGAAACCGAGCCCGCGGCCAAGTTGCTCGAGATACTTCGACAGGTCGTCTCTGACGCGCAGACGCAGATCGCGACAAGCGAGACGGTGTTCAGGAAACTTGCCGATATCGGCGATCAAAGCGAAACCCTGAAAGCCTCAATGCTCGAGATGACGCGTTTGGAAGAGCGTCTGAAGGGCATCATCGAGACGTGCGGTGATCTTGTGCGCCGACTGCGGCCTGAACATCCATCCGCAAGCCACTGAAGGGCTGTGTGGGCTCCCAGCAGCCATGCGCCCGTGTCACGGTGAGCAAGGCAACATTCGCGGCCGGGCGGTCGGGGCGGTCCGATGACACGCAGAAAGCTGCCATTCGTGATTGGTGCAGCATGTATGTCCGTTTGATAGTTTGCACCGACGGCGCAATCAGCAGGGTGTAGGTCGTCTCGCAAAAGGCGGACAGAATAGGTTACGGCACGTTGCCCGAACTTGGTGCGCCAGCCGAAATCGGCATGCGCCTGCCCGCTTGATCAGCGTCCAAAGGGGGAAGATCTTGTGATGCAAACCGACGTTCTTGTTGTTGGTGGCGGCCTGTCTGGCTTGGCGGTGGCCCGCCATCTTGCCCAAGCCGGTACAGACTTTCTTCTTGTTGAGGCGCAGGATCGTTTTGGTGGCCGGATCCTGACGCAAGAGATTGGGGGGGCTGCCTTCGATCTGGGCCCGGCATGGTTCTGGAACGGCCAACCGCGCATCGCGCATCTGATCCGCCAACTTGGGTTGGAGAGTTTCGAGCAGCATTCAACAGGCGCCATCGTCTTTCAGAGCCAGTCCGGGGATGTGCAGCGGGATCGCGGGTATTCCTCCATGATGGGATCGCTGCGTGTTGCCGGTGGAATGGGGTCTCTGATCGCGGGCTTGCAGTCAGGGCTCATGCCGTCGCGGCTTTGGCTTAACACAAGGGCCAGATCTCTGGAAAACAAAGGCTTGGGCATTCGCGTGCTGGTGGAAACAAACACAGGCGCACAGGTCGTCACTGCCAATCAGGTTGTCCTGGCCATCCCGCCACGCATCATTGCGGATGCGATCACCTTTGCGCCTGCATTGCCGCAGGACGCGATGCAGGCGATGGCACAGATCCCCACTTGGATGGCCGGACAGGCCAAGATCATCGCCGTCTATGATCAGCCCTATTGGCAGAACGCGGGTTTTTCCGGTGACGCGATGAGCCAGAAGGGGCCAATGGTCGAAATTCATGACGCGTCGCCTGTCCGCGGCGGACCTTATGCCTTGTTCGGTTTCGTGGGCTATCCACCATCGGTGCGCATCGCCCATCCCGACCAGATCCGCGACCTTGCACGCCAGCAACTGGTGGACATATTTGGACCAGAGATGGCCAACCCCATCTCCCTTCATATGAAGGATTGGGCGTTGAACCCCGCAATCGCCACATCCAGGGACCACATTCCTCTGCAAGGCCATCCCAGCTACGGGTTGCCACAGCCGCTGTCCGATCTTTGGGCCGGAAATTTGATCCTTGCATCGACAGAGGCCGGACAGGAATTTGGCGGCTATCTGGAGGGCGCCCTTGAAGCTGCAGAAGCTGCTGGCAGGCGCATTCACACTGTAAGGCCTGCTTCGATCCAACGCCCGTAGGCCCTGCTGCCCGTCTGTCGGTCCCGGCGCCTCGATTGGCCCAGCTCAAGCTCGGCCCCCCCTCGGGCGCTAAAGGTGATCGCCAGAACGTGCCCGTCATGGGTACTGCGGTAATCTTGCAGGCGTCGTGTCAGCAAGGCGGACCTCGTCGCCCCGCTACAGATCATCGGCTGGGGTGTCATAAATATCCTGGCCGTGATCGCGAAGACGGCGCCAGAGTGTCCGCCGTGGGCGAGCAGCAAGCACCACCAGAGGCCTGCCACCCATCTTGCGCCCAGGAGCGTAGGCTTCAGACGGGACAGAAAAATGTGCAGGGTCGCCGCGTGCCAAGGCCTTGATCCGCGCCAGCATTGATGCGGCTCGACGTGGATGGCACTTTTGCATCGGTGTCAGGTCTTTCAGGTTTGCGAAACCGCATCCTGCGGGTACCGACGCCGCAGGAACCACCGGGCCTGGCCGCACGATCCATCGCTTCTTGCTTGGCCAGACCGCAGCATAAGCTGGAACCTTGACGATCCGGCTGATGGAAATGGCATCCTGCCGGAAAGGACCAAAACCTTTGACCGCAAAGAAGCGCAAAACGTGGCGCGATCGGCCAAGGAAAACGGCAAAGTCGCACCTCGGCGAAAACGGGGAAGGCATGGCAACGCACTGTTCTGAACCCGAAGCGGCCCGCGCGTTAGTGCAACGGATCGATGATCTGGAAAAGAAACTGGCCGAGCATCAGGCCCGCGCTGCCGCGGCAGCAGAGATCCTGCACGCGATCAAACACGCGATCAAAAACTCGAAGCACGACACCCAGCCAGTTTTTGATTTGATCGCCAGGCAGGCGGCCAATCTGTGCGGTGCCGCCTTCTGCGCTATCTGGCGCAGCGATGGCAGGATGATCGACCACTGCGCAAGCCATGGTTTCAACGGCACGGTCCTGACCGAGTTGAGATCAAGAGGGTCGGTGCCGCTTGTCGATGGCACTGTCACCGCCGAAGTGGTCAGAACCCGGGGGATCGTGCGGCTGAAGGATCCCAGTCACGAACGTCCCAACGACCACACGTTGGCCCTAAGATTTGGAATCCGCCAGTACGACGGCGTTCCCATCACGGTGGGCGGCGAAGTCTGGGGGGTAATCACCCTGGCCTGGCCCGATGGCAAGACGGCCGAGGACGCACACACCCAACTTGTGCAGACCCTCGCCGATCAAGCCAGCATCGCCATCGGGAACGCGCGCCTTTTCGACGAGGTACGGGCCCGCACCGCCGAGGTGACCGAGGCGCTGGCGTACCAGACCGCTCCCTCCGAGGTGCTGCAGGTCATCTCGCGCTCGCCCAACGACATACAGCCGGTGCTGGAGGTCATCCTTCAGGTCAGTACGCGTCTGTGTTGTCCGACGGGCTGTTATGTCTCGCTCCGAAATGCGCGGACGGGGCTGTTCGATGTCGTGGCGATGACAACGGGACGCGAAGACATCGCAACGATCCTGAAGGAAAACCCGGTGCCCCCCAGCCAGAACACCGCGACCGGGCGCGTCGCCGCCACGGTGGTGACCGTCTACATTCCCGATGTCGAAAACGAGACGGGTTATGAATGGATCGGACCCGCGCGGCAGGGAAACTACCGGTCCGCGTTGGGCGTTCCGTTGCTGGAAGATGGGCAGACCGTCGGCACCATCACGATAGCCCATGCTGTGGTGAACGCATTCTCCAAAAGACAGATCGCGGTGACGGAAACCTTCGCCGCGCAGGCTGTTATCGCCTCAGCAATGCGCGGCTCCTCGAACAGGTGCAGCAGCGCACCGCAGAGGTGACCGAGGCTTTGAAGCAGCTAAAGGCATCCGCCGAAGTTCTGGAAGTGATCAGCAATTCGGTTGCCGACACAAAACCGGTGTTCGAAAAGATCCTTGAAAGTTGCCAGCGGCTGATCCCCTGCTGTGACCTCGCGATCCTTCCGATCGATGACACGGGCTGCGTCGAGACCGCTGCGGTGCTTGGCAAGAACGTGGAGCGCATTGCAGACTATCGGCCCACGCCGATGATGGACTCGGTGGCCGTCGAGGCGATCCAGTCGCGCCGCCTGATGCATTACCCGGATGCGCTGAACGGGGTGAACGCGCCGGAAAGCATCCGCCGCATGGCCCTGCGGGGCGAAAACTGCCCTTGCCTGATCGCGCCGATGGTCTGGCAGGGCAAATCGGTGGGGGCCTTTTTCCTCAGTCGCATTCTGGCGGATCAGGATTGGCCGACCTTTTCGCAAAAAGACATGGACCTGCTGCAAAGCTTCGCCGATCAGGCGGTGATTGCGATCCAGAACGCGCGGCTGTTCAGCGAAACGCAGACGGCCCTCGTGCGCCAGACTGCGAGTGCCGAGATCCTCGAAGTCATCAGCGGCGCACATACCGACGCTTCTCAGGTCTTCGAGACGATCGCAAAGGCCGCCCTGCCCTTGCTGGAGTGCTTCTCGGTCGTGGTCGGGCTCTTCAAGGGCGACGGTTTTTTTCCCCGCAGCCGGGGCGACCGAGAACGGTCGCCTTGCGAACCTGAGCCAGACTCGCGTCGAAATCGACCCTGTGCTCAATTTCCCCTCTCGGGCGATCGTGTCACGATCCATGGTGCATATCCCGGACTGGTCAAAGGTCGACCTGCCCGCGCATGAAAAGGTGACGGGCGAAAAGTTCGGCCTGAAATCCGCCCTTTACCTGCCGCTTCTGAGGGGCGAGGAATGCCTCGGCGTCATCATCTTCAACCGCAACCGTGTGGCACGCGCGTTCACCGACGAGGAAATCGAGGTGGCCCTCACATTTTGCGATCAGGCCATCATCGCAATCGAAAATGTGCGCCTGTTCCAAGAGGCGAAGGACGCGCGCGCCGCCGCCGAAGCCGCCAATGAGGCGGAAAGCGCGTCCCTGGCGACGATGAGCCACGAGATCCGCACGCCGATGAACGCTGTCATGGGGATGAGCGGGCTGTTGATGGACAACCCTGAATGACGAACAGCATGATTGCGCCCGCACCATCCGCGACAGCGACGATGCGCTTTTGGGCATCATCAGCGAAATCCTCGATTTCTCAAAGATCGAGGCCGGCCAAATGGACATCGAGCGCCACCCCTTCGATTTGCGCGACTGCCTCGAATCCGCGCTTGATCTCGTCAGTACCCGTGCGGCGGAAAAGCGTCTGGATATCGCGTATGTCTATGACGACTCTGTTCCCGCAGCGATCAGCGCCGATTTTACCCGTCTGCGCCAGATTCTGCTGAGCCTGCTCTCGAATGCGGTGGAATTCACTGAGGCGGGCGAGGTTGTGCTGCAGGATTCCGCCACACCGCTGCAATCCGGCCAGATCGAGCTTGCCTTTGCGGTGCACGACACCGGGACCGGGCTATCGGCAGATGGGATGACGTGGCTCTTTCAATCCTTCAGCCAGGCCGACAGTTCGACCACACGGAAATATGGCGGTACCGGCCTTGGCCTCGCAATTTCAAAGCGGATGTCCGAGTTGATGGACGGCACCATGACCGCCGAAAGTGCCGGGCTGGGGAAGGGATCGACGTTCCGCTTCACCATTCGCGCCGAAATGGCCGATCTGCCGTTGACGCGATCGCGCGATCTGCTGGGCGGTCAGGCCGAGCTTGCGGGCAAACGGCTTTTGATCGTCGATGACAACGCGACAGATCGCCGGATTCCGGCGTTGCAGACGGGCAAATGGGGCATGCTGGACCATAACGCTGCCTCGCCAAAAGAAGCACTGGACTGGCTGCAAGAGAAAGCCATGTTCGACCTTGCCATCGTGGACATGCACATGCCGGACTTGGATGGGGCCAGTCTGGCGCGGGAAATCCGCGCCCTCCGACCGGCGCTGCCGCTTATTTTGTTCAGTTCGCTCGGCCTGCGCGATCTTCCGGTGATTGAGACATCCTCGGTCGAGGGCATTAACAACATCGTGCGCTGCATCGGCCTCGGTGGCGAGGATTACCTGCTCAAACCCGTCAATCCGGTCCTACTGAAGGCGCGCCTCACGTCCGGCTTGGAAAAGAAGTGGCTTCGGGACGAGCAGAAGGTTCTGCTCAGACGGTTTGCCACCAGTGAGGTCGTGCAGGATTTGCAGGAATCTGGCTTTGCCCTTGGCGGGCGCAGGGTTCATGCCTCGATCCTGTTTTGCGACATTCGGGGTTTTACCGCCATTTCGGAACGCCAGCCGCCGGAAGAGACGATCGACCTGCTCAAGCAATACTACACTCTGATGTTCGAGGCGATCGACAGTCACGGTGGCATTGTCACGCTGATGATCGGTGACGGTCTGATGGTGCTGTTCGGGGCGCCCCGACCTCTGGACAACCCGGCGGCACTTGCGGTTGCCGCCGCACAGGACATGCTGGCAATGATGGATCAGTTCAACATGGAACGCAAAATAGCCCGCAAACCTGAAATCAAGTTGGGAATTGGAATTGCCACGGGCGAGGTTGTGGCCGGCTACGCTGGTACCCAGCAGCGCGCCACTTGCACCTGTATCGGCGACAAGGTGAATCTTGCCTCCCGGCTTGAGGCGCACACGAAAACCGTGTCTTCGTGCATATTGATGGATGAAGACACGAAATGCGCTTTGACGCTGTCACGGAACGTCGAATGTATTGGTAAGGTTCTGTTCAACGGGTTTTCAAATCCCGTCACCGTGTTTTCTATCTGATATTCCGCATGTTTTCAGATAAACTCGATCCTCAATGCCTAGCCGCAACAGCGCCTTGGTCTTGGTGTCAGGATTGGCTGCTTTGAATGCCCCGCGCTTTTCCTCTGCTTTCGGCCGCCCGCCGAGATACGGGGCTGATTGAAAGTAACGTCCCGCCCTTCCAGCGCTGCAAAAGCCGCCTGGATTGATCTGGACCGGCGCAACGGCCAGATGCTTCTTCCCATGCGCCGGCGCTCTTGACCGGGTTTGTGAGGCGTCCCGCTGTCAGCTCTTTCTCGTCCGGGTACGTTCAGATCGACCTGCACCTTTTATCAGCCCAGCCTTGCCACGAGTTCCTGCGACTGTCCTGACAGGGGCACTGTCAGCCGCCCTTGCTCGATCTGCAGGACCGCGCCGTCAAGCGTCGCGGATACGACGCAATGCCCGGTGCGATCGTCGTTGAGGATCGTGATGTCGAGAGATGTCTCGCCGATCCTGACAGTTGCCTTCAACTCTGGCCAATCTCTGGGAAAACAAGGGTTCAGGACGATGGTGGCCCCTACACGGGTCAGACCAAGCAGGCCTTCGATCCCCGCCCGGTGCATCCAGGCGGCAGACCCCGTGTACCATGTCCAGCCGCCGCGTCCGTCGTGGGGGGCGGTGGAATACACATCGGCGGCCACGACATAGGGCTCGACCTTGTAGCGGGTAGCGTCAGACGGCGTCAGGGCGTGATTGATGGGGTTAAGCATCGAGAACAGGGCGCCTGCCGCGTCGCCCTTGCCCATCCGGCTGAGGGCCAGCACCACCCACATCGCGGCATGGCTGTATTGTCCGCCGTTTTCGCGCAGGCCCGGTGGATAGCCCTTGATATAGCCGGGGTCGAGCGGCGTTGCGTCGAAGGGCGGCGTGAAAAGCAGCGCAAGCCCGGGATCGGGCCGGATCAGATAATCCGCCATCGACGCCATTGCGATGCTGGCCCGCGCCGGATCCGCGGCACCCGACAAGACTGCCCAGCTTTGTGCGATGCTGTCGATCCGGCACTCCATGGACGAGGCTGAGCCAAGAAGGGCGCCGTCGTCGTAGGTGCCACGCCGGTACCATGCCCCGTCCCATCCATCCCGTTCGATGGCCACCCGGACAGCCTCTGCATGTGCGCGCCACCGCGCGGCGCGGGCGGGATCACGGGTTTCTGCCAGTGGTGCCACGGTTCCGATTGTCGCGATCAGCAGCCAGCCAAGCCACACAGAGGTGCCTTGCCCTGCTTCGCCCACGCGGTTCATGCCGTCGTTCCAGTCTCCCGTGCCGATCAGGGGCATGCCGTTCGCGCCCGTCAGCGCGATCGCCTGATCCAGGCCGCGCGCACAATGTTCAAAGAGGCTGGCAGTCTCTGCCGAGGTGTCCGGCAAGAAGAAATCATCATGCGCACCGGGCCTGAGGGCAGGTCCTTCCAGAAATGGCACTTGTTCGTCCAGCACCGCCACATCGCCCGTTACCGAGACATATTGTGCTGCCGCGTAACCCAGCCATACCCGGTCATCCGAGATCCGCGTACGCACGCCTTGGCCGGAATGGGGAAGCCACCAGTGCTGTACGTCACCTTCGGGAAACTGCCGTGCGGCGGCACGCAAGAGATGGGCGCGCGTAAGCTCGGGTCGCAACGCTGCAAGCGCCATACCGTCCTGCAATTGGTCACGGAATCCATAAGCGCCGCTGGCCTGGTAGAAACCTGCGCGCGCCCAGATCCGGCAGGCAAGCGTCTGATACAAAAGCCAGCCGTTCAGCATGATGTCCATCGCGCGGTCCGGCGATGTTACCTGAACAGCGCCCAGAAGATCGGCCCAATGGCGTTTGACGGTTGCCAGCGTTTCTGCGGGGTCCGTGGCGCGGTGGCGCTGGATCAGCTCTCTCGCGGTTTCTGCACTGGCGGTCTGGCCGACAAGGAATATAACCTCCACGCTGGCGCCGGGGGCGATAACAAGACGCCGCTGCAATGCGGCGCAAGGATCAAGCGCGGCGCCGGTCTGGCCGGACAAAGGTTCTGGCCCGATGCCCCGCGGTGCAGCGGCCGTGCCGCCGTAGCCCAGCACCTCCGCCCGGTTGGCGCTCAGGCTTGTGGTTTCGGTACCCAGATCGGCAAACGCGACACGCCCGGGAAAAGCGGTGGAATAGGGATTTCGGGCAAGGATTGCGCCGGTTTCCGGCTCTTTGGATGTGATGATATGGCGGGCGGTCGCGCCGCGTGACGTGCCGAGCACCCATTCGACGTAGGCAGTGACTGAAAGAGTGCGTTCCCGTCCCGTGGTGTTGTGTAGCGTCAGGCGGATGATCTTGACGGGATCATCCGTCGGCACGAACTGCACCATCCGCGCGTCAATGCCGTGTGCGGCATGTTCAAACGCGCTGTAGCCAAAGCCGTGACGACAGACATAAAGGCCGTCGTCACGCATGGGCTGCGGGGTCGGCGTCCAGGTCTGCCCGGTGTCGAGATCGTGCAGCCATATCGCCTCGCCCGCGGGGTCGGTGACAGGATCGTTCGACCAGGGGGTGAGTTGATTTTCCCGCGCATTCTCGGACCAAATGCAGCCACTGCCCATCGCCGAAACCTGAAAGCCAAAGCCTTGGTTGGCGATCACGTTGATCCATGGCGCCGGGGTGGTGTGTCGATCGCGCAGCACGATCACGTATTCGCGGCCATGATCGGCAAAGCCGCCGGTTCCATTGAAGAATTCCAGTCCGGCCGTGTCGAAATCGCCCGCTGCAACGCGAACCGCAGCCCGCGACGGTAAGATGGTCGGACGGTCAGGGGCGGCCAGGACAGGAATGGCGTCAATCTGCTGGCCGATGCTGCCGCGACCGGCGATCAGGACAACGCTTGCAACGGCCAGAAGCAGGGCCCGCGACTCGGGCAGCATCAGATCGCTGCGCAGGACGTGGACATGGCCCTCGGACCGTCCTGCATCCGGTTCCATGCGGGGACGCGTCGATGCCGACCGCACGGCGGTTTCGATCATCGTCTGCAGATCCTGCACGTAGGAAGCCGACCGGTCATTCAGGATAACGATATCCACTGCAAGCTGGTGCATCCGCAGATATTCGTGCGCGGCCAGAAGTTCCAAAAGCCGGGGTGCATCCTCGGAATCCTCGATGCGGAACAGCAGGATCGGCAGATCGCCCGAAATCCCATGGGGCCAAAGGCCCGATTGTGCGCCTGCCCCGGCGACAATCTGGGCTCTCGGGGCGCGAAGCCGCGCGTCCGCCCGGGTCAGCATCCCCCCAAGCCGTTGAAAATCGGCTGCCGCCGCCGGTGTCACACCCAGATGGCGCAATTGCACCTGCGCCTGTGTCCACGACAGGATGATGGCGCGCCCAAAGGCCGACGGATCGCGATGACGGTCAACGAGATCAAGAAGGGCCGTCGGATTGTCGGCAACCATCGTCCAGAATGTGACCCGTGCGATGCCGCCTGCCGGCACCGTGATAGATCTGCGGATCGAAAAGATCGGGTCCAGAACCGTGCCGGTTGTCTGCGACAGCGCGTCACGCGCCATCGCAGCATGGCTGATGCTTCCCCCTTGGCCGATGAAACGCGCGCGATCCGTCTCGATCTGCAGGGGCGCGGCCTCGCGCCCTTCGACGACCGCAATATGCGCGGCCCAGATCTCGGGGTCGGACGGCGAGCGGCGGCGACGGGTGGCGATGATCACGCCCAGTTCGGGCAGGAAATCGGTGACGACAAAGAGCTTGGAAAAAGCAGGGTGCGCCACGTCTGACGTCAGCGGCGCCAGCACCAGTTCGGCATAGGAAGTCAGGTCGATTTCGCGCGCGATGCGACCGGTGTTGGTCAGCGTGACCCGTCGTGCCTCGGCATCGGCCCCGGCCGAAACCGTGACCTCGGTCAGCGTCGTTAACTGATTGTCTTGATGCGTGAACGTGGCGTTGTTTTCGCAGAATGCAGCCACGTGATTGGCTCCACCGGCCCCGGTCGGTTGTAAAGCGGCCGACCAGACCGCCCCGGATCTACGGTCGCGCGCAAAGATGTAGGATCCGTGTTGCGCCGTCGTCGGATCATCGCGCCACCGTGTGACGGCAAGGCCGCGCCAGCGGCTGAAACCGGCCCCCGTCGGCGTCAGCAGAAGGCCATAGGTTCCGTTTGACAGCAGATGCGCGGTCGGTGCCGCTTCGCCGGGGGCCGAAAAGCGCCGCACGACCAGCTCGTTATCGGGTGCGTGTGCGGCGACCAGCACCTCTTTTGCCCGTGGCGGGGCTTCTGTCGCATCGCGTGGGACGCGTTCTTGCAGCAAAAGATCCACTGCACGGATCATCGGCTCTGCGTGAAACCGCTCGCGCAAGCGACCGTTCTGAATGCAATTGGCGATTGCCGTGATGGTCATGCCCTGATGGTGCGCCATGTAGCTTTGAACGACGGCCAGATTGGCCCCGGCTGGTACACGTGCAGGGGTGAAGTCGACGGCTTCGTAAAAGCCGTAGCGCCCGTCGGCCCCGATGGATGCAAGCCGCGCATAGTTTCGTCGTGCATCACCGGGTGAAACCATCGTCGCAAGCCCCGTGGCATAGGGCGCCACCACGCGGCTTTCACTTAGGCCGCGTTTCAGGCCAAGGCCCGGCACCCCGAAATTGGAATACTGATACGTCATCTCCAGATCGCGGGCGTTGTAGGATGATTCCGAGATGCCCCACGGAATGCCCATTGCGGCACCGTAATCCTCCTGACGCTTGACGATGCGGCGGTTGGTTTCTTCCAAAACCGATCCGACCGGCGCCCGCATCACCAGTGATGGCATCAGATATTCGAACATGCTGCCAGACCATGAAATCAGGGCGGAACCGGCGCCCAGTGGCGTGGCCTGCCGTCCGAGGCGAAACCAGTGGCGGGTTGGAACATCGCCCTTTGCAATCGCAAAGAAGCTGGCCAATCGCGCCTCGGAGGCAAGAAGGTCATAGCAATTGGCATCAAGGCGGTTGGTCGAAACCGAAAACCCGATTGACAGCAGTTTCTTGTCCCGGTCCAGCAGGAACGCGAAATCCATCCCGGTTGCGAAGTGACGGGCTCTGTGTTCGACCGCAAAAAGGCGTTCGGAAAGGGAAAGATCAAGATCGGCGGCCTGGACTGCAAGGGTGTTGCGAATGGACGCGATCCAGAACCTGAGGTCGGATGCCATATCGCTTGCCAAGGCTGCCTGCGCAACGGCAGCATCAGCCAGCGGCAACAGCGTGGCGGGCGTTGCCGCTTCGGATGCCGCCTTGCCGAGTGTTGCAAGCGTGTCTGTCAGGGCCTGGTCGGCACCGGGATCGATCGCGCGTTCGGCCAGTAGCAGCGTATCGCGCAGACCGGCGCACCAGTCCCCGGCAGCCTGGTGCCCTGCCGCGCGCCATTCGGCGCAGGCCTGCGCTACGGCGATCAGGTGCCCGGCAAGATTGCCGCTGTCAACGGAAGACACATAGGCGGGGTCGAGCACGCGCAGATCATCCGTGGCGTGCCAATTGTAAAGATGGCCGCGAAAGCGCGGCATCCGCTCCATCGTGGTCAAGGTGTCTTCCAACCGTGTCAGGGCTTCCACCCTGCCAATCCATCCCAAATCGTGCGCGGCGGTCACAGACAGGAGGTAAAGGCCGATGTTCGTGGGCGATGTCCGCCGCGCCAGCGCGGGCAGCGGGATCTCCTGAAAATTGTCCGGGGGCAGATGGTTGTCGGCCTCAGTCACGAAGGTTTCAAAATAGCGCCAGGTCCGGCGGGCGATCAGC
>JBBSBE010000019.1:0-42586 GCA_038251625.1 Rhodobacterales bacterium
GCATTGAACCAGGCAGAATGTCTGCGCATGGCCACGGCAGCGCATGACGGGATGGCGCGGGCGCTTGTCCCCTCTCACACGCCTTTCGACGGTGATCTGGTTTTTGCGGTCTCGACCGGGGCGCGGCCCCTCGCCGACCCGACGGATGCGTTCGGTGTCGGACATGCGGCGGCCACCTGCCTTGCCCGCGCGATTGCGCGCGCGGTTTTTCTTGCGCGTCCGCACCCCGGCGATCTGCAACCCGCCTGGGCCAGCCGCTTCGGCTGACGGTCCGACAGCGCTTGCCGTGTCCGCCCCCCCCCATCCCCCCACGAAGGGGACGGCGAGGCGCCGGATGGCGTGGGGTTTGGCGCCGCCGTGGCGCCATCTTCCCTTCAGCCCCAGACGACCTCGCCCAGAAAGATATACCCCGCCCCGTAGATCGTCTTGATCAGCCGGGGGTTCTTGGGGTCTTCCCCCAGCTTCGTGCGCAGCCGCGAGATGCGCACATCCATGGCGCGGTCAAAGCTTTCCCCAGCCGCCCCGCCCAAGGCCTGCTGCATCTGCGCCCGGCTGATAAGGCGTTTCGGCGCGTCGAGAAAAAGCCGCAGCACCTCACCCTCGGCATGGCTGAAGGGTACTTCCGTGCCGTCCGCCGCGATCAGAACATACCGATCGAAAAGCGCGGTCCACCCCTCGAACCGCGCCATCTGTGGCTGTGCGGGCGCCTCGGCGCGCGGCTTGCGCAGGCGGGCACGGACGCGGGCCACCACTTCGGCGGGGTCAAAGGGTTTGATGATGTAATCGTCGGCCCCAAGCTCCAGCCCGGTCACGCGGTCCTGCACCAGCGCGCGGCCCGAAATGATGATGATCGCCGCGCCCGATTCCAGCGCCAGTCGGTGTACCAGCGCCAGCCCGTCCCGGTCCGGCAGGCCAAGATCCACAAGGCAGACATCCGGGGCGCCCCGGTTCAGCGCCGCCTCGAATTCGGTGGCGCGGGCAAAAGCGGTGGTGCGGAACCCGGCCTCTTCCAGGGCATCCTGCAGCATCCGCCGGATCTCGGGCTCGTCATCCAGGATCGCCACATGCGCCCGGCTCATGCCGTGGCCCCTGCCAGAAAGGCGGCCAGCGCCGGGGCGTCAAAGGGCTTGGCCAGCACCGGAAAGCGCGCGGCGGCGCGGGCACGCAGGGGATTTGCGGGAGGAAGCGAAGTCATCAGGCAGGCACGCGCCGGATGGCCACGTGCCGCCAGACGCTCGGCCAGATCCACGCCGCTGAGGGCGCCGGGCAGCGTGATATCGCTGAGGACAAGGCCGATCCCGGGCAGGTCGGAGAGGGCCAGCCCCTCGTCGGCAGTGGCGGCCTCGATCACCGCATGCCCCCCCGCCGTCAGCATGCCGCGCACGGTTTCACGGATCTCGGCGCTGTCCTCGATCAGCAGGACCAGATGCTGCGCGGCCTCGGTCTGTGCGCGGCGCAGGGGCAGGCGCAGCTGCACGCGCGCGCCGGTATCGGCGTTGCCAAGGCGCACCGTACCGCCCGCCAGCGTGATCTGGTCATAGACCATGGAGAGACCAAGCCCCGACCCCTCGCCCCCTTTCGTTGTAAAGAAGGGATCGAGCGCGCGTTCCAGCGCTTCGGGTGCAAAGCCCGGGCCTTCATCCTCGACCGCCAGCTCGAGCCATGTATCCCGCACCGCACGCGCCCGCAGCCGGATCGTGCCCCTGGTGGCCATGGCATCGCGTGCATTCAGGATCAGGTTCACCAGCGCGTCCTGTACCATCCCCTGATCCAGCATCAGGGGATGGTCGAGCCCCTCGCACGCCACGCTCAGCGCCATTCCGTCGGGCAGGGTGGACCGCGCGAGCCTGGCCACATCCGTCAGGAAGGCGGCGGGATCGGTGGGCACGGGGCGCAATTCGCGCCGCCCTGACATCGAGGCGATGCGGTCCAGAAGCACCCCGCCGCGCCGGGCGGCAGCGAGGGTGGCCGAGACAAGCTCTGGCGCGCCGCCGGGCAGGGCAAGGCGGCCAAGGCGGCCTTGCAGACCCAGGATGATCGTCAGAAGGTTCGCGAAATCATGCGCGAGGCCCGAGGTCAGTTGCGCGGCCAGTTCCCGCTTCCTTGTCTGGGCTAGGGCGGCGCGGGCCTGCGCTTCCTCGGTCACGTCCATCGACAGGATGTAGACGCCGTTGATCGGGCCATCCCCGATGCGGTCGGGGGTGAAGGCACCCCGGATGCGGCGGCCGCTGTCATCGTCGGTGAACTCGATCACCGACGCCTCGCCCTCCAGCGCGCGCATCAGGCTGGGGTGGATGCGGGCGAAGGTGGCCTCTCCCAGCGCCTCGCGGCCGGTGAGGCCGAGGATATCGGAAGGCCGGCCGGGGATCACGGAAGACAGGCGCCGGTTGGAATAGGTGTAGCGCAGGTCGCGGCCCACATGGGCGATGTGCGCGGGCATCATCTCGGTCGTGAGGCGGGTGCGCGCCTCCATCTCTGTCAGCTCGCGCTTGGCCTCCTCAAGCGCCGCGTTGGTGGCGCCGAGCGCCCGGTTGGCGAGGCCGAGCCGTTCGGCGTGGGTCAGAAGCTGGCCCGACAGTTCTTCCGACCGGCTGCGAAGAAGGCGCTCCTGCAGCTTGATCTCGGTGATGTCGGTGTAAACCGTCACCCACCCCCCTTGCGGCAGGGGCGCGCCCTCCACCGATACCCAGCGCCCGTCGGCCCGCTCACGCTCCATGTAATGGGGGGCGAAGGCACGGGCGGTTTCCACCCGCTGCCGCACGGCAGCCTCTGGGTCGTCCTGCGGCCCGTATTCCCCGCGTGACACAAGGAAACGGATCGTATCCTCGAAACTGGCGCCGGGGGCCACGAGGGCGTCGGGCAGGCCGAACATTTCCTGATATCGCCGATTGCAGACCGCGAGCCGCAGGTCGCGGTCAAAGATCGACAGCGCCTGCTGGATCAGGTTCAGCCCGGCTTCGGTGAATTTCGCGGTGCTGGCTTCCATCGGCGCCTCCCGTCCCATCGCTAGCCTGCGGGATGGCGGGGTGTCGAGCGGGAAAGGGGGTGGGGGCTGTCGGGCAGAGCGGTGTCCACGCGTGGACAGATTTCTATCTATCTGAATAGTATAGGTTTATCGTTCTGTCATTTACCAGATTTTAAGAGGTCCGGCAGGCTGGCGATGGGTGTAGCGAGGGCGTTGAGCCCGTTTTCCTGATCGACGAAGGGGGCTTGCCGGCACCGTGGGTCAATGTCGGCGTCGAGCCCTTGGCGGCCAATCATTAAAGGACGTCCTGTTCTATTGCGTGCTAGAAAGACACGAGCTGACTTGCAGGAAACCTGCCGGATTTTGCCCGCAAAATCCAGATAGCAACAGGGGAAATGAAATGAACGCTTTAACGCTGGATAACCCAGTCTTTGAAACCTATGCGCTGGTTACGGCACTCATGGTTCTGAAGGTAATGCTGCAAGGCTGGATGACTGTTTATCGGATGATGAAAAGCGATTCAGGTCTGGTGAACCCGGAGGACCTACAGAAAGGTCTGATAAACAAGAACCCGAAACCCGACCAACTTGCGGTCAATGACTATGTTGACCGCTCACGTCGCATGCACCGCAACGATCTGGAAAACATCCCAGCATTTTGGGCGGTCGGTTTGGTCTTTGTTGTCGTTGATCCTGCTTTATGGCTTGCTCAGAGTCTCATGTATGGCTTCGCACTCGCGCGACTTGCCCATGCTGGTGCCTACTTGACAAAACAGAGTCACGAAGTCCGGGCGACTTTTTATACGTTTGGATCATTGATCGTGATTTTCATGGCGGCTTACGTTCTATGGGCGCTGATTTGAGCGTACTATGGTTGTGAATGGTTCCACCCTGAGACCTGCAAGTTTGTTCTGCGAGGCGGTCATCTGCGTCCGACTCCCCGCGAACGACCGCTTTGTCCGCAGAGCGGCCGTTTGGTCGCTTGGCTGCGGGTGAATGCCACCGCCCGTCCGGCACCCCCCGCTGTTACAATTCGCAAGGATTGCGACAAACTCCCGCAACCTTTGGTGGTAACGCTTCCGCTCAAGGGACGGCGCAGAATCGTCCCCGCTTCAGGGAGGAGCGATGACCAGCGTGACGGGCCAGCCCGATCCGGTGTCGATACCCGCGCTGCTGGCGCGGAATGCGGCCATGTATGGCGCCCTGCCTGCCTACCGGGAAAAGGAATTCGGGATCTGGCAAAGCTGGACGTGGGGTCAGGCCGCAGCCGAGGTGCGGGCGATGGCGCTGGGGCTGCTGGACCTTGGCCTTGCGCCCGGGGATCATGTGGCGATCATCGGGCGGAACCGCCCGGCCCTCTATTGGTCGATGGTGGCCACGCAGATGTGCGGCGCGGTCCCGGTGCCGCTTTACCACGACGCTGTGGCCGAAGAGATGGCCTATGTGCTGGATCACTGCGGCGCGCGCTTCGTGATCGCGGCGGATCAGGAGCAGGTTGACAAGGTGCTGGAGATCAAGGGCGACCTGCCCCGGATCGAGCACATCCTCTATCTGGATGGCCGGGGCCTGCGGAATTACGACCACGACAGGATGAACGCGCTGGCGGATGTGATGGCGGCAGGGCGCAAGAGCGCGCATGGCGCCGACCTTGACGCGCGGATTGCGGGCCTCGGCCCCGACAGCACCTGCGTCATGCTTTACACCAGCGGCACCACGGGCAAACCGAAGGGTGTGGTGCTTTCCAACCGCAACATCATCGAAACCTCGAAGAATACCTGCGGCTTTGACCACCTGCGCGCGGGTGACGAGGTGCTGGCCTATCTGCCGATGGCCTGGGTCGGTGATTTCATTTTCTCGGTGGGGCAGGCGATGTGGGCGGGGTTCTGCGTGAACTGCCCCGAAAGCCCAGACACGATGATGACCGACCTGCGCGAGATCGGGCCCACCTATTTCTTTGCGCCCCCGCGCGTGTTCGAGGGGCAGCTGACCAACGTGATGATCCGGATGGAGGATGCGGGGCGGCTGAAGAAATGGCTTTTTGACCGCTTCATGGCCGTGGCGCGGCGCGTGGGGCCTGCGATCCTTGACGGCAAGCCGGTGGGGGTGATGGACCGTCTGGCCTATGGCTTGGGCAACGTGCTGGTCTATGGCCCGCTGAAGAACACGCTTGGGTTCACCCGGGTGCGCGTCGGGTACACGGCGGGCGAGGCAATCGGGCCCGAGATCTTTGATTTCTACCGCTCGCTCGGGATCAATCTGAAGCAGCTTTACGGGCAGACCGAGGCAAGCGTGTTCATCACGCAGCAGCCCGATGGCGAGGTGCGGTCGGATACGGTGGGCGTGCCTTCGCCCGGCGTGGAGTTGCGCATCGCCGAGAACGGCGAGGTGTTCTATCGCTCGCCGGGCGTGTTCGTGACCTATTTCAAGAACCCCGAAAGCACCGCCAGCACCAAGGATGCCGAGGGCTGGGTGGCCACGGGGGATGCGGGCTTCATCGAGGAAGGCTCTGGCCACCTGCGGATCATCGACCGGGCCAAGGATGTGGGCAAGATGGCCGATGGCCGCCTGTTTGCGCCGAAATATGTGGAGAACAAACTGAAGTTCTACCCTGCGATCCTCGAGGCCGTGGTTTTCGGTGCGGATCGCGACTTCTGCACGGCGTTTCTTAACATCGACCTGACAGCAGTGGGCAACTGGGCCGAACGCAACAACATCGCCTATTCGTCGTATCAGGAACTTTCGCAACACCCACGCGTGCTTGAAACCCTCCGCGCGCATGTCGAAGAGATGAACGCCAGCGTCGCCGCTGACCCGATCCTGTCAGGCTGCCAGGTGCACCGCTTCCTGATCCTGCACAAGGAACTCGACGCCGACGACGGCGAGATGACGCGCACCCGAAAAGTGCGCCGCAAGGTCATCGAAGGGAAGTTCGCGGATCTGATCGCAGCGCTTTATGGCGGCAAGACCGAGATCTACACCGAAACGGAAGTGACCTACGAGGATGGCCGCAAGGGTGCGATCAAGGCGACGCTGGTGATTGTCGATGCTGCGGTGGTGGCCGATGCGCAGAGGATGGCGGCGGAATGAGCGCGCCCTTGGCAGCCCCCCACCCCCAGACCCTGCACACCGGGGGGAGCGGAGGCGCATTGCGACCCGCATGCGGGCCTTTCGGGGGGATTTCGGGGTGAAGGACACCGGGCCAACCACCACGACGACCGCCGACGGGCGCACCATTGGTGGTGTGCTGATGGAGATGCGCAACATCACCTTGCGGTTTGGCGGGGTGGAGGCGATCAAGGATATCTCTTTCGATATCCGCGAGGGCGAGATCCGCGCGATCATCGGGCCCAACGGGGCGGGCAAATCCTCGATGCTCAACGTCATCAGCGGGTTTTACGTGCCGCAAGAGGGCGAGGTCTGGTTCCGCGGACAGAAGCGGGCGCCGATGCGGCCCTATCAGGTGGCGCGGCAGGGCATCGCGCGGACGTTCCAGAACATCGCGCTGTTCGAGGGCATGTCGGTTCTGGACAACATCATGACCGGGCGGCTGACGCAGATGAAGACCACGCTGCTGGAGCAGGCGATCTGGTGGGGGCGGGCCGAGCGGGAAGAGACGGAACACCGCGCACGCGTTGAGCATGTGATTGATTTTCTTGAAATTCAGGCCATCCGCAAGACGCCCGTGGGCCGCCTGCCTTATGGTTTGAAAAAGCGGGTGGAACTGGCGCGGGCGCTGGCGGCCGAGCCGAAACTCCTGCTGCTGGACGAGCCGATGGCGGGCATGAACGTCGAGGAGAAGGAAGACATGAGCCGCTTCATCCTTGATGTAAACGATGAATTCGGCACGACCATCGCGCTGATCGAGCATGACATGGGTGTTGTGATGGATCTGTCGGATCGCGTGGTGGTGATGGATTACGGGCGCAAGATCGGCGACGGCACGCCCGACGAGGTGCGCACCAATCAGGACGTGATCGACGCCTATCTGGGGGTCTCGCATGACTGACAGGGAGGTGTCCCTAATTGTGGCCGGGGCGTTCGCGGTTTTGCTCGGCTGCCTACCCCAAGCGGGGCTGGCCGTGACATTCGATCCCGTCGGCGCGGCGTCGGAACGCTGCCTCGCTACGGCTATCGCCGGCCGTCCTGTCGATGTCTCGGGCCTTGTTCCGGCTGATCCCCAGGACGGCGCGCAGTGGGCAGAGGGTGATCGAAAGGCGCGCGTCTACTTCGGTTCCGGGGAGGCATCCGGAACACCTGCCCAGAACCCTGTGATCGTGGTGAGCACGGCAGCCACGAAGCCGCGCTGCAAGATCGTCTACCGTGGACTTGATCGAAAAGCGTTTCATCGCATCACGGATCGCTTCGCCATGCAGACAATCGCTGACGGGCCTGCAGAGGGAGGAACGTTCGATGGGGAGACCGAGGTGCGTGTCTATTCGCCGAAGGGCACCTCGCTTCTTCTTGTTGCAATCAGTGTGCCGTTCCTGAAGAGCGTCACGGTCCTGGTGCTGACGCCCAAGTCCTTCGCGAAACTGAAGGGATGATCATGCCTGACTGGGTGCTTTACGCGACCGAGGTGACGATGAACGGCCTGATGGCCGGGGTGATGTATGCGCTGGTCGCCCTTGGGTTCGTGCTGATCTTCAAGGCCAGCGGCATCTTCAACTATGCGCAGGGGGTGATGGCGCTTTTCGCGGCGCTGACGCTGGTGGGCTTTCAGGACGGGCAGGTGCCCTTTGCACATCTGATAAACGTGATCTTCGGCACCGATGTACACCATTTCGGGTGGACGATGCCTTCGATTGTGGCCATCGGGCTGACGGCCGTCGTGATGGTGGCCATGGCGATCCTGATCGAGCGGCTGGTGCTGAAGCATCTGGTCAATCAGGAGCCGATCATCCTGTTCATGGCGACCATCGGGCTTGCCTACTTTCTGGAGGGGTTGGGCGATGTGATGTGGGGCGCAGACATCAAGAAGCTGGATGTGGGGCTGCCGCAGGGCATTTCCGACACGATTGATGGCTTCACCTATGATGCCTTCGGCTACGGCTTCTTCATCGACCGGCTGGATATCGTGGCGACGGTGGTGGCGGCGGCGCTGGTCTTGGCGCTGATGGCGTTCAGCCAATACACAAAATACGGGCGCGCGCTGCGGGCGGTGGCGGATGACCATCAGGCGGCGCTGTCGGTGGGTATATCCTTGCGCTTTGTCTGGGTGCTGGTGTGGTCCATCGCCGGGTTTGTGGCGCTGGTTGCGGGCATCATGTGGGGCTCGAAATCGGGCGTGCAGTTTTCGCTGTCGCTGATCGCGCTGAAGGCGCTGCCGGTCTTGATGCTGGGCGGCTTTACCTCGATCCCTGGCGCCATTGTGGGGGGCCTCATCATCGGGATGGGCGAGAAGCTGTTCGAGTTCTTCATCGGCTCGATGGTCGGGGGCGCCACCGAAAACTGGTTCGCCTATGTGCTCGCGCTCATCTTCCTCGTCTTCCGGCCGCAGGGTCTGTTCGGCGAACGCATCATCGAGAGGGTGTAGCGCCATGTTCTACCGTGAAGCAGGTGATTTCAGCACCACCTACCGGGACGACAGCCAGACGTTCCCGATCCGCTTCGACCGGTATCGCTATTACGCGGTGCTGGCCGTGGCCTTCGGAGTGATCCCCTTCATCATCAACGATTACTGGGCATCGGCGGTGCTAGTGCCGTTCCTGATCTATGCCATCGCGGCCATCGGGCTGAACATTCTTGTGGGCTATTGCGGGCAGGTCAGCCTTGGCACGGGGGGCTTCATGGCGGTGGGGGCCTATGCCTGCTACAAGCTGATGACGGCGTTTCCCGATGTGTCGATCCTGATCCATGTGTTGCTGGCGGGCGGCATCACCGCTGCGGTGGGCGTGCTCTTCGGCCTGCCGTCCTTGCGCATCAAGGGGTTTTATCTGGCGGTGGCGACGCTGGCGGCGCAGTTCTTCCTTGTGTGGCTTTTCAACAAGGTGCCGTGGTTTTACAACTATTCGGCCTCGGGCCAGATATCGGCACCCGAGCGCACGGTGCTTGGCTATGCCGTCACTGGCGCGAATGCCAGCGCATCGGTCAAGTATCTGGTCTGCCTGATCTTCTGTTTCGCGCTGGCGTGGCTGGCGCGGAACCTGACGCGCGGGGCGGCGGGGCGGAAGTGGATGGCGATCCGTGACATGGATATCGCGGCGGAAATCATCGGGGTCAATCCGCTGCGCGCCAAGCTTTCGGCCTTTGCCGTCTCGTCCTTCTTCGTGGGCGTGGCGGGGGCGCTGTTCTTTTCCGTCTACCTAGGCGCTGCGGAAGTGGGCGAAAGTTTCGGCATCGACAAGTCGTTCCTTGTGCTTTTCATGATCATCATCGGGGGGTTGGGCTCGATCTTCGGTAGCTTCGCGGGGGCGGCGTTTCTGGTGCTGTTGCCGGTCTTGCTGAAGAACGTGCTGGTGGGGCAATTCGGCTGGCCCACCGACCTTGCAGCACATCTGCAACTGATGATCGTGGGGGCGCTGATCATCGTCTTTCTGATCGCCGAGCCGCACGGGCTGGCACAGTTGTGGCGCGTTGCGAAGGAAAAGCTGCGGCTCTGGCCGTTTCCGCATTGAACCAACAGCCGGGTGAACCGGCGTGATGAGACTCTGACATTTCAACCGGGAGGACCAAGATGACCCTAAGACTAGCAGCCGCGATGGTCGCGGCATTGGCAGTGGGGGCGCCCGCAATGGCGCAGGATCTGCACTTTCCATCGCTGAGCTACCGCACCGGCCCCTTTGGCGCGAGCGGCACCCCGTTTGCGGATGGCTATCAGGATTACCTGACGCTTTTGAACGAGCGGGACGGCGGCATCGGCGGGGTGAAGATCCGGCAGACCGAATGCGAAACCGCCTACAACACCGAAAAAGGTGTGGAATGCTATGAATCGATCAAGGGTGACAACCCGTTGATCCTTCAGCCGCTGTCCACCGGCATCACCTATCAGTTGATCCCCAAGGTCACGGCGGACGGCATTCCGCTGCACACGATGGGCTATGGGCGCACCTCGGGCAAGGATGGCACGGTGTTCGCCAACGTCTTCAACTATCCCGCCAACTACTGGGATGGCGCCTCGATCGCGATCAAATACATCCTGAGCGAGAACGGCGACAACATCGAAGGCAAGAAGATCAGCCTTGTCTATCACAACTCCGCCTACGGGAAGGAGCCGATCCGGACTCTGGAAGAGCTGGCCAAGCAGCACAAGTTCGAGCTGATCCTCTTGCCCGTCGATTCGCCCGGACAAGAGCAGAAAAGCCAGTGGTTGCAGATCCGCCGCGACAAGCCCGACTATGTGCTGATGTGGGGCTGGGGCGTGATGAACGCGACCGCCATCCAGGAGGCGGCGAACATCCGCTATCCGATGGATCATTTCATCGGCATCTGGTGGTCGGGGTCTGAAAATGACGTGCTGCCGGTGGGCGACGGGGCCAATGGCTACAAGTCGCTGGCGATGCACGGGACGGGGATGGAATACCCGGTCTATGCCGATCTGAAGAAATACGTGACCGACGCCGGCAAGGCGGCGGGCGCGGGCGATCAGGTGGGGTCGGTGCTGTATTCGCGGGGCATGTATGCCGCGATGCTGGCGGCGGAAGCGGCCAAGAAGGCGCAGGAACTGGCAGGCACAGCCAACATCACGCCCGCGCAGATGCGCGACGGGATGGAGGCGCTGGAGATCACCGAAGAGATCATGGCGGCCAACGGCCTTCCGAACTTTGGCCATCCGTTCAAGGTGACTTGCCAGAACCACGGCGGCGAGGGCTATGGCCTTGTGCAGCAGTGGGATGCGACCGCGAAGAAGTGGAGCCTGATCACCGACTGGATCCAGTCTGACCAGGCGCTGATCGACCGTCTGGTGGCGGAGGATTCGGCGGCATTCGCGGCCGAGAACAACATCGCCAAGCGCTGCAACTGAGCGCCCTTTCCCGGCCGGGGCGCGCTGCCCCGGCCGGGGATCATGGATATTTGAGCAGAGAAGAAGCCCCAAGATGCTGGACGATGCGCCTGCGCCGCTTCTGGAGGTCGCCAATATCGAGGTGATCTACAACCACGTCATTCTGGTTCTGAAGGGCGTCAGCCTGACGGTGCCGGAAGGGCGGATCACGGCCATCCTTGGTGGCAACGGGGCGGGCAAGACGACCACGCTTAAGGCGGTGTCGAACCTTCTGAAATCCGAACGCGGCGAGGTGACCAAGGGCCAGATCACCTATGCGGGCGAGCGGGTGGAGCATCTGGACCCTGCGCAGATGGTGGCGCGCGGCGTGATCCAGGTGATGGAGGGGCGGCACTGTTTCGAGCATCTGACGGTCGAGGAGAACCTGCTGACGGGCGCCTATACGCGCACCGAAGGCAAGGCGGCCATCGAGCGCGATCTGGAGATGGTTTACACCTACTTCCCGCGCCTGAAGGAACGGCGGCGCAGTCAGGCGGGCTACACCTCGGGCGGCGAGCAGCAGATGACGGCGATCGGGCGGGCGCTGATGTCACGGCCCAAGATGATCTTGCTGGACGAGCCCTCGATGGGCCTTGCACCGCAACTGGTGGAGCAGATTTTCGAGATCGTGAAGGCCGTGAACGAGGGCGAGGGCGTGACCTTCCTTCTGGCCGAGCAGAACACGAACGTGGCGCTGCGCTATGCCCATGCGGGCTACATTCTGGAAAGCGGGCGTGTGGTGATGGAAGGCACGGCCGAGGCGCTGCGCGAGAACCCCGATGTGAAGGAGTTCTACCTCGGCATGTCGGACAAGGGGCGCAAAAGCTTCCGCGATGTGCGGAGCTACCGGCGCCGCAAGCGGTGGCTGGCATGAAGGACGTGCGGATGGGCCACTTCGATGCGCTGGAAACCCGCAGCGCGGATGCGCGGGCAGCCGATGTTGCCCGCGATCTGCCGCGCCTGATTGCGCTGGCGCAGACGACGGGCGCGATGGGCAGAATGCTGCGCGATGTGGATGCGTCGGCGATCACCGATGCCGCTGCGCTGGCGACGCTGCCGGTGATCCGCAAGGCGGCACTGAGCGAGGCGCAGGGCACTGAGCCGCCCTTTGGAGGTTTCCTGCCACCCGGGGGGGATTATGAACATATCTTTCAAAGCCCCGGCCCGATCTACGAAATCGGGCGCACCACGCCCGACTGGTGGCGGATGGGGCGGTTTCTGCATGCGGTGGGCGTCGGGCGCGGCGATGTGGTGCAGAACTGCTTTGGCTATCACCTGACGCCCGCAGGAATGATCTTCGAGAGCGGTGCGCGGGCCGTTGGAGCCACGGTTCTGCCCGCAGGCACAGGGCAGACCGACCTTCAGGTGCGCGCAGCGGCGGATGTCGGCAGCACGGCCTACGCGGGCACGCCCGATTTCCTGAAGGTCATCCTTGATCGGGCGGATGCGATGGGGGTGGCGCTGGCCTTCACGCGGGCGGCGGTGGGGGGTGGGGCGCTCTTCCCGTCCTTGCGCCGCGAATATGCCGACCGTGGCGTGCTGTGCCTGCAATGCTATGCCACGGCGGATCTTGGCAACATCGCCTACGAATCCGCCGCGATGGAGGGGATGATCGTCGATGAGGGGGTCATCGTCGAGATCGTGCGCCCCGGCACCGGCGATCCGGTGCCCGTGGGCGAGGTCGGCGAGGTGGTGGTGACCACGCTGAACCGCGACTATCCGCTGGTGCGGTTTGCCACGGGGGACCTGTCTGCCCTGATGCCGGGGGAAAGCCCCTGCGGGCGGACGAACCTTCGGATCAAGGGCTGGATGGGAAGAGCCGACCAGACGACCAAGATCAAGGGCATGTTCGTGCGCCCCGAGCAGGTGGCCGCAATGGTGGCCCGCCACCCCGAGGTGACCCGCGCCCGCGTGGTGGCCGACCGGATCGGCGAGATGGACGCAATGACGGTGATGGTGGAAACCCGCGCCGCCAACCCCGCGATCTATGAAAGCACGGTTGTGGACGTCCTGAAGCTGCGTGGTAAGGTAGAGCTTGTGCCGCCGGGAAGCCTGCCGAACGACGGCAAGGTGATCGAGGATCGCCGCCGGTACGACTGAATCCGGGGGGTGGGCGATGCGGTGGATTGTGGCGCTGGGTCTGATGGCCGGAATGGCCACGGCGGAGGATCGCGCGCTGATCCTGGCAAATGGCGATTACCGCGACGCGCCCGACATTGCTGCCGCGCGGACGGCCATGCAGGCGGGCGCGGCGCTGCAGGCGGCAGGGTTCAGCGTGGTCGCCGTTGCCGACCAGAGCGCTGCGGGCCTGCGCGCGCGGCTGTCGGCCCTGCTGGCGGCGCTTGCGCCCGAGGATCGTGTGGTCATCCTGATCGTGGGGCATTTCGCGCAAGGCGGGGCCGAGACGTGGGCGCTGGGTACCGAGGCGCGGTTGCCGGACCTTGCGCAAGCCGGGGGGGTGGGCGTCAGCCTTGCCACGGTGCTTGCCATCGCGGGCCAAGCACCGGGTGGGGCGATTGTCCTGCTGGGCACCGATGCCGCGCGGCCCGGTCTGGGCCAGGGGCTGGAGCCGGGCATCGGCCCGCTGGTGGTGCCGCAGGGGGTTGCCCTGATCCGGGGCGAGGCGGGGCGCGTGGCCGATTTCGCCGCGCGCCGCCTGACAGAAAGGGGCGTGACGGTGGCTGCGATGCTGGCGGATGCGCCCGATCTGACGGGCGAGGGGTTCTTGCCAAGCGCGATCCCGTTCCGCCCTGCCGCCGTGACGGCGCCAGCACCGCTGCCGACCGGCCCGACCGAGGCCGAACGCGCGGAGGAGGCGCGCAACTACGCCGCCGCACGGGCGACCGGCACCATTGCCGCGCTGGAGGCCTATCTGACGCGATATCCCGCTGGCCTGAACGCGGTGGCCGCCCGCACCGAACTTGCCCGGCTGCGCGCCGATCCCGGCGTGCAGGCCCGGCTGTTGGAAGAGGCGCTGACGCTATCGCGTGACCAGCGCCGCGCGGTGCAGCGGCAATTGTCATTGCTGGGGTTCGATCCGAAGGGGATCGACGGCCTGTTCGGCCCCGGTTCGCGCGCCGCGATTGCGGGCTGGCAGGGGGCGAATGCCGAGCAGACGACCGGTTTTCTGACCCGCGACCAGATTCTGCGGCTGACCGCGCAGGCCGACCGGCGCGCCGCCGAGCTTGAGGCGGAGGCCACCGCGCGGCGGGCCGAGACCGAGCGTCAGGACCGGCTGTTCTGGGATCAGACGGGCGCCAAGGGCGACGAGCCGGGTCTTCGCGCCTATGTGAAACGCTACCCGGACGGGCTGTTTGCCGAGCTTGCTGCCGAGCGGCTGAAGGTGTTCGAGGATGCCCGCCGCGCGGAAGCTGCAGCGCAAGACCGCGCGGCCTATGACCGGGCGCGGGCTGCGGACACGGCAGAGGCTTACCGCGCCTACCTTGCAACCGCCCCGGAGGGCGCCTTTGCCGCCGAGGCCGCGGCACGGATCGCGGAGATCGAGGCAGAGGCGGCGGGCGAGGGCGACCGGGCAACCGCCGAAGCCAATGAAGCGGCCCTGCAACTGAACCCGCTGGCCCGGTCGCTGATCGAGCGGCGGCTGGATGCAATGGGGTTGAAACCCGGCGAGGTGGACGGCGTTTTCGACGACAGGACCCGCCGCGCGATCCGCCGTTTTCAGGCGGCGCGCGGAATGGAAGAGACAGGGTACCTTGATCAGGCGTCGATGGTGGCCCTGCTGGCGGGCGGGGTGCTGCAGCTGGGCGATTGAGCGGCTTACTTCAGCCGCAGGTCGGCATAGTCGCCGGCGCCTTCATCTGCGATGAATCGCACGGTATCGCCATTCTTCTGCACCACCTGGCAATTCGGCCCGAGGTTACGCTTGCCGAAGGTCAGGTCGCGGCAGAAAAGCCCGCTTTGCCAGCGCCATGCGCCGGTGACCTGCTGCCCGAAGGCGCGGCCTTCGATCACGCCGTTTGGATCGACACGAAGTGTGATCCCCACCCGCGTCAGCGCCTTGCCGTTGATCAGGCTTACGAAGCTGGCTTTGTCGGCGACGCGGTTGAACCCTTCCGCGAAGGCAGGGAGGGCCGCCATGAGGGTGGCGGCGGCAAAAGGCAGAAAGGTACGGACCATGCGTCACCTCTTAATGTTTTCCAGTCTTACGCAGGCAAGGGGTGGTCGGATCAATTGCTGCAAATCATGACATAAGTGTGAATGGGCTCAAAGCCCCAGCACATCGGCCATGCTGTATTCGCCCGGTTCGCGCCCCTGGCCCCAAAGGGCGGCCGCCAGCGCACCCCGGGCAAAGATGGCGCGGTCGGTGGCCAGATGGCGCAGCACGATGCGTTCGCCGGGGCCGGCGAAGATCACGTCATGCTCGCCCACCACATCGCCGCCCCGGATCGCGGCAAAGCCGATGCTGCCCGCAGCGCGCGCGCCGGTGATCCCCTCGCGCGCAGGGGTGCGGAGCGCATCGAGTGTGGCCCCCCGCCCCTTGGCGGCAGCCTCGCCCAGCATCAGCGCGGTACCCGAGGGGGCATCCACCTTCATGCGGTGATGCGCCTCGACGATCTCGATATCCCAACCCGGCCCCAGCGCCGCCGCCACCTTGCGGGTCAGGCCCAGAAGAAGGTTGACGCCAAGGCTCATGTTGCCCGCGCGCACGATCACCGCATGGCGCGCGGCGGCGGCGATACGCGCCAGATGCGGCGCTTCGAGCCCCGTGGTGCCGATCACATGCACCGCGCGTGCCTGGGCCGCGAGGGCCGCAAATTCCACCGTTGCGGCGGGGGCGGTAAAGTCGATCACGCCTTGCGCGCGTGCAAACGCCTCCAACGGATCGTCGGTCACGATGACCCCGAGCGCCGCACCGCCCATCGCCTCGCCCACATCGCGGCCGATCCAGGGGTGGCCTTCGCGCTCGACGCACCCGACCAGCCGCGCCTCATCAGAGGCCGCGATAAGCCCTGTCAGCATCTGGCCCATGCGCCCCGAGGCGCCGGTGACGACGAGGCCCGGTAAATCTGGCATGGCGGTCCCTCCTTTTGCCCCTTCCCCTAGCGGAAGGGGCGGGGGCTGCAAAGCCCGCCGTTGCGGGCGGCGGCGAAAGGGCTTATCCCGCCCGCATGTCAAAACCCCGCTTCCCCAACCAGAACGGCCCCTCGCAGCGCCAGTTGCGCGTCGGCGAACTTATCCGCCGCACGCTGTCGGACGTGCTGAACCGCGCCGAAGTGCACGATCCCGATCTGAACGGGATGTCGATCACCGTGGGCGAGGTGCGCCTGTCGCCCGATCTCAAGGTCGCGACCGTGCATGTGATGCCGCTGGGCGGCGGGAATGTGGAAGGCGCGATCGCCGCGCTGGCCCGCCACCGGGGCGAGTTGCGCAAGCGCGTGGCCGCCGAGATGACCCTGAAATACGCACCCGACCTGCGGTTCCGCCCCGACGAAACCTTCGCCGCACTGGACGAGACCCGGCGCCTGTTCTCGGACGAGAAGGTGCGGCGCGATATCGAGGCCGGGGATGACGGCGAGGCCTGATCCAGCGCTGGCACGTGCAGGATGGGCGCCTTCCCTCCCCCTGTTGGGGAGGGTGGCGTGGGTCGGGATGGCGCGATTGTGCCTGCTTGGCGTCCTGCTGGCGGTGGCGGGGCCTGCGCGCGCAGAGGGGCCTTGCCGCAACACGACCTTCGAGGGCGCGCCCTATACCGTTTGCGAGGTGCAGGCGGGCGCCGATCTGCGCGTTTTCCAGACCGCGCCGGACGGGGCGCCCTATGCGTCTTTCGGGCGCGTCGATGCGGCGCTTAAGGCCGAAGGGCGGCATCTGGCCTTTGCGATGAACGGCGGGATGTATCACCCCGACCGCGCGCCCGTGGGCCTGCTGATCGTCGATGGGATGGAACGCGCGCCGGTCGTCACCTCGGCTGGCCCGGGCAATTTTGGCCTGCTTCCCAACGGTGTTTTTTGTATCCGTCCCGATGGGCAATATGCGGTGATCGAATCGCGCCGCTATGCTGCGGATCACCCCGATTGCCGTTTCGCCACTCAGTCGGGGCCATTGCTGGTGATCGGCGGCGCGCTGCATCCCCGCTTTCTGCCCGGCAGCGACAGTGTCTATCGGCGCAACGGGGTAGGGGTGTCGGCGGACGGGTCCCGTGCCGTGATGGCGATCAGTGGGCGGGCGGTGAACTTTGACACGTTCGCGCGGTTCTTCCGCGATGCGCTGGGACTGCCCGATGCGCTGTATCTGGACGGCCAGATCTCGCGCCTCTATGCGCCGGACCTGCGGCGCAACGATTTCGGCTTTGCGATGGGGCCGATCCTTGGCCTTGCCGTGCCGGGTGAGGGTTAGGCGATGGGGCGCAAGCGCAAGGGCCGGGCGGTATCGGGCTGGCTGGTGGTGGACAAGCCTGCGGGCATCACCTCGACCGCCGTCGTGAACAAGGTGAAATGGGCGCTGGAAGCGCAAAAGGCGGGACATGCGGGCACGCTGGACCCCGATGCCACCGGCGTGCTGGCCGTGGCCTTGGGCGAGGCCACGAAGACCGTACCCTTCATCACCGATGCGCTGAAATGCTATCGTTTCGCTGTGCGCTGGGGGGCTGCCACCAGCACGGACGACGCCGCAGGCGCCGTGCTGGAGACGCGGCCCGCACGGCCCGCACCCGATGCGGTTGAGGCCGCGCTTGCCGCCTTTCGCGGCGAGATCAGCCAGGTCCCGCCGCAGGTGTCGGCGGTCAAGGTGGATGGGGCGCGCGCCTATGATCTGGCCCGCGCGGGCGAGGTGATGGACCTGGCCGCCCGGCCCCTGTGGGTAGAGCGGCTGGACGTGATCGCGACCCCGGATGCCGATACCACCGAGCTTGAAATGGTCTGCGGCAAGGGCGGCTATGTGCGCAGCATCGCCCGCGATCTGGGCGACGTGTTGGGCTGCCTTGGCCATGTGCTTTGGCTGCGCCGGGAATGGTCGGGGCCGTTCCGTGCGGCTGAAGGGATCAGCATGGAAGAGATTGACCGTCTGGCCCGCACCGATGCGCTGGATGCCCGGCTTGTGCCGCTGGAAATCGCGCTGGAAGGCTTGCCGGAGGTGCGCGCCACCCCGGAAGGCGCTGCGCGCATCCGCAACGGCGGAGCGGGGATGGTGATGACCGCTGGCCTCGACTGGGGCGTGGAGGCCTGGGCCAGCCACGAGGGCCGCGCGATTGCCGTGGGGCACTACAAGGCGGGCGAATTGCACCCCTCGCGGGTCTTCAACGAGGGTTGAGGCGCTCGTTGGCCGGGGCCGGCGCCCGGCGCGCAGGTGCCGGGGGATTGGGCATCCTCGGTGCGGGGCTCGGGCGCTTGGCGCAGTCTTTTGATTAGATGCCGTAGCCACATTGGCAGGAACCCGGTCGGGGCGTCACGGTAGAAGCGGTCGGCTTCTGCCGCCCGCTCCCGCGCCGATTGCGGGGGCTCTTTTCGCGTCAGGGGGATCAGCAGGGGCATCATTGGGAACCTCCAGTATTTTCATAATTGGATGATAGGGCGCGGTTTAGCGCCATTGAACTGCGCGTAACCGCAAGATATCATCCGAAAATGAAAAACATGGATTGGGATGATATCCGCCTTTTCGTGGCCGTGGCGCGGGCTGGCGGCCTTAGCGGTGCGGCGGATGCGATGGGGGCAAGTGCTGCCACGCTGTCCCGCCGCATGCTGACGCTGGAACGGCGGCTTGGGCGCAGCCTCTTTCTGCGGCGCCAGACGGGCTATGCGCTGACACCGGACGGGCAGCAATTGCTGGCCATTGCGCGCACGATGGAGGCGGGGTCACGTTCGGTCGATGCGTGGCTGGAGGCCGAGGCGCGGCGGCCGGTGGTGCGCATTTCTGCCGGCACGTGGACATCGGCGTTCCTGTGCGAAAACTTTGCGCGCCTCTGGTCGCCGGACGATCCTTTCTGCATCGCGCTGCACACCACCGAGCGGCGGCTCGACATTGCGCATCGCGAGGTGGATATCGGGATCCGCAACCAGCGGCCCGATGCCCCGGGCCTTGCCGCACGGCGCGTAGGGCAGGTGGCCTATGCCGCCTTTCGGGCGAGGCAGGCAGATGCCACGGCCCGCAACCGCTGGATCGCACTGGTGGCCGAAGAGGCGCAGACTCGGTCCACCCGTTGGGTGATGGAACAGCCGGGGCTCGAGATCGTGGCCTGGGCCAATTCACCCCGCACCTTGTACGACATGTTGCGGGTGGGGATCGGGGCGACCGTTCTGCCCTGCTTTGCGGGGGACAGGGATGCCATGCTGGAACGGGCCACCCCGCCGATCGAGGCGCTGATGCAGGAGCAGTGGCTGGTGATGCACGATGAGGGGCGGCAGATGCCCGCCGTGCGCTGTGTGCTGGACCGTCTGGCCGAACTTTTGACCGACCATATGGCGTTGCAGACAGGGTTGCGCCCGCTTGGTGCGGCACCGCCCGCAGCTTAGCCGCAAACGGGCGCTTGCGGTGGGCGGCGGGGTTGGGCACGATCTGCCCATGCTCCACCGATCCTTCACCAAGGGCGACGCGGCCAGCGAGGCGGTCTATTCGCCCTGCGAGCGCTACCGCACGCTTTTGACCCGCACATGGGTGCCGCATGGCGCGCGTGCGCTTTTCGTGATGCTGAACCCCTCGACCGCGACGGAGGTGCAGAACGACCCCACGGTTGAACGCTGCGAGCGGCGGGCGCGGACGCTGGGGTTCGGGGCCTTCCGGGTGACCAACATCTTTGCCTTCCGCGCCACCGACCCGCGCGTGATGCGGGCGGCGTCGGATCCTGTGGGGCCGGGGAATGACGCGGCGATCCGGGACAGTGCGGTTGAATGGGTGCGGGGTGGGGATGACCGGATCGTCTGCGCCTGGGGTACGCATGGCGCGCATCTGGGGCGCGGGCTGGCGGTAGAGCGGTTGCTGCGCGCCACCGGGCGACCCCTGCATCATCTGGGGCTGACGCAAGGCGGCGCGCCGAAGCATCCGCTGTATATCGGGTACGACGTGCAGCCGATGCTGTGGGAGGGGTGAGAGATGGAAACGATCCCGGGATTTCACCGACATCGCTGGCCGGGTGACGGCATCACCCTGTCGGTGCAGCGGGCGGGCGCGGGGCGCCCCCTGATCCTGCTGCACGGCTATCCGCAGAACGGGCTTTGCTGGAGCCGGGTTGCCCCCGCTCTGGCGCAGGCGTTCGACGTGATCATCCCCGACCTGCGCGGCTACGGGATGAGCGACGCGCCGCCCGACGATGACGGCCACAACGCCTATTCCAAGCTCCAGATGGCACAGGATGTGGTGGCGCTGATGGATCATCTGGGGCTGGAACAGGCCTTTGTGCTGGGCCATGACCGGGGCGCGCGGGTCAGCTATCGGCTGGCGCTGGATCACCCCGCCCGCGTGGCACGGCTTGGCATCATCGAGATCGCGACCACCGCCGACTATTGGGATAACTGGAACGCCGAAATGGCGATGGCGGCCTATCACTGGACCTTCCTTGCCCAGCCCTACCCGCTGCCCGAGCGGATGATCGGCGCCGATCCTGCGGCATACGTGGACTGGACGCTGCGGGGCTGGACACAGGCGAAATCCCTGCATGTGTTCCCGGAAGGCGCGCTGGCGGCCTATCGCGCGCAGGCCGCCGATCCGGCCCGCCTGCATGCCATGTGCGCTGACTACCGGGCCGGGGCGACGACCGACCGCACCCACGATCTGGCGGACCGCGCGGCGGGGCGGAGGATCGCTGTGCCGTTGCGGTTTCTCTGGGGGCATCACGGGTTTCCCGCGCGCACGGGGGATCCGGCAGGCCTGTGGCGCGCATGGGCGGATGATGTGACCGACAGCGCCTGCGAAAGCGGGCACTTCGTGCCAGAGGAAGCGCCGGACGACGTGCTTGCGGCGTTTCAGCCCTTCTTCGCCGCGCCCTAACCCTGAAGCGTGCGTTCCGGCATCAACCGGATTGCCGAAGGGTCCATCCCCGCGCCACCGACCACATTTGCTAGGGGAATGCCGTCCAGCATCACCGTCGCATCGGCGGAGTCGGGTTCTGACAGAAGGGTGATCTGCGGGTCGGGGTGGGCCGATGGATCGTAGACCACCACGATTTCATCCTCGGCGCTGTTGTAATCGGTGATCTGCGCCACGTCGCCTGTGTCGATCCAGTCGCCAAGGGTGAATGTATCGGCCCCCTCGCCACCGTTCGCGTAGTCGCCTGCGCCGACCATCAACACATCGTCACCGGCCCCGCCGTTCAGGAAATCGGTCTCGGTCGCGGTGTCCGCCCGGTCAAAGCCCCAGATCGTGTCATGGCCCGCGCCGCCATCCAGCGTGTCGGTGCCGGGACCACCTTGCAGGCTGTCATCGCCGTACCCCCCAGACAGCCAGTCATCGCCCGCGCCGCCGATCAGCGTGTCCTGCCCGTCGCCGCCGATCAGCGTGTCATTCCCGGCGTCGCCCGCCAGCAGATCGTCCCCCTGCTGACCTGCTAGTGAATCGTCGCCCGTTCCGCCCTCGATCCGGTCGTCGCCGTCCTGGCCGTCCAGGCTGTCATTCCCGGCGCCGCCATAAAGCGTATCTGCACCCGCCCCACCGGCCAGATGATCGTCGCCTGCCTCGCCATCGAGCACATCATCCCCATCGCGCCCGTCCATCAGATCCGTACCGGCACCGCCCGCGATGTGGTCCTGCCCGCCCTCGCCGGTCAGGATATCGTCACCATCGGTGCCGGTCAGGGTAAGGTCTTCCGGCGTCGGGGGCGGCAGGTCGCTGGATTGAACCCCGCCATCTTCGGCGGGGCCGGGAAGATCGGGCGGGGTGTAGGAAATGGCCCCGGCGTCCTCACCCGGGGCTTCGGTTTCCACAGTTTCGGGGATGTCTGTTCCCGCCGCGATCTCTGGCGCGCTTGCGAAGTCGAGAATGCTGCTGCCCTCGGCATCCTCTGCCAGCCCGTCATCACCCTCTGCCGGGGCATCCGACGCTTCGTCGGACGTGGCATCGTCATGCGTATCGTCCGTCGGCTTCGCGAGGGCCATATCGGCCAGCACACCTGCCGCAAGCGCGCCCATCAAACCCAGCAAAGCCAACATACCCGTTACCCCCGACGCATCCTTGTTAGGCGCGCGTTAACCACAACTCGCGCCAAGTCTCTGACCTGACTGGAGAATACACCGTGAACGATGGCATATTGACGGCATTTCAACCAGCGTTCCCGGGGCGATTGCCGAAATAACGCCAGTGATTTGGTTAAAGTTCGCGGTGCTGACAGTCCGCTGCCCCGGCGAAGCATCCGGCCCGGATATTGCCGCTTCCCTTTTGCCCCGCCGTCCCCTATACGCCCGCATCCGCCGCGCAATCGGTGGCAGGGCCTTGCTGGACGACATCCCGGCTTGTGCCGTCACACCAACGATAGGAGATATCCGATGTCGATCACCGTCGAAGTCAAAGCCCAACTGATCAAGGACTATGCCACCAAGGAGGGCGACACCGGTTCGCCCGAGGTGCAGGTCGCGATCCTTAGCTCGCGCATCGCGACGCTGACCGAGCACTTCAAGGGCCACAAGAAAGACAACCACTCGCGCCGCGGCCTCCTGATGATGGTAGCACAGCGCCGGAAGCTTCTGGACTACCTCAAGGGCAAGGACGAGACGCGGTACACCACTCTGATCGGCCGCCTGGGCCTGCGCCGCTAGAGACGGCTGCCGGCAAGGATTGGGACGCCCGTACCGGAAGGTTCGGGCGTTTTGCTTTGGGGGCGGGGCGGGTTGCAAGCCCACTCCACACAAAAGGCAGGATCGCCAGCCGGCATTTTGGTATCCGGTTGCAGGAACGGGCGCCGATTCGAGTTTGGCCCGTCCGCAGAAAGCTGCGGCACATGAACGAAACGCATTGGCCTCAGCGCCTGTCGGCAATCACGCTTTTCTCTGACGATCTCGACGCTTCTCGACGCTTTTATTCGGCGTTCTTCGACGCGCACCCGATTCACGAAGATCCTGATTCAGTTGTCTTTCGCGTGGGAACGACGCTGGTCAATCTACTGCGGGTCGAGGCTGTACCCGAACTCATCGACCCTGCGCCCATGGCAACGTCGGGCGTTCGGGCGGTTTACTCGCTGCCTGTCCCCGATGAAGATGCAATGTGTGCATTGCTTCGGGGCAGGGGCGTCACGCTCCTCAATGGTCCGATGGACCGTCCGTGGGGTCTTCGAACGGCCAGCGTTCAGGATCCGTCCGGGCACGTTTGGGAGTTGTCGCAGTAACGTCGACCCCGCAGCGCCAGAGCTTTGCACCTGTCGCTAGGGATGCCCGGACAGCCGGAACACCTCGACCGGCTCCCGGATGCCCTTGAAGGTGATCTCGCCGCGCGATTCCACCTTGAAATCATCCTCTACCGCCAGCCGGGCGCGCGGGCTGAGGAGGATTTCGCCGTCCTGCGCCTCGTCGCAGAGGCGGGACGCGAGGTTGATGGCGGTGCCGGAGGCGGTGTAGTCGAAGCGCCCCTCGAAACCGACCATGCCGACCGTCGCATAGCCGAGCGAGACGCCCATGCCGAAGCCGAGCCGATGGCCCATCCGCTTCCACTGTTTGCACAACTCCGCCATCCGTTCGCGCATGGCGAGGGCGAGGCGCACCGCATCGCCTGCCGGATCGTCGCAGGGCAGGGGATCATTGAAGAGCACCATGATGCCGTCACCCATCCGGTGATCCACCCCTGCGCCATGGATGTTGATGAGCTTGCCCATCTCCTCGTGGTAGGTTTGCAAGACCTCGATGGTTTCCTCAGGCTCTGCCGTTTCGCAAAAGGCGGTGAAGCCGCGAATGTCGCAGAAGAGGACACCAAGCAGCGCGCGGTGGCTGGACAGCATCTTGTCGGACCCCGAAGAGATCACGGTATCGGCCACGGCGGCGGGCAGGAAGCGCTTCAGCCGCCCCATCCGCTCGATCTCGCCCACCTGCACCTCGACCCGGTCGCCCAATTCGGCATTCAGCGCCTCCAGCGCCTTGAACTGGCGGACGTTCTCGATGGCGATGACGGCTTGGGCCGCGAAGGTTTCAATCAGGGCAATCTGGTCAAGGGTGAAAGGTCTGACCTCTCGCCGGTAGAGCGCGATGGAACCGATGGTGCGCCCGGCGTTGAACAGCGGCACGCAGACGAAGGTGCGGATACCCTCTCCGTCCACTGATGCGCGCCGGGTGGGATCGCCCGCGCGGTAAAGGTCGGTATCGGCCAGATCGTGTTCGTGGAAGATGACGCCGTCGCGCATGGGGATCGAGCTGCCGCCCGCACTGTCGTCAAGCTGCCAGACGGTCTTGCCCGGTGCAAGCGCGCGCAGCGTGTCGCCCCAATGCGCAACCATCACCGCGTGGCTGCGGTCTTCGCTGATGATGTTCAGCCCGGCCAGCGGCGCCCCGCATAACTGCGCGGCCTTGCGCAGGACGGCATCGAACACCGGCGCTTCGTCATCCCGGCTCTGGCTGATGACCTCGAGGATTTCACGCGTCGCCGCCTCGCGCTCGAGACGTGTCTGCAACTCGCGGAACTGGCGCACGTTCTCGATGGCGATCACGGCCTGCGCGGCGAAGGTTTCGACAAGGGCGATTTCAGCCGGCGCAAAGGGCAGAACCGCCCGGCGGCTCAGCGAAATGCACCCGACGGCGATGCCGTCCAGCAAAATCGGAACAATCAGCCGCGTCCGGACGCCTTCGGTCTCGACCAGATCGACGGCAATCTGATGGCGCGCCTTGTAGGCCTCGGTCTGCGCATAATCCTCGATATGCACCACCTTGGCAGTGCGGATCGTCTCCACGACCGAAAGCGGCTCGTCCAGCGAGAATTCAAGCCCCGGACGCCAGGCCGTCCGATTGTGCCCCCAATCGGCCATCAGGCGGACATGCGTGCGGGCCTCGTTGACGATCTGAAGCCCACCCTGATCGGCCGCGCAAAGGACGGCAGCCTTCTCCAGAATAAGGTTGAAGACTTGCGTCTCGTCTTCGCGGCTCTGGCTGATCACCCGCAGGATGTCGGAGGTCGCTTCCTGTTTGTCCAGAGCGTCCTGAAGGTGCTTGAACTGGCGCGCGTTCTCGATGGCGATGACGGCCTGTTCAGCAAAGGTGTCGAGCAGCGCCATGTCATCGGGCCCGAAGGGCGCCACCTCGCGGCGGCTGAGAACGATGGCACCGATCCCCCTGCCGCCGCTGACGAGGGGGACGGACATGCGGGTGCGCAGGCCCTCCTCATCGACAAGCTGGCCCACGGACCCATCGCCCTGAAGGTAAAAGGGGGTCTGCGCCAGATCCTCGTCCTGGGTCGTGCGCGCCTCGAGGATGGCACGGCCAAGCCCGGCCTGCGAATCCGGATCGACACGGAGCGCCCACGTGTCGCCAATCTTCAGCGCCCGCCGCGCAAGCCCGTGGTAACCCGCCAGCGTCATCTCGGTCTGTGCCTCGTTGCAAAGCAGAAGCCAGGCCATGGGTGCGTTGCATAGCCGGGCCGCATTGCGCAGCACGGCATCGAAGACCGGGCGTTCGTCATCGCGGCTCTCGCGGATCGCCGCCAGGATTTCCCGCGTAGCGTCCTCCCGCTCTGATGCGGCGGCGGGGCGGGTCGGGGAAGGGTTTTGCACGCGCGCCGCTCCGGTATAACTTCGTGGCGCAGCCTAGCCGCGCGGCGGCGGCTCAGGCAACCGTCCCGGTGGCGCGTCACGCCCTTCCCATTCGTCCCCGTTTCCTGTATCCGCCCGCTATCTGCGACGTGTGGCCTCACCCCCGGCCCATGCAAAGGATAGGGGGCGGCGGCAATGGGGCCGCTATGCAACGGAGGACCCGGAACGCCGGGAGAGCCTCCAGATGGGAAACGACAGATGTTCAACGTGACAACGAAATCAATCCAGTGGGGCGATGAAACGCTGACCCTGGAAGCGGGCAAGGTTGCCCGTCAGGCGGATGGTTCGGTCATTGCAACGCTCGGGGAAACCAGCGTGATGGCCAACGTGACGTTCGCGAAAGCTGCAAAGCCGGGGCAGGATTTCTTTCCTCTGACCGTGCATTATCAGGAAAAATACTATGCTGCCGGCAAGGTGCCCGGCGGTTTCTTCAAGCGCGAGGCGCGTCCGAGCGAGAAGGAAACGCTGACCTCTCGCCTGATCGACCGGCCCTGCCGTCCGCTGTTCGTGCCGGGCTTCAAGCATGAAGTGCTGGTGATGTGCACCGTGCTGAGCCATGACCTTGTGAACGAACCCGATATCCTTGCCATGATCGCGGCGTCGGCGGCGCTGACGATTTCGGGCGTGCCCTTCATGGGCCCCATTGGTGCGGCGCGCGTGGGCTTTGCAAACGGCGAGTACGTTCTGAACCCCGACGTCGACGACATGCAGAAGCTGCGCGAGAATCCCGAGCAGCGGCTCGATCTCGTCGTTGCGGGCACCAAGGACGCGGTGATGATGGTGGAATCCGAAGCCTACGAGCTTTCGGAAGCCGAGATGCTGGGTGCGGTCAAGTTCGGCCATGCCGCGATGCAGCCGGTGATCGACCTGATCCTCGACTTCGCAGAGGAATGCGCGAAAGAGCCCTTCGATTTCACCCCGCCCGACTATTCGGCCCTTTACGGCCGCGTGAAAGCGGCAGGTGAGGTGCAGATGCGCGCGGCTTTCGCGATCCGCGACAAGCAAGAGCGGACCAGCGCCATCGACGCGGCGGCGGATGCCATCGTGGCGGCGCTTTCGGAAGAGGATCGGAAGGACGCGAACCTCGGGTCGGCGATCAAGAAGCTGGAAAGCTCGATCCTGCGCGGCGACATCATCTCGGGCGGCGCGCGCATTGACGGGCGCGACACCAAGACGGTGCGCCCGATCGTGTCCGAGACGTCGGTCCTGCCGCGCACGCATGGCTCGGCCCTCTTTACGCGGGGCGAGACGCAGGCGCTGGTGGTGGTGACGCTGGGCACGGGCGAGGATGAGCAGATCATCGACGCGCTGCACGGCAATTCGCGGTCGAACTTCATGCTGCACTACAACTTCCCCCCCTATTCGGTGGGCGAAGTGGGCCGCGTGTCGGGGCCCGGTCGCCGCGAAATCGGCCACGGCAAGCTGGCGTGGCGCGCGCTGCAGGCGGTTCTGCCTGCCGCGACCGACTTTCCCTACACCATCCGGGTTGTCAGCGAGATCACCGAAAGCAACGGGTCATCCTCGATGGCGTCTGTCTGCGGCGGCTCGCTTTCGATGATGGATGCGGGCGTGCCCTTGAAGGCGCCTGTGGCCGGTGTAGCGATGGGCCTGATCCTTGAGGATGACGGGAAATACGCCGTTCTGACGGACATCCTTGGCGACGAGGATCACCTCGGCGACATGGACTTCAAGGTGGCGGGCACCGCGAAGGGCATCACCTCGCTCCAGATGGATATCAAGATCGCGGGCATCACGCCGCAGATCATGGAAGAGGCGCTGGCGCAGGCGCGCGACGGGCGGCTGCACATCCTCGACGAGATGGCGAAAGCCCTGACCTCGGCGCAGGCGTTCAGCCAGTATGCGCCGAAGATCGAAACGATGACCGTGCCCACCGACAAGATCCGTGAAGTGATCGGGTCGGGCGGCAAGGTGATCCGCGAGATCGTGGAAGTGTCTGGCGCGAAGGTCGACATCAACGACGATGGCGTGATCAAGATCGCGTCGAACGATGCCGCCGCGATCAAGCGCGCCTATGACATGATCTGGTCCATCGTGGCCGAGCCGGAAGAGGGCAAGGTCTACACCGGTCGCGTGGTCAAACTGGTCGACTTCGGCGCCTTCGTGAACTTCTTCGGCAAGCGTGACGGCCTTGTCCACGTCAGCCAGATCGCGAACAAGCGGCTTCAGCATCCCAATGAGGCGCTGAAGGAAGGTCAGGAAGTGAAGGTGAAACTTCTGGGCTTCGACGATCGCGGCAAGGTGCGCCTTGGCATGAAGATGGTCGATCAGGAGACCGGTGAAGAGATCACCGAGAAGAAGGAAGAAGCCGAAGCGTAAGCGCGGCCTTCACGATGATAGCGGGGCCCCGGCAGGAATGCCGGGGCCTTTTGCTTTTGGGCGGCCATTGCCGAAGCAGCCCGTATCGCATGTGATATTCAAGACATATGTTTCATTTACAGATAGATGCGCGTGGCCATTAACCATTTGCCAAGGGTTTGTCCCCCGGTCCCAAGGGTCATATGTCAGAGCGCGTGTTCGTGGCAGATCATCTTTCGCTCTTCGGGCGAGAGGGCGACGTTCAGCAAACGGCAGAAACCTGCGTCACGCGTGGTCTGATGATGGACGCACGTCCTGCACAGACCGAAGGACCGCTGACCGTTCTGTTTCAGACATGCGTGCAGCAACCCCGACAATGCCTGATCCAGCCGCGCGCCGTCCGTTGCCGGAAGGGCCGCCAGCGCCCGGTCCAGCACGCGCATGCCGGACAGGATCGTCAGGCCGCTTTGCGTGACATCGTACCTGATCTTGCGGCGGTCCTCATCCGACGCGACTTCCTCTGCCAAGCCCTTGCGGGCCAGCGCCTTCAGCGTTTGCGAGACGGTGCCGCGTGTGCTGCCAAGGTAATCGGCCACGTTGCTGGGGGCACGGCTGAATCGGTTGGCCGAGGCGAGGTATCCCAATGCCGCCGCCTGGCTTGGGTTGAGGTCGCTGGACCAGGCTTCAGCCGCGTTGAGGCGGGCAAGGCGGTCGATCAGAGAGACTGTCCTGGTGTTCATTTTGCATTGATAGCGAGTCGATATTGAACGTGCAACAGTAGCGAGTCGCTACTATTAAGGGCGAGTGAACATTCTGGAAGGAGCCTGAAAATGAATCACAAGATCCTCGTCGCCATCCTGTCCGCCCTTGTTGCCGGACCGGTGCTTGCGGACGGCCAGACAGCCGCGACAAAACCGGACGCCATCACCTCGGACCGCAAGGGCGGGATCGCGCCGTCTTTCGACATCCTTGCCGCCCACGCACATCGGTCCGGCAGGCAAGTGACGTTTCACATGACCACCGCAGGTCAGGCCGGGGCCGACCGCCCGGTTGCGACGGGCGCACTGGGCGGGGCGGCGGTCCTTTCCTATGTCTGGCCGACCAGTCTTGATCCATCAGCCGTGGGCTTTGAGACCGGCAGCGGGATTCTGGCGCTGGCGGCGACAAGCCACCCGGATTTCGACGATACGCCGCTTTTTGACGAAAACGGCGACGGCGACCCGGCCAATGACGGCGGTGGCTGGCACAGCCACTGGGTTGTGCTGACACCCACCGAAGCCTGCGGCGAAGGCGCGCTGGCTGTCAGGGACATTCCACAAGGGGCAGAACCTGCGCTGCCCGCAACATGGCCGGGGCTGCCGATCTTCATCGACAGCCCGGGATATTCACCGTTGTTCGACGGGCCTGAAGTGACTGTGACGGTGGGTTTCGCGGCGGCGGTCGGCGAGATCAGCTATGACGGCGTGACTGCAGCGCTGCGCGTCAACGCGGATATCCATGCGCCGCTGCTGTGCGTGACGGATGTGTTCGATGTGGCGTCGGGTGATCTGAGCCTGCCGGGCCGGGCTGATTGAGCATCCGGCTGACCGCCCGACGGGCGGTCAGCCGAAACCGTTCAGAGGTTTTCGGCCTGCGGCATGCCCAGGACGTGATAGCCGCCATCCACCCGGATCACCTCGCCGGTCGTATCGCGTCCCCAGTCGCTGGCCAGATAGACCGCCGTGCCGCCTATGGCATCAAGCGTGGCATTGGCGCGCATGGGCGCGTTGGCCTCTGTGTGGCGGAAGGTGGCGCGGGCGCCACCGATGGCCGCCCCGGCAAGGGTTTTCATCGGGCCGGGGCTGATCGCATTGACGCGGATCTTCTGGGGCCCGAGGTCGTTGGCCAGATAGCGCACGGCGCTTTCGAGGGCCGCCTTTGCGACGCCCATGACGTTATAATTCGGCGTCACACGGTTCGAGCCCTGGAAGGTGAGGGTGAGGCAGGTACCACCATCGGGCATCATTTCGGATGCGCGGCGGCACACGTCGATGAAGCTGTAGCAAGAGATCGTCAGCGAGTTTTTGAAGTTCGCGCGGCTGGTGTTGATGAAGCGGCCGGTAAGTTCCGCCTTGTCGGAATAGGCGATGGCGTGGACGATGAAATCCATCGTGCCCCAGCGCGCCTTGAGCGCGGCAAAGCAGGCATCGAGGCTGTCGTCGTTCGTCACGTCGACATCGACCAGCACATCCGATCCGACGGAGGCAGCCAGCGGTTCGACGCGCTTGCCGAACGCATCACCCTGGTAGGAGAACGCCAGTTCCGCGCCTTCGGCGGCCAGCGCGCGCGCGATGCCCCAGGCGATGGAGCGGTCGTTCGCAACCCCCATGACAAGGCCGCGTTTGCCCTTCATCAGATCGGCCATGGCGCGCCCTTTCAATCGAGGTATTTGCTCATCACCAGCGTGGCGTTGGTGCCGCCGAAGCCGAAGCTGTTGGACAGCACGGAGTCAAGCTCTACCCCGTCGCGCAGTTCGGTGACGATTTCGGCGGGATCGAGGGCGGGGTCGAGCGTGGTCACGTTGGCGGAGGCCGCGATGAAGCCCTTGTTGAGCATGATGAGCGAAAAGATCGCCTCCCACACGCCGGCGCCGCCCAAGGCATGGCCAGTGAGGGATTTGGTGGAGGCGATGGGCGGGGTGGCGCCGTTGCCGAAGACGCGGCGGATCGCCTCGACCTCGGTCACGTCACCCACTTGCGTGCTGGTGCCGTGGCTGTTGATGTAGCCGATCTGGCGACCTTCGGGCAACGTGGCCATCGCAAGGCGCATCGCCCGCTCGCCGCCTTCGCCGGACGGGGCCACCATGTCGTGCCCGTCAGAGGTGGCGCCATAGCCGGTGACTTCGGCATAGATCTTGGCGCCGCGGGCAAGGGCGTGTTCCAGTTCTTCCAGAACGACCACACCGCCGCCGCCCGCGATGACAAAGCCGTCGCGGGTGGCATCATAGGTGCGCGAGGCGGTTGCCGGCGCATCGTTGTATTTCGAGGACATGGCGCCCATCGCATCGAAAAGGCACGACAGCGTCCAGTCCAGTTCCTCGCCGCCACCGGCAAAGACGATATCCTGCTTGCCCATCTGGATCAGTTCCGCGCCGTTGCCGATGCAATGCGCCGAAGTGGAGCAGGCGGACGTGATGGAGTAGTTGACGCCCTTGATCTTGAACGGTGTGGCAAGGCAGGCCGAGACGGTGGATGACATGCCCTTGGTGACGGAGAAGGGGCCGATCCGCTTTGGCGATCCGGTTTCGCGCACGATGTTGTGGGCGCGGAAGAACGACTTCGTGGACGGACCGCCCGAGCCCACGATGATGCCGGTGCGGTCGTTCGAGACTTCGGCGTCGGACAGGCCGCTGTCGGCGATGGCGTCGCGCATGGCGATGAAGGTATAGGCCGCCCCGTCGCCCATGAAGCGCAGGTCGCGCTTGTCGATCCGGTCTTCCAGCACGATGTTCGGCTGACCGTGGACACGGCAGCGGAATCCGTGTTCGGCGTAGTCGGGCGCGAAGACGATGCCGGATTTACCGGCGCGCAGGCTGGCCTCGACCTCGGCCACATCGTTGCCGATGGACGAGACGATCCCCATTCCAGTGATGACGACGCGGCGCATGTGCAATCCTCCTCAGGCAGCGGCGGTGGCCAGGCCCACCTTCATATCCTTCACCAGATAGATGATTTCGCCATCGGCCTCTACCCGCCCGTCGGCCACCCCCATCTTGAGGCGACGGTCGATGACACGGGTGAAATCGACGAAGTAGCGGATCACGCGGCGGTCGGGCCGCACCATGCCCTTGAGCGAGACCTCGCCGACACCGAGCGCGAAGCCCTGCCCCTGCCAGCCGCGCCAGCCGAGGTTGAAGCCGGTCAACTGCCACAGGCCGTCAAGGCCGAGGCAGCCGGGCATGACGGGGTTGCCGGGAAAGTGGCAGGCGAAGAACCAAAGGTCTGGCGTGATGTCGAATTCCGCCACCACATGGCCCTTGCCATGCGCGCCCCGGTCGCCGGAAATATCGGTGATCCGGTCCATCATCAGCATCGGCGGCAGCGGCAGTTGCGCATTGCCCGGCCCGAAAAGCTCGCCCCGCGCGCATTTCAAGAGGTCGTCACGGTCGAAATGGGTTGGGTAGTCGGCCATGGGCATCTGCCTTCGGGTCACTTCTGTGACACTTGCTGTAACACCGGCCCCGAAGCGGGCGCAAGGCCGGGGGTCCTTGCCAGAGCAGTTGAAAAACCGGTCGTCTCGGCGCTATATACATTGTGGGAGATACACAGAGATGACCGCGACCGACACCAGCCTGACCGACAGGGGCACCGCCTGGCTTGCAACGGCCGGTTTGCGCCCGACGCGCCAGCGCGTGGCGCTTGCGACGCTGCTGGTGGGCGACGGCGAGGACCGGCATGTGACCGCTGAAAGCCTTTATGCCGCGGCGTGCGGGGCGGATGAGGCGGTGAGCCTTGCCACGGTCTACAACACGCTGCGGGCGTTCTGCGAGGCGGGGTTGATGCAGGAGGTCGTGGTCGATGGCGCGCGCAGCTATTTCGACACGCGGATGGACGATCACCCGCATTTCTACTGGGAAGACACGCAGACGCTGACCGATGCGCCGTCGGATGAAATGGCGTTCGCCCGGCTTCCCGACCCGCCGCCCGGCACCGAGATCGCGCGGGTGGATGTGGTGATCCGGCTGCGCCGCTTGCCGCGCTGACGGTCGGCGCGCGTCTTTTCCGGGCAATTCCGCCGCGTTTTGGCTATTGTTGGCCCGATTGGGGCCGCCGGGGCCGGAACCGATAGCCAAACCTTGCGTTGTGGAGCACGTAAATGGCGCGGAAATGTGACCCGCGCCCTGACCCTTTCATGCACTGGCCCGATACATGCTGATCCGCCACGGATACGACATCACGATTTCCTGCCCGCAGCCCACCCCGCTGATCTGCCTTCTGGTGCTGCGGGACGAGCGCCGCGATGATCTGCAGGAGCAGGGGATCGTGGAAAGCTTTCCGCGCGTGCCGATCCGGCGCTACAAGGATCTGTTCGGCAACACCTGTCTGCGGATGATCGCGCCCGAGGGCAGCTTCAGGCTGCGGCACGAAAGCGTGGTGCGCGATAGCGGGCTGGATGATCCGCAGTATCCCGGCGCCAGCGAGATGGCCATTCCCGACCTGCCGGACGACACGCTGATCTATCTTCTGGGCAGCCGCTATTGCGAAACTGACGAGTTGAGCCAGACCGCGTGGAACCTGTTCGGGCAGATTGCACCGGGTTGGGGACGGGTGCAGGCGATTTGCGACTATGCGCACAACCGCATCCAGTTCGACTACAATCAGGCGCGCGCCACGCGGACGGCGGCGGATGCAAACCGCGAAGGCGTGGGCGTGTGCCGCGATTTCGCGCATCTGGCCATCGCCCTATGCCGCTGCATGAACATTCCGGCGCGCTATGTGAACGGGTATCTGGGCGATATCGGCGTGCCGGTGGCGGGGCCAATGGATTTTGCGGCCTGGATCGAGGTGTATCTTGACGGGCGCTGGATGACGTTCGATCCGCGCAACAACATTCCCCGGATCGGGCGGATCAAGGTGGCGCAGGGGCGCGATGCCGCCGATGTGCCGCTGATGCATTCCTTCGGGCAACACATGCTGACCGAGTTTACCGTGATCTGCGACGAGGTCTGAACCCGGGCGCGGTGCGCTGCACTAGCCAATCGCCCTGCGCACCTCGGCCGCGACGTCGTGAAAGATCCGCGGGTCGCGGGCGACCTGCGCCATCATCAACGCGCCTTCGAGGGCGGCCATCGTGTGGCGCGCCGATGTCGCGGCATCACCAGCCTTGGCGCGGGTAAAGACCGCTTCAAGCCACTGCTGGCAGAAGGTGAAGAATGCGGCGACCTCGATGGCAACACTGTCCGGCAGATCGCGCACCTCCGCCCCCATGAGCCCGCACAGACACATGCGCCCCTGGTCGAGCGTGGCGGCGAAGGCCGCGACGAAGCGCCCGAGCGCGTCTGACGGCGTGCCATCGCCCGCCGCGCCGATGGTGGCTGCAAATCCCTTGCGGTAGCGTTCTGCCAGCGTTTGGCCAAGATCGGCCTTGGTCGGGAAATGGTAATGGATGCTGGCGGCCTTGATCCCCGCATCGCGCGCCAGATCGTTGAAGCTGAAGCCGTTGTAGCCGCGCGTCTGCACGCGCGTGGCGGCAAGATCCAGAAGCAGGTCGCGGGTGCCGGTCATCATCAACTCTCTGTTCACGACAGAAATAGGGCTGGCGTGCCTACCTATCAACAGCTAGATTGATTCTACCTAGTAATAGATAGATTCGATGGCGAGGAGATGGGCATGCGATTCAAGGACAGGGTGGCCGTGGTCACGGGCGGCGGAACCGGAATAGGACGTGCCGCCGCAGCGGCGCTGATTGCAGAGGGCGCGCGCGTCGTGCTGACGGGGCGGCGCGGCGATGTGCTGGAAAAGGCCGCAGCCGGGATTGACCCAACGGGGCACGCGGTTGCCGTCTTTGCGGGTGACATTGCCGAACCCGAGACGGGCAAGGCGGCTGTCGCGCTGGCGGTGGAGCGGTTCGGGGGCCTCGATATCCTGATCAACAACGCGGGCATCTTCCGCCCGACGCCCTTTCTGGACCATACCGAAGAAGATTATGACCGCACGGTTGCCACCATCCTGAAGGGAAAGTTCTTTGCGGCACAGGCGGCGGCGCGTGCAATGCAGATGCGTGGCGGCGGCGCAATCGTGCAGACGGGTTCGATGTGGGCCTTGCAGGCGGTTGGTGCCACGCCGTCTGCTGCCTATTCTGCCGCCAAGGCGGGGGTGCATCAGATGGTCAAGAACCTGGCGATCGAACTTGCCCCGCAGCACATCCGCATCAACGCGGTGGCACCTGCTGTGGTGAATACCCCGGTCTTTGGCACATTCCTGCCCGAGGATCAGGTGGAGCCGGTTCTGGCTTCCTTTGCAGCGTTCCATCCCCTCGGGCGCATCGGCCAGCCCGCTGACATCGTGGCTGCGATCCTGTTCTTTGCGTCGGATGCCGCAGGCTGGATCACGGGCACCGTCCTGCCTGTGGACGGCGGCGTGATGGCGGGTCGCTGAGGCGTGGCGGGGCCGGGGGACGGCCCCGCCACCGGCTGCCGTCACTTTGGGACAAGCACCGTGTTGACGACGTGGATCACGCCGTTCGACTGATCGACATCGGCAATCGTGATGGTGCCGATATTGCGCGACTCGCTGTAGACCATCGCGGTGTTGCCCTTGAACTTGACCGACAGCGCGTCACCCGAAAGCGTGCGCAGGTTGGCGTAGCCGTCCTTGCCCACCTTGGCCCGCAGATCGGCCAGCTTGAGATCGCCTGCCACCACATGGGCAGTCAGCACCTTGGTCAGAAGCGCCTTGTTTTCGGGCTTCAGCAGCGTCTCGACAGTGCCTGCGGGCAGCGCGGCGAACGCCTCGTTCGTCGGCGCAAAGACGGTGAAGGGGCCGGGGCCCATCAGCGCATCGACCAGCCCGGCTTCCTTGACGGCGGCCACAAGCGTGGTGTGATCGGCCGAGTTCACCGCGTTTTCGACGATGTTCTTCGTCTCGAACATCGGCGCGCCGCCGACGTTCGGATTGGCCGCGAAAGCGGGGGCAGCCATCAGGGCCGCAACGGCGACCAGTGCATGGGTTTTGCGCATGAAATCCTCCTGAGCAGGGGCCGGGGTGATCCCGACCGCGTGGTTTCAGGAACGGGCGCGCGGCTGGCAGAGTTGCAGACGGGCCGCGCCTTCACGGTTTTGTGTTTCGCAGGCTAGAACCATTGCCCCGGTTCCATCAGCCCAAGGTCCATCAATTGCTGGCTTTTCCATTCGAAGGGGATGGAGTTGCGCCACCGAAAGCTATGGATATCGAATTTGGATCCCGGATTGGTGCGCAGGACCTTGGCGGTTCGAAAGCTCATTACTGCGGTGGTGATGTTGTTGTGCCAGGGGCAGGCGTAGGTGTTGAATTCTTCGTCGCTGAACGTGTAATCGGCACGCAGGCGCAAGCCCGGCTTGGCGCGGAAGAGCGCGATCCTGTCGATCTTGCGCCGGGCGGGGGGCACGTGTTCCTCGAACCGCCAGCGCAGGCCGCCGAAGAAATCAAGCTGGCGTTCGCGGGGGTAGTTGTGGTTCGCAGGATCGGGACGCCCGAGTGCATAGTATCCAGACCGGTCAAGCAGCGCGTCTTCGCGTGACACGGCATTGTCGTGGCGCCCAAGGTCGCCGGCGTAAAGATCGATCACGTAGGACAGGAACGCGTCGCGCCGTTCTTCTGCGTGAAAGGCGATGAGTTCCCGGATGTTGCGCGTTTCGCAAAAGGGAAAGTAAAGGTATTCGGCGTTGTAGCCATAATAGATCCACTGCCCCGGCAGCGCCTCGATCAGGGCATTGACCGCGCGTTCCAGCGCGCCTTCGGCAAAGACATCGTAGCGCACGATCTGAAGACGGTCGGCCCATTCCGGGCGCAAGGTCAGCCCTTCTGGGGCCAGGAGGATCACCTCGCGGAAGCCCATGGCAAGGTGATGGTCAAGCGTGCTGTCCAGTTCGACCCCGTCTTCGGCCATGATGACGGCAAAAGGGCCTTTCTGCGCCCGCGTGTGCAGGTCAGCGACATAGGCGGTCAGGCTGGCGTGGTGCATGCGGGGCCGGGCAGGTTCGGGTTTCCCGGTGCAGACTCGGACAATTCGGGGCGAAGGTCAAACCCCACGCGGGGGGAGCGGGGCGTTGCGGCAGGGGCGGGGGCGGTGTAGAACCCGGCGCTGACCCTGCGGGAGGCCAAGATGCAAGCGCCAAAGAAGCTGTTCATCAAGACCTATGGCTGCCAGATGAACGTGCATGACAGCGAGCGCATGGCCGAAATCATGGCAGCCGAAGGCTATGAAGCCACCGATGTGGCGGCCGAGGCCGATATGGTGCTGTTGAACACCTGTCACATCCGCGAGAAGGCGGCAGAAAAGGTGTATTCCGATCTGGGGCGGTTGCGCCCGCTGAAAGTCGCAAAGCCTGACCTCAAGATCGCGGTGGCGGGCTGCGTGGCGCAGGCGGAAGGGGCCGAGATCATCCGGCGCGCGCCGATGGTCGATCTGGTGGTCGGGCCGCAAAGCTATCATCGTCTGCCCGCGATGCTGCGGGCAGAGGGCCGGGTAATCGACACCGAGTTTCCGCCCGAGGACAAATTCGACCATCTGCCGCCGCGCAAGTCATCGCGCGGGCCGACGGCGTTTCTGACCGTGCAGGAGGGGTGCGACAAGTTCTGCGCCTTTTGCGTGGTGCCCTATACGCGGGGGGCCGAAGTCAGCCGCACGCCCGCCCGCATTCTGGCCGAGGCGCGCGATCTGGTCAGCCGGGGGGTGCGCGAGATCACGCTGCTCGGCCAGAATGTGAATGCCTGGCATGGCGAGGAGTGGAGCCTTGGCCGGCTCATCCGTGCGCTGGCCGAGGTGGAGGGGCTGGTGCGCATCCGCTATACCACCAGCCACCCCAACGACATGGACGATGACCTGATTGCTGCGCATGGCGAGGTGGCTGCGCTGATGCCCTATCTGCATCTGCCGGTGCAATCGGGCAGCGACCGCATTCTGAAGGCCATGAACCGCAGGCACACCGCAGACGACTACCTGCGCGTGATCGAGCGTGTGCGGGCGGCGCGGCCCGATATCCTGCTCAGTTCCGATTTCATCGTGGGTTTCCCCGGCGAGACCGAGGACGATTTCGAAGCCACGCTGGATTTGATCCGAGCGGTGGGGTTTGGTGCCGCCTTCAGCTTCAGGTATTCGGCCCGGCCCGGAACCCCCGCAGCGGAAAAGCCGGATGTGGAGGCGGCGGTGGCCGACGCGCGGTTGCAGCGTCTGCAGGCCTTGATCACCGCGCAGCAACGTGCGGCGCAAGAGGCGATGGTGGGGCGCGAGGTCAGCGTGCTGTATGAAAAGCCGGGCCGCATGGCAGGGCAGATGACCGGAAAATCCGACCATCTGCACGCCGTGCACGTGGCGGATGAGGGCGGGGCGGTGGGCGATCTGGTCCGCGTGCGGATCACGGCCACATCGACCAATTCGCTGGCGGGTACTCGGCTGGGCTAAGGCCGGGCCGCGCTGTTTCCACGGCGCCACCAATCTGGGGAAAGCTGCACAAGATTGGCGCGGGAACGCAACAATTAGTTCCTCCGTCCCATCCTGCCACGACATTTTGCTTTACAAGCGCTTTGCACGAATGACAGTGTTTTCTGGGTTGCTGGTGAACGGAACGCCCGGGGGGGTGCAATTGTGACAATTCGGATCGCTGGGATCGCGCGCTGGCTTTTGGGAGCGGCGGCGGTTTCACTGGCGTTTGCAGGCGGCGCGCCACTGGAGGCGCAGACCAAGCCGCGCCAGGTTGGAAAAATCGAATGGGGCGCATGGATCGATGATGACGGTTGCATGCATTGGTGGGCGGACGGTGGCCTTGAGGGCTATATGGTTCCGCGCCGCAACCCCAAAACAGGCAAGCCCGTTTGCCTTAAGAAGAACACCTGTCTGGTGGAGAACACCGACACCTTGTTCGCGACAGATTCTGCGCGGTTGACGGCCATTGGCCGGGCGCGGCTGACCAAGTTTTTCCAGCAGGCCGGGGCTTTTGGATACGCCGTCTATGGCCACACCGACAGCCGCGCCTCGGATGAATACAACATCCGCCTGTCGCAGCGCAGGGCAGCCTCGGTTGCCGCTGTCGCGCGGTCGGTCGGGGCGCAGGTTGAGCGAGAGATCGGCTATGGCGAACGGGTGCCGCTGGTGGCCAACACATCTGCGGCCAACATGCACAAGAACCGTCGCGTCGAAGTCGTGTGCTACCGGTGGTGAGGGATATGAACATGCGCTTGATTCCTCTGGCCCTGCTTGCGGCGGCAGGCCTTGCCGGGTGCGAAACGATCACGGTTGAATCGGGGCTCTCGCCCTACAAGGAAAGCCCCGACACGGTGATCGCGACGGCCTATGACACGGGCCGCGATGCCGGGCGGCTGACCAACGGTGGCGCGGCGATCGCCTATGATCCCGATGGCTGCCAGAACTGGATCATCGACGATGGCGTAGAGGGTTATTCCACGCCCCGTTTCGACCCTGTTTCGGGTCTGCCGGTCTGCAACAACGAATTTCCGCCGGGTGCCGTGGTCAAGGATTACCAATCGCCCAATGCGGGCATCAAGGATTACGTGCCCGGATCGAGCGTCCGCAAATAGCGCGGTGCACATCACCTTCACACGGCCCGCCCGGACCACCGGGCGGGCCGTGTGCTTTTGCGCCTATCCGCAAGCAATGGTGGATTTGTCACCGAACCGGCACAAATCCGCGCCACACTGGTATCCTGCGGTATCTCGCCGCTTGCCACAGCCCCGAGTGGGGCGCAGACTTCCATCAGGAATGAAAGCATAAGGAGACGTCCTTGGGCATCAGCGCGCTGACCCCCCCGACCGCCGCAGATCATGTTGTGGAAACGCTTCTTGAATTCCCCGACAATCGTCTGCTCATCAGCCTGTGTGGCGAATTCGACCGGAACCTTGCGCAGATCGAGCACCAGATGGGTGTTCACATCCTGCGACGCGGCAACCGTCTGGCGGTGATCGGTGACAAGGGTGCGCGGGAAGAGGCGGCGGCGGTGCTGCGCGCGCTTTATGCGCGTCTCGAGGCCGGGCGCGGCGTGGTTGCGGGCGATGTGGACGGGGCCATCCGGATGGGCCGTGGGCCGGTGCTGACGCCCGAGGGCGAGCAGATCGAGATGTTCACCGGCGGGCGCTACGAATTGCGCACCCGCAAGAAGCCGATCGAGCCACGGACCGAGGCGCAGAAGGCCTATGTGAAGAACCTTTTCGACAACGAGCTTGCCTTCGGCATCGGCCCGGCGGGTACGGGCAAGACCTATCTTGCCGTGGCCGTGGGCGTGACGATGCTGATATCGGGCGCTGTGGAAAAGATCATCCTGTCGCGCCCCGCCGTTGAAGCGGGCGAGCGGCTTGGTTTCCTTCCCGGCGACATGAAGGACAAGATCGACCCCTACATGCAGCCGCTATACGATGCGCTGAACGATTTCCTGCCGCAAAAGCAGGTGCAGAAGTTGATGGAGGAAAAGCGGATCGAGATTGCGCCCCTGGCCTTCATGCGCGGACGGACGCTTTCCAACGCGTTTGTCGTGCTCGACGAGGCGCAGAACGCGACGACGATGCAGATGAAGATGTTCCTGACCCGACTGGGCGAGGGCAGCCGGATGGTCATCACAGGCGACCGCACGCAGGTGGACCTGCCGCGCGGGACCGCAAGCGGCCTTGCCGATGCCGAGCGGATTTTGGCCGGGGTGAAGAGCATCAGCTTCAACTACTTCACTGCAAAGGATGTGGTGCGGCACGCGCTTGTGGCCCGCATCATCGAGGCTTATGAGGCCGACGATGGAGCCTCTGGTTGAGACAGTGATCGAAGACGCGCGGTGGGAGGGTTTCGGCCTGACCGCGCGGGCGGACGGGGCGGCGGCGGCAACGCTGGCCGCCCTTGGCCTTCCTTCCGCAGGGTTCACGGTGACGGTGATGGGGTGCGATGACGCGCGGATCGCGGCCCTCAACGCCGATTTTCGGGGAAAGGCGGCGCCCACGAACGTGCTGTCCTGGCCGTCGGAAGATCGCGCGGCAGAGGGCGCCGGGGCGGTGCCCGACGCCCCCGAACCGGGCAGCGCGGACGATCCCGAAAGCCTGGGCGATATTGCGCTGGCGTGGGAAACCTGCGCGCGCGAGGCGGTTGAGCAGGACAAGCCGATGGGCGATCATGTCACCCATCTGATCGTCCACGGGGTGCTGCATCTGCTGGGGTATGACCACGAAGACGATCTTGATGCAGATTTGATGGAGGCAACAGAGGTGCGCATACTTGCCAGCCTTGGGGTTACCGACCCATATTGACCAAAGGGGCGCGTCAATGCGCGGCCCGACAGCCGGAAAAGGACAGATGGGCAGTACGAGCGAGGGGTCTGGCGCCGAAGGCGCTGAAGACCCGGACAGGCGCGGCGAGGCCGCAGCCCGACCAAGGGGCCTTTTTGGCCGATTGTTGAATGTGTGGAGCCCTGCAGATGGGGCGGACGGGGCCGCGGCGGACGCTTCGGCGGCCCCCATGGCCCCCGCGCAGGTGCCCGCAGCCCATGGCATTGCCAACCTGCGCCGCTTGCGCGTGGATGACGTGGCGATCCCCAAGGTCGAGATTGTGGCCGTTCCGCTGGACATCGGGCGCGACGATCTGGTGGCGGTTTTCCGCGAACACGGTTTTTCGCGGGTGCCTGTCTACAAGGGGACGCTGGATCATCCGCAGGGGCTGGTGCTTCTGAAGGACCTTGCGCTGACGCATGGCTTTGGCGGCACCGCGCGGTTCAACCTGCGCAAGCTGTTGCGCCCGGTCCTTTATGCCCCGCCGTCGATGCCCATCGGCGTGCTGCTGCAGAAGATGCAGAAAGACCGCGTGCACATGGCGCTGGTGATTGACGAATATGGCGGGGTCGACGGGCTGGTGACGATCGAGGACCTGATCGAGACGGTGATCGGCGAGATCGAGGACGAGCACGACGAGGTGGAAGGCGCGCTTTGGAAAGAGGAAAAGCCGGGCGTGTTTCTGGCCCAGGCGACCGCGCCCCTGGAAGAATTCGAGGCCGCCATCGGCCTGCGCCTGCGGACGGACGAGGAAGACGAAGAGATTGATACGCTGGGCGGGATCGTCTTTTTGCGGACCGGCCGGGTTCCGTCGCGCGGCGAGATCGTGCCGCATGAGACGGGGGCCGAGTTCGAGGTGGTCGATGCCGATCCGCGCCGCATCAAGCGGCTGCGGGTGCGCCTGCCGGGCGCTGCGGCCAGCCGGGCTGCAAGCGTCGCCGCCGAAGTATCGGCCGCCGCCGCGAAGGCCGCCGAAAAGGCCGCGGCAGACCATGCGAATGCCGAGCGGGAAGCTGCCAAAGCCGCCGGCGCATGACAGCGCGGCCATTGCTGCAGGTGGGCCGCCGCGGCGAGGTTGTGGTGGCCCTTGGCCTTGGCGCCGTGATGGCGCTGGGGCAGGCGCCTTGGGGCCTGTGGTGGCTGGCGCTGCCCGGCTATGCGGGGTTGGTCTATCTGGTGGCGCGGGCGGGCAGCCCCCGGCGCGCGGCCTTTCTGGCATGGGCTGCGGGGACGGGGCATTTCGGTCTGGCGCTGAGCTGGATCATCGAGCCCTTTCTGATCGACGCGCCCGCGACCGGCTGGATGGCCCCTTTCGCGCTGGTGCTGATGGCGGGTGGCCTTGCGCTTTTCTGGGCGGCGGCAGGGGCACTGGCCCCCTATGGGCGGCCGCGCGCGGTGATGTTCGCGGTGGCGCTGGCGGGCGTCGAGGCGTTGCGCGGCGTGGCGCTGACCGGCTTTCCCTGGGCGCTGCCGGGGCATGTCTGGATTGGCACGCCCGTGGCGCAGTTGGCGGCCATTGCCGGTCCGGACGGTCTGACGCTTTTCACGCTGATCGTGGCGGCGTTGCCCGTGGCGTTTCACTGGCGCGGACTGGCAATGGGGGCAGCCCTTTTCGCCGCAGCGTTCGCCTTTGGGGCGTGGCGGCTGGGCCAGAATGCCGCGTCGGAC
>JBBSBE010000020.1:0-41584 GCA_038251625.1 Rhodobacterales bacterium
CGCGCGGCGGCGGCGACGATCACCTGGCTGATGATGATCCTTGGCATCGCGCTGACGGCGGGCATCGCCGGTGGATTTCTTGCCCCCTACAGCCCCGAGCGTCTGGTCACGGTGGTGGCCGTGGTTTGCAGCGGGGCGCTGCTGCTGACGGCGCTGGCCATGGCCGGGGTCGAGGCCGGCGCGCCGACCGCCCCGCCCGAGGCGCGTCCGCAACGGTTTCGCGACGGGTTGGCCGAGGTGTGGGCCGAGCCGCGCGCGCGGGCATTCACGATCTTCGTCTTTCTGTCGATGGTCGCCTATTTCATGCAGGAGTTGATCCTCGAGCCCTTCGCGGGCCTTGTCTTCGGCCTGACCCCCGGCCAGACGACGCAGCTTTCCGGTGCGCAGAATGGCGGTGTGTTTCTCGGCATGCTGACCGTGGGCATCGCCTGTACCGGCCTGCGGATCGGAAGCCTGCGGGCATGGGTGGCGGCGGGATGCACCGGATCGGCCGCAAGCCTGCTGACGATTGCCGCACTGGGGCAGGCGGGAGCGGGGCCGCTGGTGCCCGCCGTTGTGACGCTGGGCCTTTTCAACGGCATGTTCGCCGTCGCGGCGATCGGGTCGATGATGGAACTTGCCGGGCAGGGGCGTGGAGCGCGTGAAGGCACGCGGATGGGCCTTTGGGGTGCAAGCCAGGCCATCGCGGCGGGGGCGGGCGGCCTGATCGGCGCCGTCGCGGCAGATGGCATGCGGCTCATTCTTCCCGACGCAGGCGCGTTCGGGCTGGTTTTCGTGGTCGAGGCGGGGCTTTTCCTTGCCGCGGCACTTTTGGCAATGCGCGTGATCGGCGGGCGGCAAGCAAGGCCGCATCCGGTTCTGATGGCGGGAGAATAGGACGATGACGTACGACATATTCGTGGTGGGCGGCGGGCCGTCGGGGGCAACAGCGGCCGAGGATGCGGCGCGCTCTGGCGCCAGTGTGGCGCTTCTGGATCGTGCCGGGCGGATCAAGCCGTGCGGTGGCGCGATCCCGCCGCGCCTGATTGCGGATTTCCTGATCCCCGAGGATCAGATCGTGGCCAAGATCCAGACCGCCCGCATGATCTCGCCCACGGGCAGGGCCGTGGATATCCCGATCGAGAACGGCTTTGTGGGCATGGTTGACCGCGAGCATTTCGACGAATTCCTGCGCGTGCGTGCGGCGGCCGCCGGGGCGGACCGGCTGACCGGCACCTATCTGCGGATCGAGCGGGATCGCGACGGCACCCATGTTGTCTGGCGTGACAAGGCGACGGGCGAAGAGCGCCGGACGCGCACCCGCGTGGTGATCGGTGCCGACGGGGCGCGGTCTGCCGTCGCGCGGGACGAGATTCCGGGCGGGCAGAACATTCCCTACGTGATCGCGTATCACGAGATCATCGCCGCCCCGCCTGCCAATGCCGATTACGATCCCACGCGTTGCGACGTGATCTATGACGGCAAGATCAGCCCCGATTTCTATGGCTGGGTGTTTCCGCATGGCGCGCATGCCAGCGTGGGCATGGGTACGGAAGTGGAGGGCGTGAACCTCAAGGACGCAACCGCCGCGCTGCGCGAAATGTCGGGGCTGACGGACTGCAAGACGATCCGGCGTGAAGGTGCGCCGATCCCGCTGAAACCCCTGGATTTCTGGGACAATGCAAATGACGTGGTGCTGGCGGGCGATGCCGCCGGGGTGGTCGCGCCCTCTTCGGGTGAGGGCATCTATTACGCGATGGCGGGCGGTCGGGCCGCGGCAACAGCGGCGGTGGCCTATCTTGCCTCGGGGCGGATCAAGCACCTTGCGATGGCGCGCAAGCTGTTCATGAAGGAACACGGCACCGTCTTCCGCGTCTTGCGCTCGATGCAGGACGCCTACTACAAGTCGGACGAACGCCGCGAACGGTTCGTGAGCCTTTGTCACGACGTGGACGTGCAGAAGCTGACTTTCGAGGCTTACATGAACAAAAAGCTCGTGAGTGCCCGGCCTCTGGCGCATCTGAAGATCGGGATGAAGAACATCGCCCACCTGACCCGTCTTGTGTCACCGGCCTGGACATGAATGCCCCGCTGTCCGCACTGATTGCCGCCTGGGATGGCGGCATCCTGCAGCCGATGGACAAGCTGGAGGTGCATCGCCGTGGGCTGCGCCATCCCGCTGTCTCGGTGTTCGTGCTGGCGGGCGCGCGGGTGCTGATCCAGCAGCGGGCGCTGTCGAAATACCACACGCCCGGCCTTTGGGCGAACACCTGCTGCACCCATCCCCATTGGGGGGAAGACCCCGCCGCCTGCGCCGTGCGGCGTTTGCGCGAAGAACTGGGGATCGCCGGGCTGACGGTGGCCGGGGCAGGGCAGGTTGAATACCGCGCCGAAGTGGGTGGTGGTCTGATCGAGCATGAGGTGGTGGATGTCTTTACCGCCGTGGCCGATCCATCCCTGCCGCTTTCGCCCAATCCGGCCGAGGTTGCGGCGACGCGCTGGGTGGATCTCTATGACCTTGCCGCCGAGACCCGGCGCTGGCCCGAGCGGTTTACGCCATGGCTGCGCATCTACCTGTCGGATCACCTCGACATGATCTTCGGCGGTCTGGGGTTGGCGGCTCAGTCCGGGCGCTGACGTTCGGCCGCGTCGCCTGCGATTGTGGCCAGATACGGCAGGATAAGCGCTGCAGTCTGATCCGGCGCTTCTTCTTGCATCAGATGCCCCAGCCCTTCGACGGGAAGGTACGTCGCCTGCGGCATCCGCGCCGCCGCGCGTTCGGATATGGCGGGCGGCACGGTCCGGTCGCCCAATCCCGCGATCAGCAGTGTCGGAACCGCGATATCCGGCAGCCGTGCCAGAAATTCGTCCAGCCGCCACTGCGCCATCATGCCCAAGGCGCCCTCTACATGCGCGGGCCGCGAGACGAGCAGGCGATAGAACTCGATGCCCGCATCGTCGATCCGTGATCCGGTGGACCCGATCAGCGCACGCACCCGCTCGGTCGTGCCCGACATGCGGGCGAAGAGCGATGGCACGAAGGGGGTCATGCTGAGGGAACGGGCGAGGAAGGGAAACATCATCCCCGCCAGCCCCTCGAAACCGCCGAGTGCGGCATTGATCCCGATCACGCCGCTGAGGGGGATGAGTTCCGCAAGACGCAATGCGATCGCCCCGCCCGCCGAATGGCCGATGACGGCAAGCGGCGCCCACCCTTCTTGCGCGATCAGCGCCGCGATATCCTCGGCCGTGGCGTCAAGGCCGAACCGATCACGCCGACCGGGGCGGGTGAAGCCTTGCCCCGGCAGGTCGAGCGCCACCACACGGTAGGTAAGGGCGAGGATCGGCATCAGGCCGCGCCAGGAATGCGTGGCGGCCCCGGCGCCGTGAATCACAAGGATCGTGGGGCCATCGCCCATGATCTGCGCGTGCCAGCGGTGCGGCGCGCAGGCGATCACGCGGCTTGCCGCGCGACCTGGCCAGTCAAGGGGCATATCCTCGGGCGCGGTCATGCGCCAAGCGCGCTGGACAGCGCCTGCGACAGTTTCCGGGCATCCGCGCGGGGCAGCGCCAGATACGGCGCGGCCATCAGGCCCGCGAGAACCCGCAGCGCGTCTTGCGGCCGGGTGGCGGTGTCGATCACCAGCGCGGGTGTCGCTGTCAGTGCAAGCGCACGGGCCATCCGCGCGGCTTCCTCGGTCGCGGTCGCGCGGTCGCCGCGCCCGTCGAGCGCCACGTTCGCCCGTCCGTCCGTCAAGAGCGCGACCGTGGGCGTCATGCCGCGCGCCCGGGCCATCCGCGCCACCTCCATCGCCATCTGCAATCCCGCCGCCAGCGGTGTGCCGCCGCCACCCGGCAGGCCCGCAAGGCGCCGCTTGGTCTGCACCAGCGAACGCGTGGGGGGTAGCAGCAGCTCGGCCCCCGTGCCGCGAAAGGCCACCAGCGCCACATGATCGCGGCGCGCATAGGCCTGGGCAAGCAAAAGCTCGACCGCGCCTTTCGCTTCGGCCAGTCGCGCAAGTGCAGCAGAGCCGGAGGCATCGACGGTAAAGATCAGCAACCGGTCAGAACTTTCCTGAAACCGGCGCAGGCGAAAATCTGACGGGCGGATCAAAAGCCCGGTGCGATCCGGCGACAGGCGGCGGCGGACCGCCTGCCATGGGGCGGCGGCGCGCAATGTGGCCACGGGGTCGATGCGCGACTGGCCGTCTGGTTGGCCCGGGGTCGAGGGCAACGGCCGCCCGCGCCGGTTGCCGCGCCGCCGCGCGCCGGTGCCGCTTGCGCCCTTGGCCGCATGCGCCGCGCGCCCCGCTGAGAGCCGCGCCAAAAGATCGGCGGGCAGCGCGGTGCGCGCGGCTTCAAGCAGAATGTCCTCGGGGATATCAAGACGGTCGGGATCGGGCGGCGGGCTTTCGCTATCCTCGCCGGGGTCGGGCGGGGGTGGCTCGGGGGCGCTTTGAGGTTCTTCCTCTGCCTCGGGCATGGTCGTTGCACGGTGCGCCAGCACCAGACTGGCGGCCAGTTTCAGATCGGGATCGCCCACCTCTTCCGCCCCTCGCCAGGCGGCAAAGGCGCGGGCGGCGGCCAGCGCGAAACGGGGCGCGCGCAGGCTGTCGATGCCAAGCGTTGCCGCCGTTTCCACCACCGCTTCCAGTGTGCCGTCCGGCAGTGTCACGTTCGCCAGACGGTCGCGCGCTTCAGCCAGCCGCACCGGATCGAGCCGGATCGCGCGGCTTGCCTGCCAGCCGATCGCGTCAAGGTCGAGGAACAGCCCCAACCGCTCGGTCAACGCGGGCGGCGCCGTCTCGTCGGCCTCGACACCTTCATCCAGCGCGATCACCGCGCCCGCGCCGGTATCCAGCCATTGCCCCAGCCGCACGGCAAGCCCCGGGGGGCAGCGTTCCGCCATGGTCAGGATGACGGCCGGATTAGTGGCCAGCACCCCCCGGCTTTGGACCGCGCGGCCTGCGGCAAGGCTTGCCGAAAGGTCGATGCCGCCAAAGAGCGCCTCATCGCTGACCGAAGGGGGCAACTTGCGGATGGGCAGGGGCAGGGCGGTCAGCGCGCTGACGAACCGTTCGCGCACCCCGCCCGCCCGGGCGCGCAGCCAAAGGCCGCCAAGGCCATGCGGATCGACCGCCAGAAGCGTCAGTGCCGCCTCCGCCCGCGCCCAGGGCAGAAAGGCCGCCGGTGCGATCATCCCGGCAGCACCTCGTCCAGCAGGCGCGCGACGCGCACGCCCGATCCGGCCTCGTCCAGCGGATCGCGGCGCAGACGGTGGCGCAGCGCCATCGGCGCCACCGCGCGCAGATGGGCGCGGGTCAGGGATGTATCACCCTCGAACGCCGCAATGGCGCGACCGGCGCGCAGCAGCGTCAACTCGCCGCGCAGACCGTCCGATCCAAGGGCAATGCAGAGCGCTGCGCAATCTTCCAGCGCCGCGTCAGGGGTTTCCATCCCGGCAAGCAGGTCGCGGGCCTTCAGGATCTTGCGGCGCAGGGTGGCATCCTTGGCCTGCCACGTCTTGAGAAAGGCCTCGCGATCACGATCGTAGGCGTCGCGGCGGCGGATGACTTCCACCCGGGTCGCCACATCGCGGGGGCTGGTGACATCGACCGACAGGCCGAAACGATCCAGCAGCTGCGGGCGAAGTTCGCCCTCTTCGGGGTTGCCCGACCCCACCAGCACGAAGCGCGCCGGGTGCCGGATGGAAAGCCCCTCGCGTTCCACCACGTTCTCGCCCGATTGTGCGACGTCGAGCAGCAGGTCCACGATGTGATCCTCCAGCAGGTTCACCTCATCGATATAAAGGTATCCCCGGTTCGCCCGCGCCAGAAGCCCCGGCTCGAACGCCTTTTCCCCCCGCGTCAGCGCGCGCTCGATATCCAGTGCGCCCACCACGCGATCCTCCGTCACCCCCAGTGGCAGGTCGATCACGGGCGTCGGGCGGGTGATGATCTTGCGCCGGGGCACATCGGCCCAGTCCGGCACCATCTCGGGCAGGGGGGAATTCACCGGGCACCCCTCGACCGCCTTGATCGGGGGCAGAAGTCCCGCAAGCGCGCGCACGGCGGTGGATTTCCCCGTCCCCCGGTCGCCAAACACAAGCACGCCGCCGATGCCGGGGTCGATCGCGGTCAGCACCATCGCAAGTTTCATGTCTTCCTGGCCCACGATGGCCGAGAAGGGGAAAGGCGTATCGGTCGGGGTCATGCGGCATCCAGAACAGGCAGGGGGGTGGGCAGGCGGTGCAGGGGATCGCCCCCGCCCCACGCGCCCGATGTGCCCAGAAGGGCGAAACGAGCATAAAGTTCTTCGCGAAACCAGCCTTCCTCGCGCACGGCGCGGATCGCGCGGCCATGCGGGCCGTCGCCGCGCGCGAAGTTGGCCATCGTATCGGCATCGGGCCAGACGGAAAAGGTCACCTGATGCAGCCAGGGCAATTCGCCGATCCCGATCTTGAAGGCCACGTTCGGATCAGCGCCGATGACGGCAGAGATGTCGGGCACGCGGCCCCAGAAGCGCAACAACGTGCGGGGGCGCAGCGTGGCGCGGGTAAGGGCGGCAAGCGGGCCTTGTGGCGCCGTACCACTGGGCGAGAAGGGCGCTTTCCCGGCCCATTTGCCCCGCGCCGAGGCGGGGGACAGAAAGAGCGTCCAATCCTCGTCAGCCCGGTTGCGCCAGCGCTGGTAGACGGGCGAATGGGCCACCCGGTCGCGCGCGGTGGCCAGATCGGGCCAGCAGGCAAAGATCGCCCAGACGGCCGTGTTCGGACGCGGGGTAAAGCCTTCGCCCGTGCCCGAACCGCACAGCTTCCAGAACGTGGCTTCGGGCATGCGCGCGAAAGACAGGCGCGCCGCCCCCATCTGCCCCAGCACCCACAGACGGTCTGCCAATCCGCCAAAGCGGAACAGGCTGAGGGTGGCAGTCTGCATCAAGCGCTCCGATCAAGTGTCACGTCAGATTGACAGCATTTGCAGAGCTTGGAAAGGCGGGATCGGAAATTCGACCGCGACAGATACTGCGACAAAAGCCGATGTTGTAAATATTTCTGGACAGTCTAGACTTTCGCTCATGTTGACAGAACGTGCACCAGACGACTCGTCCCCCTCTCGCGCCGTGGTGATCGGCGCGGGGCTCGGGGGCCTTTCTGCCGCCATGCGCCTTGGCGCAAAGGGCTATCATGTCACCGTGCTGGACAGGCTCGATCTGCCCGGCGGGCGGGGATCGTCGATCACGCAAGGCGGGCACCGATTCGACCTTGGCCCGACCATCGTGACCGTGCCGCAGGGCCTGCGCGACCTTTGGGCCACCTGCGGGCGCGATTTCGATGCCGATGTGGACCTGCGGCCGATGGATCCCTTCTATCGAATCCTGTGGGAAGACGGATCAACCTTTACCGCCCGCCAGTCGACGGAAGCCATGCGGGCCGAGGTGGCACGGCTGTCGCCGGGTGACCTCAAGGGCTATGACCGGTTTCTGAAAGACAGCGAGGCGCGCTACTGGTTCGGGTACGAAGACCTCGGGCGCCGCGCGATGCACCGCTTTGTCGATCTTCTGAAAGTGCTGCCCACCTTTGCCGCGATGCGGGCGGACCGTTCCGTCTATCGCCACGCCGCCGCACGGGTGCGCGACCCGCGCCTGCGGTTCGCGCTGTCGTTTCATCCGCTGTTCATCGGCGGCGATCCGTTCCACGTGACCTCGATGTACATCCTGGTGAACCATCTCGAAAAGGCGTTCGGCGTGCATTGCGCCATGGGCGGGGTGCAGGCGATTGCCAGTGCCATGGCGGGCGTCGTCGAAGGGCAGGGCGGGCGCCTCGTGATGAACGCCGAGGCGGACGAGGTGCTGGTGCAGGGCGGGCGGGCGCGCGGCGTGAAGCTGACCGACGGCCGGGTGATCCCCGCCGATGTGGTGGTTTCGAACGCCGACGCGGGGCATACCTATGACCGCCTTCTGCGCAACCAGCCCCGCAAGCGCTGGACGCCCGCGCGGCTGAAGCGGTCGCGCTGGTCGATGGGGCTGTTCGTGTGGTACTTCGGGACGAAAGGCACCCGCGACATGTGGCCCGACGCCGGGCACCACAGCATCGTCGTCGGTCCCCGCTACAAGGATCATATCCGCGACATCTTCATCAAGGGGCGCCTTGCCCCCGACATGAGCCTTTATCTGCACCGCCCGTCGGTCACCGATCCTTCTGTGGCGCCGGAGGGCGACGATACGTTCTATGCCCTGTCGCCCGTGCCGCATCTCGGCCATGGCGGTGTGGATTGGGAGGCCGAGGCCGAGCCCTACCGCCAACGCGTGCAGACGATGCTGGAAGAGCGGTTGTTGCCGGGCCTTGGCAAGCACGTCACCGAAAGCCTGACCTTCACGCCTGATACGTTCCGCGACCGCTATCTTTCGCCCTTCGGATCGGGCTTTTCGATCGAGCCACGGATCCTGCAATCGGCTTGGTTCCGCCCGCATAACGTCAGCGAGGAGTTGCCGGGGCTTTACCTTGTGGGTGCGGGCACGCATCCGGGCGCGGGGCTGCCCGGTGTGGTGGCCTCTGCCGAGGTACTGGGCACGCTGGTGCCGGATGCACCCGCAATGGCCAACACTCGCGCAAGGCTTGCGGCGGAATGATCGCGCCCGCCGATATGGCGCATTGCCGCGCCGCGATCCGGGCTGGATCGCTTTCATTTCACACCGCCTCGCGGCTGTTGCCCGCCCGGGTGCGCGATCCGGCGCTGGCGCTTTACGCGTTTTGCAGGCTGGCCGATGACGCGGTGGATGACGAGGGGGCCGACAAGGCCGGGGCCGTCCTGACGCTGCGCGACAGGCTAGACCTTGTCTATGCCGGGCGGCCCCGCAATGCGGCACCCGACCGCGCGTTTGCCGCCGTGGTCGAGGATTTCGCGATGCCCCGTGCGCTGCCCGAGGCGCTGCTGGAGGGGCTGGCCTGGGATGCGGTGGGGCGGCGGTACGATACGCTGTCGGGCGTGCTTGATTATTCCGCGCGCGTGGCGGCGGCGGTCGGCGCCATGATGTGCGTGCTGATGCGGGTGCGCGAGGCCGATACGCTGGCCCGTGCCTGCGATCTGGGCCTTGCCATGCAACTGACCAATATCGCCCGCGATGTGGGCGAGGATGCACGGGCGGGCCGGATCTACCTGCCGCTCGACTGGCTGGGCGAGGCGGGGCTGACGCCCGAGGCGTTCTTTGCCGACCCGCTGCCATCTGCGGATATCCGTGCCATGGTGCGGCGGCTTCTGGCCGAGGCGCAGACGCTTTATACGCGGTCTTCGGCGGGGGTGGCGGCGCTGCCGCTGTCCTGCAGGCCGGGTATCCATGCGGCGCGCCTGATCTATGGCGCCATCGGTGCCGAGGTGGCGCGCAACGGGTACGACAGCGTGACATACCGCGCGCATACCTCCAAAGGGCGAAAGCTGGCGCTTTTGGTCGAGGCGACGGTGGTATCGGCCGCATCGGCCGCGATGCCGCGCCCCGCAACGGTGCATGCGCAGCCCGCGCGCGAGGTTGAATTTCTGGTGCGCGCCACCGCCGACCCCCGCCGCGCGGAAGGCCGGTCGGATGCCGTGCTGGCGGTTCTGGCGCAGCTCGAAGCGAAAGACCGCGCACGTCGGTCCGCCGTGGCTGCGGTGCGCTAGGCTTTTCGCCGCGTTGGCAATCTGAGAGCGCGCGGACCTAAGGGGGGCGCTGCCCCCCTCGGCCTTCGGCCTCACCCCCCGGGATATTTGGGCAGAGAAGAAGCCGAAATCGGGACCAAAGTTGTTCTTTTGCGGTAAACCCCTTACCTCAGGCGCTGATGTCAGTGGAGCACGCGATGGACTGGGGGCTGTTTCTGACCTTTCTTGCGGCGGCGGGGGCTGCGTCTGCGACGGGCGCAATCTTCAAGCCGGGCGATTGGTACCTTGCGCTGAAAAAGCCTTCTTGGACACCGCCGAACTGGGCGTTTCCAGCCGTCTGGACGTTCCTTTACATCGCCATGGCCGTTGCGGCATCGCGCGCGGCGGTGCAGCCGGGATCGGGGCAGGCGCTGGCGTTCTGGGGCGCACAGATCGCATTCAACACGCTTTGGTCGCCGATCTTCTTTGGTCTGGGGCGTATGCGCGCGGCCTTTTTCGTGATGATGGGCCTATGGCTGTTCGTTGCGCTGACGATGGTGGCGTTCTTCCGGCTTGACCTGATCGCGGGGCTTTTGTTCGTGCCCTATCTGGTCTGGGTCACCGCTGCGGGGGCGCTGAACTGGCAGGTCTGGCGGATGAACCCGGACGTCGTGGCGCGCTAGTCGGGAAACGCCCACCGCGCGCGTCGCGGTACGCGCAGCGCGAGCATCGGCTTGAGCCACGGCTGCCGGAAGCGCCGCAGATCCAACGCTTCATGCACGCCGCGGCTGACCTCGCCGCCGATCTGCGTTTCAACGACCGAACGGCTGTAGAAAGGCGCCTCGAGCATGGCGAGCGTTTGGCGGGGGCGAATGCCTGCATCGGCGCGGGTTTCGCGGGCCAGCGCCCAGATCGTGCGGGGCAGGCGGGTCAGCGGCGGCGCGGCGAAGGGCGCCACCCTGCCATCGGCGCCGATCCTGAGGCTGAGCGCGAGGGTCGAGCCATCGCGCCGGGTGGCATCGTAGAAGCAGGCGGCGCCGTCCTTCAGCGGAAAGCGGCCCCACGTCCAGGTGGCGAAATCATCTTCGAGCGCGCGAGAGCCGAAGTTGCTGTCGAAATATCCGTGGCCCTGCCATCGGTTGCCCTGGGACAGGTCTACCGAGATATGGGCCGTGGGCGCGAAAGGGCGCCAGCGGTGGGTGCCTTCGGGGGTAAGGTCCGCCTCGTAGTCGGTAACGGCGGAGGGGGTGATGACGATCCGCCCCTGAACCGGAGTGACGATGGGCGGCGCGCCCCATTCATCGACGTCGATCACCAGTTCGCTGCCCGTCCAGTGCATCCGGCTTGGACCCACGGTCAGCGTATCGCGCGTCTGGCGCAGGGCCGATGCGCCCCTGTCGGTCATCGTGAAGCGCCCCCCGGGGCCGTAGGTCGCCACATTGATGCAGCAGTGGTTTTGCGGGTTTCTGCGGCCCGACCAGCGATACCAGGGCGAAAAGACCGACCCTATGAACCCGATGACCGAGACGGCGCGGGTGCCGCCATCTTCGATGCCATCGACGTACCACCAGGCGTAGCCGTCGGGGCCGACATGGACCGAGAAATCCGGGCCGCCGCGATCGCATTCGCCGCGTGGCGCCCCGACAGGGCCGCCATCGGCACGCCTGCCCCGGGATGCGCGCCCCCCCCTGCCAGATAAAGGCCCGGCAGGCGCGTCTGTGCTGTGGGCCGTCGGAAGCTTGCCGTCAGCCCCGCCGGGCTGAGCCCGTAGATCGACCCCTGCGAGCCCGGAAACCGCGCGGCCCACAGCGCGGGCATCGTCATCGTCGAGGGAGCCGGGGGCGGGGTCAGCGTGAGGCCAGCGCGGGCCAGTGTGGACAGCATCAATTGGTGGCATCGGTCGTCTTCCTTGGCGGGGTCGGGGGCACCCGGTGCGTGGGGCGGGGCGTTCATGATGATCTCGAACCGTTCGGGGCCGGTCGGGGTGGTGCCCGCCCCCCGGTCCTGCGCGCAGATGTAGAGTGAGGCTGCGTCCGGCGCCCGGCCCTGCGAGAGCGGGCCGAATTCGCGCGCGGGATCGGCGGTGAACAGGACGTTGTGGTGCAGGAGCGGCAGGCCCGTGGCGGTGGCGGCAAAGGCCCAGACGCGGGCGGACAGGCTGCGGGGCGTGACGCCGGACGATGGCACGGCCCGCGTGACGGCCGGGCCAAGGCGCCCTTCAAGCAGGGCTGCCGGGTCGCCATTGAAGACCACGGCGTCGGCGGCAAGGCTCGACCCATCCGAAAGCGCCACGCCCGAGACCTGCCCCCAATGTTCCAGAATGCGCTCTGCCGCGACCCCGTAGCGGATGCGCGCGCCGCCGGTTTCCGCAAGCATTGCAAGCGTTTGCGCGAGCTTGTGCATCCCGCCCTCGACCACCCAGACGCCCGCCGCCTCGGCCTGCCAGATCAGTGACAGCACAGCGGGGGCCGCAGTGGGGATGCCGCCCACATAGGTGGCGAAACGGCCGAAAAGCTGGCGCAGGCGCGGGTCGCGGAAGTGCAGGGCAAGGTAGCGGGCCAACGTCATGCCGGGCAGAAGCATGGGCCAGAGGGCGGGCGACCGCAGGGCGGCGCGCGCGATGGCCGCAGGGCTGATGCGGGCCGCCTGCATCACGGGCGCGTCGAAGGCGGCAAAGGCCGCCGCCGTGCGCGCGTCAAAGCGGCGGAAATCGGCGGCAGCGCGCGGCCCGCCCCAGGCGGAAATGGCGGTGGCGGTGATCCCGGCATCCGACGACAGGTCAAGCATCGATCCGTCGGGCCACCAGTGCCGGGCAAGGACGGGTTGGCGGTGCAGGGTCAGGTGATCCTCGATCCGCGTTCCGGCCAAGGCAAAGAGTTCGTCGAAGACCGCGCGCATGGTCAGCACGGTTGGTCCGGCATCGACCGGCCCGGCCGCGCTGGCAACCGTCTGCATCTTGCCGCCGGGGGTATCCGCAGCCTCGACCACCGTCACCTGATGGCCTGCATGCGCAAGCCGGACCGCAGCGGATAGCCCGCCGATTCCGGCGCCGATCACCACGACGCGACTGCCTTTGTTTTCGTTTCGGGCCATGGGTTGATTGTTGACTCGGGGGGATGATCTGTCCAGTATGATTTACACTTCTATGTCTGAATTGTCTGACACTTTCGGAGGCCGCCCTATGGAACGACGGATCGAGGCTGCCATCCAGGCTGCATTGAAGCTGGGCCAAGGCCCCGATGCGCCCGCGCGGCTGGCACAAGCCTTGCCCTATGCGGTGCTGCCCGGTGGTGCGCGTATCCGCCCCACGATCCTGATGTCGGTCGCCATGGCCTGCGGCGATGACCGCCCGGCGCTTGCCGATGCTGCCTGTGCCGCGCTGGAGCTGATCCATTGTGCAAGCCTTGTGCATGACGATCTGCCCGCCTTTGACGATGCCGACACGCGGCGCGGCAAGGCCACGGTGCACCGCGCCTATTCCGAACCGCTGGCGGTGCTGGCGGGCGACAGTCTGATCATTCTGGCCTTCGACACGCTGGCCCGCGCCGCCGATGCGGATGCCGCACGGGCCTTGGGCCTTGTGCGCATTCTGGCCGCGCGGACCGGCATGCCCGGGGGTATCTGCGCGGGGCAGGGTTGGGAAAGCGAGGCGCAGGTGGATCTGCGCGCCTATCACCGCGCCAAGACCGGTGCCCTCTTCATAGCCGCAACCCAGATGGGCGCGCAGGCCGCGGGGCAGGACCCCGAGCCCTGGGCCGAGCTTGGCGCCCGAATCGGTGAGGCGTTCCAGGTGGCGGACGATCTGCGCGACGCGCTTTATGATGCCGAGACGCTGGGCAAGCCTGTCGGGCAGGACGCGATCCATGCGCGCCCCTCTGCGGTTGCGGAACTTGGCGTGCAGGGCGCCATCCGGCATCTGCGCGATATTCTGTCGGGTGCCATCTCCTCGATCCCGTCCTGCAAGGGTGAGGCGATGCTGGCTGCGATGGTCAACCGCTACGCCGAACGGATGACGCCCGTTGCCCCCGCCATGGCCGCGCAGGGATGACGCTGACCGGCAGCCCGCCGGTCCGGGGGCCGTGGATCCATCGGCTGGCTGGATCGCGGCGGTTTCAGGCCTGGGCCGCGCGTGTGCCGGGCCTTTCCTTCCTAGTTCGTGCCGAGGGCCGCGCCCTTTTTCATGTGATCCAAGGCTTTGTGCAAAGTCAGGTGCTTTTGGCGCTGGTGGAGCTTGACCTTCTGTCACGGCTTGAAACCCCCCGCACCGCTGCAAGCCTTGCGCCCGCAGCCGGTCTGGCAGAGGCGCGGATGCAGGTGCTTTTGCAGGCGGGCGCCGGGATCGGCCTTTTGCGCCGCCATCGCGACGGGCGGTTTTCGCTGACGCGACGTGGGGCCGCGTTTCGCGCGGTGCCGGGCTTGCCCGCGATGGTGCGGCATCATTCCGTCCTCTACCGCGATCTGGCTGATCCGGTCGCGTTCCTGCGCGGCGAGACCGCACCGGAACTGGCACGGTTCTGGCCCTATGTCTTTGGTGCCGCAGCAGCGGAAGACCCAGCGGTCGCCGCCACCTATTCCGGCCTGATGGCCGACAGCCAGACGCTGGTTGCCGAAGACACGCTGCGGTTGGTGCCGATGACGGGCGTGCGCCATCTGATGGATGTGGGCGGTGGCACCGGTGCCTTTCTGCGCGCGGTGCATGCCGCGCATCCCGGGCTGCGGCTGACGGTTTTCGATCTTCCCGCCGTGCTGGCGGGCGCGCGACTGCCCCCGGGTATCGCGGCGCTGCCCGGCAGCTTCCGCGACGATACGCTGCCCCAAGGTGCGGATGCGATCAGCCTTGTGCGCGTGCTCTACGATCATTCCGACGCGACGGTCGCCGCACTGCTGGCCCGCGTGCATGCCGCGCTGCCCCCCGGCGGGCGGATCATCATATCCGAGCCGATGTCGGGCGGGGTGCGGCCCGATCCCACGACGGATGTCTATTTTGCCTTTTATTGCATGGCGATGCAGACCGGCCGCACACGATCGGCCGCCGAAATCGCTGCCCTGCTGGCGCAGGCCGGATTTCACGGGATGCGCGCGCTGCCCGGGCCGCGCCCGTTTGTGACCTCTGTGGTCACGGCGGCTAAATCGTGATTGGCGCTCCAATATCTGTCTATTCTGATTGACAGATAGGACTGTCAGGTTAAACTTACACCAAGGCGAACGACTCCCCGAAGGGGGCCACGCCAAAGGGAGCGCGATGGAAACCTCAGCCGTCATATTGTCAGGACCGAAGGAGCTTTCGGTCGAGCGTGTGGGCCTCATGGCCCCGGGTGCTGGCGATGTGGTGGTAGAGATCGCGCATTCGGGTATTTCCACTGGTACCGAGAAACTGTTCTGGTCCGGCACGATGCCGCCCTTTCCGGGGATGGGCTATCCGCTGGTGCCTGGCTACGAATCGGCTGGCGAGGTGGTCGAGGCCGGCGCCGACAGCGGCTACAACGTGGGTGAGCGGGTGTTCGTGCCCGGCGCCAATTGCTTTTCCGGGCGCGAGGGGCAGCCCGTGCGCGGCCTTTTCGGCGGCGCCTCGCGGCATCTGGTAACGGCGGCTTCGCGGGTCACGCGGATTGATCGCGGCATGGGCGCCGAGGGTGCGCTTCTGGCGCTTGCCGCCACCGCGCGCCATGCGTTGGCGGGGTTTGATGCGCGCCTGCCCGATCTGATCGTCGGGCATGGTGTGCTGGGCCGTCTTCTGGCCCGGTTGACCGTTGCCGCCGGTGGGGCCGTCCCCACGGTGTGGGAAGTGAGCCCCGTGCGTCAGGCCGGTGCCGTCGGATATCCGGTGATGCATCCCGACGATGATCCGCGCCGCGACTATCGGTCGGTCTATGATGTGTCGGGGGCGGTCGATTTGCTCGACACGCTGATCGGCCGGATCGCCAGGGGCGGCGAGGTTGTGTTGGCGGGCTTCTACACCCAGCCGATCCAGTTCGCTTTCGCACCCGCCTTCATGAAGGAAGCGCGTCTTCGCATCGCCGCCGAATGGACGGCGGAAGACATGACCGCCACCCGCCAGCTGATCGATTGCGGTGCGCTCTCGATGGCTGGTCTGGTGACCCACCGCACGGATGCGCGTTCTGCGCCGGAGGCTTATGAGACGGCGTTCACGCAACCCGACTGCCTCAAGATGATACTGGACTGGAAGGAAGCCGCATGACCGAAGTGCCGAACCTGAAGGATTTCGACGCCCGTCTGCGCGCCGAAGCCAACGAAGAACCGTCGCTGGAGGTGCCATCGGGGCCGCCGACGAAGAAAACCCAGATCATCGCGATCTACGGCAAGGGCGGGATCGGCAAATCCTTCACGCTGGCCAACCTTTCCCACATGATGGCCGAGATGGGTAAACGGGTTCTTTTGATCGGGTGCGATCCGAAATCCGACACCACGTCGCTGCTGTTCGGCGGCAAGGCGTGCCCCACGATCATCGAAACCTCGACCCGCAAGAAACTGGCGGGGGAAGAGGTGAAGATCGGCGACGTCTGCTTCAAGCGCGGCGGCGTGTTCGCGATGGAGCTTGGCGGGCCGGAAGTCGGGCGCGGCTGCGGCGGGCGGGGCATCATCCACGGCTTCGAACTGCTTGAAAAGCTTGGCTTCCACGACTGGGACTTTGACTATGTCCTGCTGGATTTCCTGGGCGATGTGGTCTGTGGCGGGTTCGGCCTTCCGATCGCGCGGGACATGGCCCAGAAGGTGATCCTGGTCGGGTCGAATGACCTGCAATCGCTCTATGTGGCCAACAACGTCTGTTCGGCGGTGGAATACTTCCGCAAACTCGGCGGCAACGTCGGTGTCGCGGGGCTTGTGATCAACAAGGACGACGGATCGGGCGAGGCTGCGGCTTTTGCCAAGGCGGTGAACATTCCGGTGCTGGCGTCGATCCCTGCGGATGACGATCTGCGCAAGAAATCGGCGAATTATCAGATTGTTGGCACGGCGGCTGGCCCTTGGGGCGCGCTTTTTGCCGAACTCGCGGAGGCGGTCGATGTGGCCCCGCCGTTGCGCCCCAAGGCGCTGGTGCAGGATGATCTTCTGGATCTCTTCGACAGCCAGACCACGGGCGCGAATTTCGTACTGACTCCCGCCACCGACGCCGACATGCGCGGCAAGGATGCGGTGGTGAAAGTCTCGCTGGAAGTGGTGTATGACAATGCTTGATCTGGACGGACTTTCCCTACTGGATCAAGCGCTTGCGCGGCTTTCTTCAGGAAAGACCCGGTGAGCGGCGAAGTTTCATATGACGGCGCGGCCGATGTGGCGCTGACGCCTGCGGCGACCGAGGCTTTGCCCGAAACCACGATGGCGGATGGCATGGGATGTCACGCGCCAGCGGGGCAGATGGAAGCGGCGGCGCGGGCGGCGGGCAAGTCGGACGTGCTGGACCAGTATGCCAAGGATTATCCGCAAGGCCCCCACGACAAGCCGCAATCGATGTGCCCGGCTTTTGGATCCCTGCGCGTGGGCCTTCGGATGCGGCGGGTGGCGACGGTTCTGTCCGGCTCGGCCTGCTGCGTGTACGGGCTGACGTTCGTGAGCCACTTCTACGGTGCGCGGCGGTCTGTGGGCTATGTACCCTTCAATTCTGAATCGCTGGTTACCGGCAAGCTCTTCGAGGATATCCGCGACGCGGTGCACGAGCTGGCTGATCCCGACCGCTATGATGCGGTGGTGGTGACGAACCTGTGCGTGCCCACGGCAAGCGGTGTGCCGCTGCGGCTCTTGCCCAAGGAAATCAACGGTGTGCGGATCGTGGGCATTGACGTGCCCGGGTTTGGTATCCCCACCCATGCGGAAGCCAAGGACGTGCTGGCCGGTGCGATGTTGGCCTATGCGCGGCGCGAAGTGGAAGCGGGGCCGGTGCAGGCGCCGGCGCAGGGGCGTGGCGACCGTCCGACTGTGGCCTTGCTGGGCGAGATGTTCCCGGCTGATCCCATGATGATCGGGGCGATGCTGGCGCCGATGGGCCTGGCAGCGGGACCCGTGGTGCCATGCCGCGAATGGCGCGAGCTTTATGCGGCTTTGGATTCAAGCGTTTGTGCTGCGATCCATCCCTTCTATTCGGCGGCCATCCGCGAGTTCAAGGCGGCCGGTCGGCCCGTGGTCGGATCTGCCCCGGTTGGTCTTGACGGCACGGCGGCATGGTTGAAGGCCGTGGGTGAAGCCCATGGTGTTGCTGCAGAAAAGATCGCGGCGGCGCAGAACGCCTTCCTTCCCGCGATCAAGGCGGGGCTGGCGGCCAACCCGATCAAGGGGCGGATTACGCTGAGCGGCTACGAAGGGTCCGAGCTTCTGGTGGCCCGGCTTCTGATCGAGAGCGGCGCGGACATTCCTTATGTCGGCACGGCTTGCGCCAAGACCGAATGGTCGGCCGCAGATCGGGAATGGCTGCAAGCCAAGGGCGTGGAAGTGAAGTTCCGCGCAAGCCTTGAGGATGATCTGGCTGCCATGCACTTTTACAAGCCCGACCTTGCCATCGGCACGACGCCCGTTGTGCAGAAGGCAAAAGAGCTAGCTATTCCAGCGCTTTACTTCACGAACCTCATCTCGGCGCGGCCGCTGATGGGGCCTGCCGGGGCGGGTTCGCTGGGGCAGGTGGTGAATGCCGCCATCGCCGGCAAAGCCCGGATGGATGACATGAAGGCCTTCTTTGAAGGGGTCGGATCGGGCGATACGGCGGGCATCTGGGAAGGCGCGCCGAACCTGCGCCCCGACTTCCGCGCGCAGCATCAAAAGAAGCTCGACAAGCAGGCCAAGGCCGCGAAGGCGGAGGAGATGATGTGATTTCCACCGTCCGTTTCCCGTCCTGCGCGCGTCGGTTCTGCGTCGGTTTTCTGTACCGACAGACCGTGCGTTGCAACGCAGTCACCCGCACTGGCCGGGAGGCGCGCGCATGCTGATCCAGGATCATGACCGTGCGGGCGGCTACTGGGGGGCGATCTATGCCTTCTGCGCCGTCAAGGGCCTGCAGGTCGTCATCGACGGCCCGGTGGGGTGTGAAAACCTGCCGGTAACGTCTGTCCTGCATTACACCGATGCCTTGCCGCCGCATGAGTTGCCCATCGTGGTGACCGGGCTTGGCGAAGAGGAGTTGGGGCGCGACGGCACCGAGGGCGCGATGAAGCGGGCGTGGAAAACGCTCGATCCGGCGCTGCCTGCGGTGGTGGTGACGGGCAGCATCGCCGAGATGATCGGCGGCGGCGTCACGCCGCAAGGCACCAACATCCAGCGGTTCCTGCCGCGCACCATCGACGAGGACCAGTGGCAATGCGCGGACCGCGCGATGACATGGATCTTTACCGAATTCGGGATGACCAAGGGGCGGATGCCGCCCGAGGCGAAGCGCCCCGAAGGCGCGCGTCCGCGCGTCAATATCCTGGGGCCGATGTACGGCACGTTCAACATGGCGTCCGACCTGCACGAAATCCGCCGTCTGGTGGAGGGGATCGGGGCCGAGATCAACATGGTGATGCCGCTTGGCGCGCATCTGGCCGAGATGCGGCATCTGGTGAATGCGGATGTGAACGTCGTGATGTACCGCGAGTTCGGGCGCGGGCTGGCCGAAGTTCTGGGCAAGCCCTATCTGCAAGCGCCGTTCGGCATGTCCTCGACCACCAAGTTTCTGGAAACGCTGGGTGAGATGCTGGGCCTTGACCCGCAGCCCTTCATCCAGACCGAGAAGCATTCGACGCTGAAGCCGGTGTGGGATCTGTGGCGGTCCGTGACGCAGGATTTCTTTGCCACGGCCAGTTTCGGGATCGTGGCGAACGAAACCTATGCGCGCGGCGTGCGGCATTACCTTGAAGAGGACCTCGGGCTTCCTTGCGCCTTTGCGGTGGCGCGGGAAGCCGGGAAAAAGACCAACAACGAGGCTGTGCGCGCGATGCTGCGGCAGCACCGGCCGCTGGTCGTGATGGGGTCGATCAACGAAAAGATGTACATGGCGGAAATGAAGGGCGGGCATGGGCCGGCACCTTCGTTCATTCCCGCAAGCTTTCCGGGGGCGGCCATCCGGCGCGCCACGGGGACGCCCTTCATGGGGTATGCGGGCGCCGTCTATCTGTTGCAGGAAGTGTGCAACGGGCTGTTTGACGCGCTGTTCCATATTCTGCCGCTCGGCAGCGAGATGGATGCAGCGGCAGCAACGCCCACGCTTTTGCGGCGCGATTTCCCCTGGGATGCGGATGCCCAGGCGGAGCTTGACCGCATCGTCAGCGAACATCCCATCCTGACCCGCATTTCGGCGGCGCGCTCCCTGCGGGACGCGGCTGAGAAGGCTGCGCTCGACGCAGGTGCGGAACGGGTGGTTCTTGAAACGGTCGCGGCCTTGCGTGGCGGCGGACAATCGAAAGGAGGACGGGCATGACCGACTACAGCGTCGATATTCCAAAGGGGGCGCGGCATCGCGCGGGCCCGGTGGAATACGCCATCTATTTTGTGCCGGTCTTCGTGATCGCGCTTCCGTTCAGCCTTTCGGTCTGGGCCAGCTATCCGCTGCGCAAGGGCCGGTTGCCCGACGAGGGCCCGATTGCCCGTGCGCTGAAGGATGCGCGCGGCATAACGGCCCAGATCATTAGCGTCTGACGACGCGGCGCCCGTTCGCGGGCACAGGAATTCCGCCCCGCGCCCGGGGCACCCTCACCCCCGCAAGGGGGCACGACATTCGCGCCTTTCGGGGGGCGGATAGCAAAGCCGGGCAATCCGCCCGGCAAGACCCTGGCCGTGGGGAACGCGGCCTCAGTCTGACCATCCGGAGGATAGCATGGCTGATATGAAAGACCTGAGCTTTACTGGTCTCACCGACCAGCAGGCGCAGGAACTGCACTCTGTGTACATGAGCGGGCTCACGCTTTTCAGCATCGTTGCTGTTGTGGCGCACCTCGCCGTGTTCATCTGGCGTCCGTGGTTCTGAGGGGAAAGAAATGTCCAAGTTTTACAAAATCTGGCTCATCTTCGATCCCCGCCGCGTGTTTGTGGCACAGGGCGTGTTCCTGTTCCTTCTCGCCGCGATGATCCATCTCGTTCTGCTTTCGAACCCGTCCTACAACTGGTTCGATATCGCCGCGGCCAAGTACAACCGCGCCGCACCGGCAGAGTGATCGCCCGCCAAACGCCGCGGGCGGCCTGAACGTCGGCCGCGGCAGACCCCTTCCCCTCTGATGGGGGGGAGGGGATCAATTCATAGAATTTCGCAATCAAGCGTGGACCGCCCTATGGCGGCCCAGGACAGCGGAGAGGGAAGCATGGCACTGCTCAGCTTCGAACGAAAATACCGCGTGCCAGGCGGCACGCTGGTCGGCGGGAACCTGTTCGACTTCTGGGTCGGCCCTTTCTACGTCGGTTTCTTTGGCGTCACGACGTTCTTTTTCGCCGCACTCGGCACCATCCTGATCCTGTACGGGGCGGTGTTGCAGGGCGTGTGGAACCCGTGGCTGATCTCTATCAATCCACCGCCCATCGAGATGGGCCTTGCCGCCGCGCCGCTGCGCGACGGGGGCCTGTGGCAGGTCATCACGATCTGCGCGATCGGCTCTTTCGTCTCCTGGGCGCTGCGCGAGGTTGAAATCTGCCGCAAGCTCGGGATGGGGTATCATGTGCCCGTGGCCTTTGGCGTGGCGATCTTTGCCTATGTCACGCTAACGGTGATCCGGCCGATCCTGATGGGGGCCTGGGGTTATGCCTTTCCCTACGGCATCTTCAGCCACCTCGATTGGGTATCCAACACGGGCTACCAATATGGGAACTTCCACTACAATCCGGCCCACATGATCGCGATCAGCTTCTTCTGGACGACGATGATCGCGCTGGCGCTGCACGGATCGCTGATCCTTTCGGCGGCAAACCCCGCCAAGGGCAAGGAAATGCGGACCCCCGACCACGAGGACACGTTCTTCCGTGACCTTATCGGGTATTCGGTCGGCACGCTTGGCATCCACCGTGTGGGGCTTCTTCTGGCGCTTAACGCGGGCTTCTGGTCGGCGATCTGCATCGTGATCTCGGGCACCATCTGGTTCGACCAGTGGGTGACTTGGTGGGATTGGTGGCTTGAGCTGCCGTGGTGGGCCAATATCGCGGGAGGCGTCAATGGCTAGTTATCAGAATATCTTCACCCAGGTTCAGGTGCGCGCAGCACCTGAGATGGGGATGGTCGAGGACGTCGAACTTCACAACCGCTCGACCGGTGCCACGTTTTCCAGCCTGCTGGGCTGGATTGGCAACGCCCAGCTTGGCCCGGTCTATCTTGGCACCTTTGGCGTGATCTCGCTTGGCAGCTTCGTCATCTGGTTCACGATGGTGGGCGGCTGGTACTGGCATCAGGCGGGCTTCAACCCGGCGGTGTTCATGCGCGATCTCTTCTGGCTGTCGCTCGATCCGCCGGCACCCGAGTGGGGCCTGCGCTTCCCGCCGCTGGCGGAAGGGGGCTACTTCCTGATCGCGGGCTTCTTCTTCGCCATCTCGCTTCTCAGCTTCTGGGTACGGACCTGGCTGCGGGCCGAGGCGCTGGGGATGGGCAAGCATGTGGCCTATGCCTTCGCCGGGGGTATCTGGCTGGTCTTCGTGCTGGGTTTCTTCCGCCCGATCCTGATGGGATCGTGGAGCGAGGCAGTGCCTTACGGCATATTCAGCCACCTCGACTGGACGAACCTCTTTTCGCTGACCTACGGCAACCTGTTCTACAACCCGTTCCACGCGCTATCCATCGCGTTCCTCTACGGCTCGGCGCTTCTATTCGCCATGCACGGGGCGACGATACTGGCCGTGAGCCGCTTCGGCGGTGACCGGGAACTGGAGCAGATTGTCGACCGCGGGACGGCATCCGAGCGTGCGGCGCTGTTCTGGCGCTGGACGATGGGCTTCAATGCCACGATGGAAGGCATCCATCGCTGGGCATGGTGGTTCGCCGTGCTGACCCCGGTGACGGGTGGCATCGGCATCCTGCTGACGGGAACCGTTGTCGACAACTGGTTCGTCTGGGCGCAGCTGCACGGCTACGCGCCGTTGAACTGAGGGGAAAAGCCATGAACGACAAACCATACTACGAACAGGACCAGGCAACGATGCTGCGGTCCTGGGTGCTGGGCCAGATGCTGCGCGGGGCGGGCTACGCTGCCATCGTCGTGCTTGGCATCGGGCTGACGCTCTGGGTGATTCACCTGGTCGGGCTGCTTCTGCCCGAGGAAAGCAAGCAGGCACCGTCGCCCTACAGCTATCTGATCGAAGCCCCGGCAACGGTGGCGAAGGTCTGAGCGATCCCGGGGGGCGGGGCAACCTCGCCCTCCGGCACGATGTCCGGGGCCATACGCCGGCCTTGGATCCTGGGCCTTACCATGTGCCCGGTTCCCTTCCTGTTGGCGACAGGAAACTGGTGCCGGGGCGAAAGCTTGCGGCACCTTTTTTTTAGCGGGAGGCTACCATGACCCTGACCCCCATCCTTGACCGCGTGGCGGGCCCTGCAGATCTGCGATCGCTGACGGATGCAGAGCTTGCGGCACTGGCGCCGGAGTTGCGGGAAGAGGTGATCCGGGTGGTTTCCGAAACCGGGGGGCATCTGGGGTCTTCGCTGGGGGTGGTGGAGTTGTCCATCGCCATCCATGCGGTTTTCAACACGCCTGCCGACAAGCTGATCTGGGACGTGGGCCACCAGTGCTACCCCCACAAGATCCTGACCGGGCGGCGGGAACGGATGCGGACCTTGCGGCAGGGCGGCGGACTTTCCGGATTTACCAAGCGCAGCGAAAGCGATTTCGATCCCTTCGGTGCCGCGCATTCCTCAACCTCCATCAGCGCGGCGCTTGGCTTTACCGTCGGGCGCGACATGGGGATGCCCACGGGCGATGCGGTGGCGGTGATCGGCGATGGCGCGATCACGGCTGGCATGGCCTATGAGGCGATGAATCATGCAGGGCATCTGGGCAAGCGCCTGTTTGTGATCCTGAACGACAACGACATGTCGATTGCCCCGCCCGTGGGCGCGATGAGCCGCTATCTGACGCGCCTGGGTGCCACGGCACCCGGGGCCGCGCTGCGCGATATCGCCGCCGGGTTCGAGGCGGTGCTGCCGGGGCCGCTGCGCGACCACGCACGGAAGGCGCGGCAGTTGGTCACCGGCATGCCCGGTGGCGGGACGCTGTTCGAAGAGTTGGGCTTTACATATATCGGGCCTGTCGATGGCCATTCGGTGCCAGAGCTTCTGGCCACCCTGCGCGCGGCGCGGGCGCGGGCGACGGGGCCGGTGCTGATCCATGCGATCACGGTGAAGGGCAAGGGCTATGCGCCCGCCGAAACCTCTGCCGACAAGTACCACGGGGTGGGCAAGTTCGATGTGGCCTCGGGCGCGCAGGCCAAGGCGAAATCGAACGCGCCGTCCTACACCGGGGTGTTCGGCAACGCGCTGACGGCGGAAGCTGCCGCTGATCCGCGCATCGTGGCGATCACCGCCGCGATGCCGTCGGGCACGGGCGTGGATATCATGGCCAAGCGCTTTCCGGGCCGCGTTTTTGACGTGGGCATCGCCGAGCAGCACGGCGTGACCTTTTGCGCAGGGATGGCTGCTGCGGGCTTGCGGCCCTTCGCGGCGATCTATTCGACCTTCCTGCAGCGCGGCTATGACCAGATCGTGCATGACGTGGCCTTGCAGCGCCTGCCGGTGCGCTTTGCCATAGACCGGGCCGGGCTGGTGGGCCAGGACGGGGCCACGCATGCAGGCGCCTTCGACATCGGGTTTCTGAGCGCGCTGCCCGGCATGGTGGTGATGGCCGCCGGCGACGAGGCGGAACTGGTGCATATGGTGGCGACCGCCGCGCAGCATGACGAAGGCCCCATCGCGTTCCGCTACCCACGCGGCGAAGGGGTGGGGGTGGAGGTGCCGGAGCGGGGCACGCCGATCCAGATCGGCAAGGGCCGGGTGCTGATGCAGGGCACGGATGTGGCGATCCTGTGCTTTGGCGCGCATCTTTCGGAATGCAGGCTGGCGGCGGATATGCTTGCCGAGGCGGGGATCAGCGTCACGCTGGCGGATGCCCGGTTTGCCAAGCCGCTGGACGAGGGGCTGATCGCGCAGCTTTGCCACCATCACGCGGCGGTGCTGACGGTCGAGCAGGGCGCGCGCGGCGGGTTTGGTGCGCAGGTGCTGGAATTTGCGTCGAACGCGGGGTTGATGGATGCGGGTGCGCGTCTGCGCACGCTGACGCTGCCCGACCGGTTCATCGATCAGGCGTCACCGGCCGCGATGTACGTGGAAGCCGGGCTGACGGCGGCGGATATCGCGCGTGCGGCGTCGCGCGCCATGGGGCGTGCGCCAGGGCTGGCGCTGGTGAAGGGCTAGGGCGTTTTCGCCTGATCTGGCGTAGAGGATCGGGCAGGACCGCGATTTCGGAAATGCACGCAAAGGCGGGTGTGCATCCGATCCGCCAAAGACCGGGTGCAAGACCCTTCAGCCAGCGCGCTTCAGTGCGGCGGCGAGGATCGCGGGCACTTCGGGCCGTTCGCCGATCGCGGGCAGAAGCGGGCCGCGAAAGCCCGCAGCCTTCAGCGCGTGCGGCACGTCTTCGGCCACGTGGCTGGCGCGCAAGGCAAAGAACGGCAGGCAGACGGCGGGCCCCAACCCGCGCGCGGCCTGATCGAGGAAGGGCGCTTCCTCGACAAACCCCGTCAGCACCTGCGCGAAGGGGCCAAGGCGGCCCAGAAGCGAGGCCATGGCGGTTGCGCCCACCGCCGAGGCGCGGGCGACCTGGCTGCCGTGCGCCGCGAGAAGAAGCGTGGATTTGCGCGGAACCAGATCTGCGGCCTCCATCCCCTCGAGCGCGGCGCGGGCGCAGAGGATGGGCAGTTCCGGCGCGTGGCCGAAGGCGGGCAAGCGCAGGATGCCGGTGGCACCGAGGGCCACGAGGCGGCGGGGCAGTTCGGTCCGGGTGAACCAGCCTTCGGCCATGAAGAAGGGCAGAATGCGTGGATGTTCAAAGTCCTCAAGGGCGTTTGACAGCGACCCCTCTGCGGCGAGCGTAGCGCCCCTGATGCGCCAATCGGGCAAAAGTGCTGCCACATCGGCGGCGAGCGAGATCATCGCGTGTTCCTGCGGCGCGGGATCGGAGGGCGAGCCGTGGGCAACGATCAGGGCGTCGGGCATGGGATCCTCCGGTTGGTCGCGCGTAGGGTGGGTGCACCCACCCTACCTTGCCAGCAGGGACACGTGATATCCCCGGTCATCCGTTGCGCCCCGTGATCCAGTTGCCCAAGGCCGCAAGGCGCGAGGGCGTGGTGCCGCCCTTGGCTTCGGCCCGGTCGGCGGCGTTCAAAAGCGCGTACATGCCGCGCAGGCCCAGCCAGCGAAGCGGTTCGGGTTCCCATTTGCGGACGGTGTGATTGACCCATGGCAGGCGCGTGAGGTCTGTCTGGCGCCCGAGCGCGAGGTCTGCGAGCGTGCGCCCGGCAAGGTTCGACGTGGAGACGCCCACGCCCACATAGCCGCCCGCCCAGCCCATGCCCGTGGCGGGATCGAACCCCACCGTTGCGCACCAGTCGCGCGGCACGGCCAGCACGCCGCACCAGGCGTGCGCGATGGGCACGCCCGCGGCGGCGGGAAAGTGGCGGTGCAGGATGGCGATCAGGCGGCGGATCGTCTCGTCATCCGGGCCGCCTGCATTGTCGGTGCGGCTGCCGTAGCGGTAGGGGATGCCGCGCGCGCCGACCGCGATGCGCCCCTCGCGGGTGCGCTGGCAGTAGCAGTAGGCATTCGCGAAATCGCCCAGGATTTCTGCGCCGTCCCAGCCGATCTCAGCCCAAGTTTCGGCGGGCAGCGGGTCGGTCACGATCTGGGCCGAGTTGAGCGGCAGCCAGTCACGTTCGTGGCCGGGCAGGCCAGCGGTAAAGCCTTCGGTCGCCCGCAGGATCACCGGGGCCGTCACCGTGCCTTGCGCGGTTTCGACACGGCCCGGGCGGAGGCCAATGGCGGCCGTGCCTTCGGCGATGCGCACGCCGCGCCTTTCGGCGGCGGCGGCAAGGCCGCGCACAAGTTTGGCGGGCTGGATGCGGGCGACACCGCCCACGAGCATGCCCCCCTGCAGCCCCGGCAGGCGGATGCGCGCCTCTGCCTCGGCGCGCTCGATCAGGCGCACCCGCGCCTCGCCCCAGCCGGTGCGATGCGCCACCTCGGCGCGGGCGCGCACCATCTGGGCCGGGGTGACGGCCAGCATGAGTTCATCCGTGCGGTGAATATCGGCGTCGATCCCTTCTGCCTCGGCAAAGCCGATCACGGCATCGACGGTGCCACCCATGGCCGCAACCATGGCGCGGACGCCATCGGCTGTGCCGCTGGTCAGATAGCGGTTGTGGTTCCACGCAAAGCCGCCCGTCAGCCAGCCGCCGTTGCGGCCCGAGGCGCCAAAGCCCGCGAAATCGCGCTCGAGGATCAGCACGTCGAGATCGGGGCGCAGCGCCTTGAGCGACAGCGCCGTCCAGAGGCCGGTATAGCCCGCACCGATGATGCAGACATCGGCCCGCGTATCGCCTGCGAGCGGCGGGCGACGTGCCGGGGCGCCGCCGCTTTCGGCAAACCAGAAGGAAATGCCGCCGGTCGCGGCGGGCCATGGGGCAGACGCTTGCATGGCTGCGACACTGCGTCCGGAGCGGCGCGCATGCAAGAGTTGCGACAAGCGCGCGTGTCGGTATGCTGCGAGGCGTATTGGCAAAAGGAAGTGTTACATGTGGGATTTCAGCATCGGACAGGCGCTTGGCCTGATGGCGCGGACGGCGCCTTTCCTCGTCTTTCGGATGATCGTCTACTTCGGGATCACGGTTGCGCTGATTCTGGCGACTGGCACCGGCGCGGGGTTGGGCTGGGGGATCGGCAACATCGGGGATGAGGAGTTTCGCACGTCGGCCACCGCATGGGGCGCCTTTGGCGGGTTCGGGCTGACGGCGGGGGTGATCTTTTTCCTGCGCGATTACATCCTCTACATCGTCAAGGCCGGTCACATTGCGGTGATGGTCGAGCTGATGGACGGCGGCACCATTCCCGGCGGGCGCGGGCAGATCGACTATGCCAGCGGGGTGGTCAAGGCGCGGTTTGGCGAGGCGTCGGCGCTGTTCGCGTTGGACAAGGTCATCAAGGGCGTGGTCGGTGCGGTGACGGGGCTGATCCATGGCTTGCTGTCGATCCTGCCGATTCCGGGGCTGGACCGGATCATGGGGGTGGTGCGGGCCTATCTGCGCCTGGCCGTGGGGCTGGTGGACGAGGTGATCCTGGCCCATGCGATCCGCACCAGAAGCGACAACCCCTGGACATCGGCGCAAGAGGCGCTGGTGCTTTACGGGCAGAACGCGAAAGCGATGATGATCAACGCAGCCTGGCTGACGGCGATCGTCTGGGGGCTGTCCTTCGTGGTTTTCCTTGTGATGCTCGCCCCCGCGGCGGCCGTGGTGTACCTGATGCCGGGGGCGTGGTCGGCGGGGGGGCTGATCTTTGCGCTGGTCTTTGCCTGGGCGGTCAAGGCGGCGCTGATCGAACCCTTCGCGATTGCGTGCCTTTTGCAGGTGTTCTTCAAGGTCACGGCCGGGCAGGTTCCCGATCCCGCCTGGGAGGCCCGCATCGCCAATGCGTCCGAGAAGTTCCGCCAGATGGGCGAAAAGGCCAAGGCCTGGGCCGGGCGGCGCTTTGGCGGCGGCGGTGCGGCACCGGCGGGCCAGTGACGCGCTGTCACAAATCAGCAAGATCTGCCCCCTAGGTATTGTTGCGGGCCTGTCCTTTCTGTGGCAAGACGACAGGACGAAAACCAGACCGATGGGTTCAGATATGGCCGATTATGCCCGCCGCCGCGTGATGATGGTGGATACGCAGGTCCGCCCGTCGGATGTGACGAAATTTCCGATCATCGATGCCATGCTGGCCGTCCCGCGCGAGGTCTATGTTCCGCAGGGGCGGCGCGAGGCGGCCTACATGGGCGAAAACCTGACCATCGGGCCGGGCCGTGTGATGCTGGAGCCGCGCACGCTGGCCAAGTTTCTGGAGGCGCTGGACATCCGGCGCACCGATCTGGTGCTCGATCTTGGCTGCGGGCTTGGCTATTCGACCGCCGTGATTGCACGGCTGGCCGAAGCGGTGGTGGCTGTCGAGGAAGACGAGGCGATGGCGTCCGAGGCGCAGCGCACGCTTTCGGCGCAAGGGGTGGACAATGCCGCCGTCAGCGCGGGGGCGCTGGCTACAGGCGACGGAAAGCACGGGCCCTATGACGCGATCCTGATCGAGGGTGGCGTGGAAGAGGTGCCGGGCGCCGTGCTGGCGCAACTGAAGGATGGCGGACGGATTGGCGCGCTCTACATGTCGGGCGGGCTTGGGACGGCGAAGCTGGGGTTGAAGCGCGGGGACGAGGTCACGTGGCGCTTTGCCTTCAACGCGGCTGCCCCCGTTCTGCCGGGGTTCGCGCGCGAGCGCGCATTCCGGCTGTGAGGGACGCAGAGAAGGGACAGTCGATGCTTCACTGGATGAAACGGGCCGTCGGGGGGCTGGCAATCGTGCTGGCGCTGGGGCAGGGCGCGGCGGCGGAAACGCTGGCCGACACGCTGATTGCGGCCTACCGCAATTCGAACCTGTTGCAGCAGAACCGTGCGGTGCTGCGGGCGGCGGACGAGGATGTGGCGACGGCAATATCGGCCCTGCGTCCGTTGCTGACCTTCGATGGCGACGCCACCTATTCCAACCTGCGGCTTGACCAGTTGCAATCCTCGTTGAGCCTTGCCGCGCAGTTGACGGTTTTCGACAACGGGCGCAACCGGCTGGGGATCGAGATCGCCAAGGAAAGCGTGCTGGCCACGCGCGAGGCGCTGGTGAGCGTTGAACAGCAGGTGCTGCTGCGTGCGGTCAGCGCCTATGTGAACGTGCGATTGACGCAGGATATCGTGCGGCTGCGAGAGGCCAACGTACGGCTGATCGGCGAGGAACTGCGCGCCGCGAACAACCGGTTCGAGGCGGGCGACGTGACGCGGACGGATGTGGCGCAGGCCGAAGCCTCGCTTGCGGCGGCGCGGTCGAACCTGATTGCAGCGCAGGGCGATCTGCTGGTCGCGCGCGAGGATTTCAAACTGGCGGTCGGTCGCTACCCCGGTGCGCTTGCGCCGATGCCGCGCGCGCCTGCCACGGCCCGCAATCTGGACGAAGCGCGCGGGATCGCGGCCCGGACACATCCGTCGGTGCGTCAGGCGCAGCGGCAGGTGACGGTGAGCGAATTGGGCGTGGCACTGTCGAAGGCGCGCATCGGCCCAAGTGTGACAGCGGGCATTTCGCTGGGCGTGGACGATCAGGGCGACGAGACGAAGAGCGCATCGCTGAATTTCTCGCAGACGCTGTATGCGGGCGGGCAGCTTTCCGCGCTCTACCGCCAATCGCTGGCGTCGCGCGATCAATCGCGCGCGATCCTGTTGCAGACGAGCGCCGAGATTGCGCAGGCGGTCGGGCAGGCCTGGGCCAATGTGACGGTGGCGGCGGCTTCGGTCAGATCGTCGGACGATCAGATCCGCGCGGCACAGATCGCCTTTGACGGGGTGCGCGAAGAGGCGCGGCTGGGGTCTCGCACAACGCTTGATGTGCTGGATTCCGAGCAGAACCTGCTGACCGCACGAACCAACCGCGTATCCGCCGAGGCGACCCGTGCCACGGGCGTTTATTCGTTGCTGTCTGCGATGGGGCTTTTGACGGTGGACCATCTGCGCCTTGGCATCCCGACCTACGATCCGGCGGCCTATTACAACGCGGTCAAGAACGCCCCGGCAACCTCGGCCCAAGGCAAAAAGCTGGACCGGATCCTGGAAAAGATCGGCCGTTGAGGCTGCGTTAAGGATTGGTGTGCACCTCTTCTTGTGCCATGCGGCGGGCTTGGCTACACTTTGGCCAATAACAGCGCCAGGGCAGGGCGGGGCAGTATGTCGGACACCATGACCTCGGGTGAGATCGAAGACGTTCTGTCGTCGATCCGCAGGCTTGTGACAGAGGATTTGAAGCCGCACGCGCGTCTTGATCTGTCCGCGTCCGCACCCTCACCCGAACCCGCCAAGCTGATGCTGACGCCCGCGCTGCGGGTGGGCGAGGGGCCGGGGCCTTTGGTTCTGGGTCAGCCGGTTGCAGCCAGGCCCGGACCCACAGACCCGCCCGAACCTGCCGCGCGGCTGGACGGGGTGGTGGCCACGATCGGTGCGGCGGTCGAGGCCTTGCCCGAGACGTGGGAATCCGAGACGGGCGATGCGTCGATCACGGGCCTTGCCTTTGCGTCGACCCGTGCCCGCACGGCCGCACCGTCTGCCCCCGATCCGTGGGACGAGCCAGAGGATGCGGACGGCCGCGCCGACGCGGTGGAAGCCGCGCCCGCCGCTGAAGAGGCCGATGCCGCTGCCCCGGACGACGCCGAGGCCGCGTTCGTGCATCGCACCGCGATGGACCGTGCGGAAGCCGCAGCGCTGGCCGAGATCGCAGAAACGGAAGCGGCGGATGCGGCCGTCGATTGGGATGATGCGGTCGATGTGCCGCCGGGTGCTGCGTTTCAGGTTGGGGGCGATGACAGTCTGACAGACCCCGATATGGACGATCTGGACGCCGAGATGCCACAGATCGACGAGGCAATGCTGCGCGATCTGGTGCGCGACGTGCTGCGCGAGGAATTGCAGGGCCCCTTGGGCGAGCGTATCACCCGCAATATCCGCAAGCTGGTGCGGGCCGAGGTCAATCGGGCCCTCACGACGCGCGACCTCGACTGACCGTGCGGCGGGCGGCCCGGTGAACACGCCCGCACATCTGATTTTTGGCGCAATGGCCTTTGCCCGCCCCGGCAGACCCGGGGTAAACACTGCGGCGCTGGCGGGGGCGTTGCTGCCCGATGTATCGCTTTACGCAATGGTGGGCTGGGCCATGATGAAGGGCATGCCGCCGCGCGTGATCTTCGGTGAGTATTACTTTTCGCCGGAATGGCAGTCGGTCTTTGCGGTGGACAACTCGTTCATCCTGTGGGGGCTCGGGCTCTTGGTCGCGCTGGCGTTGCGGTCGGGCCCGGGTGTGGCCTTTGCCGGGGCGGGCCTTTTGCATTTGCTGTTCGACCTTCCGCTGCACAACGAGGATGCGCGGATGCATTTCTGGCCTGCGACGCAGTGGGTGTTCCGCAGCCCCTTCAGCTATTGGGACCCGCGCCACCACGGGCCGATCGTGGGGGCGCTGGAATGGGGCATCTGCCTTGTCTTTCTGATCGCGCTCTGGCGGCGGTTCCGATCCGTGACGGGCCGGGGACTGGTGCTGCTGGGCGGGGTGATGGAACTGGCGCCGGGCCTGATGTTCGCGCTGATGTTCGCGCGGGGCTGAGGATGGCCGTGACGCGCCTTGATGCGCTGCCGGGGCTGTTGGCCAAGGGTGATTGGCCCGGGGCAGAGCGGCTGTTGCGGCGGGCGGTGCAGGGGAAGGATGCCCCTGCGCCGATGTTTTACAACCTTGCCAAGGTGCTGGAAGCGCAGGGAAAGGTCGATCAGGTGTTGCACTGGCTGCGCCGGGCGGTGGCGCGCGATGCCGGTCATGCGGCGGCATGGTTCGAGATCGGGCGCGCGCTGACGGGCCAGCACGATCTGGCGGGGGCGGAAGCCGCCTATGCGCGTGCGGCGGCGCTGGACCCCGGCGATGGGGACGTGTGGGCGGCGCTTTGGCCGTTGCGGCTGCGGCTATGCGATTGGGCGGGCGCGCGGGCAGCGCTGGCGCATCTGCCGGACACGGGCGCCACGCGCGCTGCCGCGTACCGGGTGGCCTGCGAATTGGGCGAGGCGCCCGATCCTGCCGCCCTGCTGGCCGACCCTGCGGGGCGGCCCGAGGCGCTGAAGGCGCTGACCCGGGTGGCGCGGGGGCGGTTGCCGATGCGGATCTAGCGGCGCACGTAGCCTTGCCGCGTGGCATCGGCGGCGCGGGCGAGGAACAGCGCGCAAGCCTCGCGCTGGCCACCCGAGGCATAGCCCGCGTGCTGTGCCAGAGCGCATTTGAAGAGGAACGGCGAGGGCAGGCCGAATTCGGCTGTGCAGGCCACCTCTTCCAGACCGCTGGGATAGGCGCCGCCCACGACCCAGGCCATACAGGCAGTCTGCCGCGCGGCGTAGCTGGCGTCTTGCGGCAGAACCTCGGCGACCAGGGGCGCAGGGAGGATCAGAAGGGCCATAATAATCTTTCGCATGATGCCCCCTTTCGTCACAAAAGTGTAACGCAGGCGCGGCGCCACGCAAGATCAGGGGCGGAAATGTTTTCGGTAATGCCCCGGCTGCGCCTGCAAAGCCTCGGCCAGGGTGCGGCTGCCGGAAATTTCGGCATCGTTGAGCGTGGTGACGGTCAAGCCTTGATCCGCGCGCGGCACGGGGATCACCTGCGCCACGGGTGTGCCGGCGGGCAGGCGGCCGGAATAGCCTTGGTCGCGCCAGAGGGCGGGAAAGTGGACATAGCCAAGCTTGAAGCGGTCGGCGGCGACGACGCCCGAGAGGGTCTGGAACGGCAGATCGGCGCGGTTGAGGGGGTGGGTGAACAGAAGATCCCAGCCTTCGGGGGCTTCGAGCGTCCAGTAATTGGTGAATTTCACGATCAGTCGGCCATGCACGGGCAGAGGCGCCCCGCTGGCCTGTTCGGGCACGTGCAGGCCCACGGGCGCGCGGGTGATCGGGGCGTCTGCGGTCGGCGGGGGCGACCAATCCCACGTGATTACGCCGTCTTGCACCACCAGATCGGCCGCAAGGGGGATGATGATGCCCAGGGAAAGCGCGTCAATGAAGGGGGGGCAGTGCTTCAGCGTGCGCACCTCGACCCCGCCAAGGGTGGGGCTTTCCACGCGGGAGGGCATGGTGGCCAGCCAGTCGGGCCGCGCCTGTCCGGCGGGCACAGGGGGCGGCAACAGCGGGGCAAGGGCCGGATGGCAGCGCGCGATGATCATGCGCGCAAGCCTAGCCCCGTTCGCGCCGTTGCGACAGGGCGTGGGCCACGGCGAATGCGACCGTCAGCAGGATGATGACGGTGCCGACTGCGTTTATGACGGGCGGGTGACCGTTAGGGTTGCGCGCCATGGCGCCGATTTCGGTGGCGAAGGTGCAGGCGCCGCCCTTGGCGAACATGGTGGTGTTGTAATTCTCCATCGACGCAAGGGCCGCGATCACGCCCGCCGAAAAGAGGGCAGGCGCGAGGAACGGCAGAGTGATGCGGCGGAAGATGCGGAAGGGCGAGGCGCCAAGGTCCATCGCGGCTTCCTCAAGCTCCACCGGTTGGCGTTGGAGGCGGGCCATCAGGATCAGCATCGGGTAGCCCGCGACGAAGGTGACCTGCGCCATCATGATGGTGAAGAGCCCCGCATCGACGCCAAGCCGCCCCCAGAACACCAGCGCCGACAGCCCGAGGACCACCCCGGGCGCCAGCATGGGCGACAGAAGCACCCACCACAGAAGCCCGTTTGCGCGGGCCTGCCAGCGCGTCAGCATCACAGCACCCGCAAGCCCCAGAAGCAGTGCCAGCGGTACGACCACGGCAGCGACCGTCAGCGAATTGCCGAAACAGGCGACAAAGCGCCCCCGGTCGAGCGCGCGCAGCACCGGGTCGGCGCGCAACTCTTCCACCGGCATCCAGAAGAAGGCGTACCATTTGCCGGTGAACCCCTCCCACTGGGTGACCGAGGGGGGCGAGATATCGTTGAACGACGCCACGATCATCAGCAGAAGCGGCGCGAACATCACGGCAAGGAAAAGCCATGTATAGGCCGACAGAAGCCGCGCGCCGGTCATCGGTTCACCTGTGCGAAATCCTTGAGCCGCGTGCGGGTGGCATACATGAAGGCCGCGACGATGCCGAAGCAGATGAACGTGTAGGCCAGCGAATAGGCGGCCCCCGCGTTCGAGTTCTCGGACTCGAAGAACTTGTTGTAGATCGTCTGGCTGAACCATTCCGATTGCAGCCCCCGGCTGATGATGCGGGGCACCGAGAAGGCGCCCGCCGCCAGCATGAAGGTGGCGATGCAGCCGACGGCGATGCCGGGCTTGGCGTGGGGGATCACGATCCGGGTGTGCACGCGCCAGGTGCGCGCGCCAAGGTCGCGCGCGGCCTCGATCTGGTTACGGTCGAGCGTGGACATGACATTGAGCATGGGGAAGACCATGAAGAGCACGTAAGTATAGGCGATCACGGCGAAAACTGTGGCGGGGTAGCGGTTGAAGGGGATCGGTTCGGTGATGGCGCCGAGCCAGATCAGGATGGAATTGATGACGCCCTGGTTGTCGATGATCGTGGTCCAGGCATAGATCCGCATCAGTTCCACGATTGCGTAGGGGATGATCAGGCCCAGCATCAGCCAGACCACCTGTTCGGGGCGCGAGGCCAGCGCCACACGGTAGGCGATGGGGTAGCAGACGAACAACGCCAGCACCGTGACCGCCACCGCAAACGCCAGCGTGCGCAGCAGGATCGTAAGACCGATCCGTTCGTAGATCTGCCCGTCCGCCTGATAGCGGGCGCCCACAAGGGTGTAGAGGCGGTTTTCGATGCTGGCGGCTTCCGCTGCGCGCCGATCCTCGGGGATGGGGATCAGGCGGGGGGCCAGCAGGGTGCCGAAATTGGCCAGCGTGTAGGGCGAGCGTGTCGCCTCTTCCGCCAGAAGGCGGGTGTAGAGGTCGGCGCCGATGGTTTGCAGTTGGGCAGCGGTTTCGATCTGTTTCGGGATCGGGTCGGTCTCGCGGACAGCGAGGCGCGGCAGACTGAAAACCTCGTCCAGGTAAAGGGTTCGCTCGGGGTCGCTGACCAGCCGCTTGTGCGTATCGGCGCGGTCGCATTGCAGGATGTAGGGGCGAAGCGCGCCCGTTGCGGTTGCCCCGCCCATAGAGGGCACGGCCATCCCGCCCATGGATGGCACGGCCATGCCCCCCGGTGACGGCACGGCCAGCGTTTGGGGCGCCGCCTCTGGTGCGGGGTCGAGATAGCCTTGCAGGACGTTGATGCAGGTGGCTGCATCGCGCCGCAGGGTCAGGGCGAGCGAGCTATCCAGGCTGCGCTTGGGAGAGACGAGCGCACGTTCCAGCATCGTCAGTTGGGGCAGAAGGATCAGCACCAGCGCCCAAGCCAGCACCGCCACCACGAAAAGCGCGGTCAGCCCCCGCCCGTAGCTGCGCAAGAGGCTTTTCACGCCGCCTCCTCGACGCCCGTGCGCGCCAGCGCGCCGGGGGGCAGGGCCAGCGCCTCGGCAGGGTCAAAGGCCACGGCCATCATCCCGTCCTGCGCCTCGATGCCCCCGCGATTGGGTTGCTGCATCACAAGGGGTACACCGCCCGCCACGCTTTGCAGGTGCAAACTGACGAACGGCCCTTCAAGATCGCGGCGCAGAAGGCGCGTCTCGATCCGGTTCGGGGCGGGGCCGACCACGGGCAGCAGCGCCTCGGGGCGGACGAAAAGCAGGCAGTCCGCGCCGGGCGCCAGCGATTGCGGATTGCGGCAGGTGAGGCCCCCAAGCGCTGTTGCCACGCGCACATGGCCATCGGCAACCGCGTCAACTTTGCCCGGCAAAGTGTTGACCTCGCCCACGAAACTGGCGGCAAAGGCCGAGGCTGGGTTGGCATAGACCTCGTCCCCCGTGCCCACCTGTTCGATCCGTCCCGCGTTCATCACCGCGATCCGGTCGGACATGGTCAGCGCCTCGGACTGGTCATGGGTGATGTAGATGAAGGTCACGCCGACCTCGCGCTGGATCGCGCGCAGTTCGGCCCGCATGTGCTGACGCAGCTTGAGATCGAGCGCGGACAGCGGTTCGTCGAGCAGCAGGACCGCAGGCTCTACCGCCAAGGCGCGGGCGATGGCCACGCGCTGGCGCTGGCCGCCCGAAAGCTCGGTCGGTTTCTTTGCGGCCTGATCGGCCAAGGCGACGAGCGACAGCAGCTCATCCGCCCGTGCCTCGCGCTGCCGCCGGGGCATGCCGCGCGCTTCAAGGCCGAAGGCCACGTTTTCCCGCACGCTCATAAGCGGGAAAAGGGCGAGGTTCTGAAAGATAAGCGCGGTGGGGCGCTGGTTCGGGGGCTTGCCCGCCTGATCCTCGCCGCCGATCAGCACGCGGCCCTCGGTCGGCTGCACAAAGCCCGAAACGGCGCGCAGGATCGTCGTCTTGCCGCAGCCCGAGGGGCCGAGGATGGAAAAGAACTCACCCGCCTTCACCGTCACGTCGGTCGGATGCACGGCGGTGAAGCCGTTGGGATAGGTGATGCCCACACGGCTGAGAACGACATCCTTGCCGCGCATGGGGCAGGCTCCTTTTTCGGGGGGTGTCCGGGGGGATCGCTCCCCCCGGCCGATGCGCATCAGGCGTTGGTGATCACTTCCACGATCTCGTTCCGGATCGGTGCGAAGAACGGCGTATCGGCCTGCCACCACCACATGTTGCCCAGAACGCTGGCCGTGTAGACCTCGTTGAACTGGCGCTTGAAGTCGTCGCTGGCGAAGTCGGCCGCACCGGTCACGGCGGAATTGTAGCCGGTGTTGTTGGCAAACATGCCGCCCACTTCGGGCTGCAGCATGAAGTTCATGAAAGCAACGGCCTGCTCGGGGTTCTCGGCCGCTTTCAGCATCCCGAAGCTGTCGAGCCAGGTGATGATGCCTTCTTTTGGTGCGCGGTACACGAAATCGGCGTTTTCGCGGTTCAGCAGAAGGCCCGTGGTATCCCAGGTCTGGCCGATCATGCAGCCGGCATCCTTGAAGGCCGAGGTGGCTTCGGTCGCGTTGTTCCAGAAGGCGCCGTAGTTTTCCTTGTGCGCCACGATGTACTTGGCCACTTCCCCCCAGACGCGGCGGGCGTCTTCTTCCGACTTGTAGACGTCGAGCATGCGGTTCGAGGGCACCTCGCCGGTGGCGTCGAGGTAGAGGCCCACACCCATGATGACCGACTTCTGGCGGAACGCTGCGGCGCCTTTGGCCTCGGGGCGGAAGAGATCGCCGTAGCTGAGGTCGGCATCCGCGATCGGCATCTTGGCACGGTTCAGCGTAAGGCCTTCGGTGCCCCAGTCGAAGGGCAGCAGGATCTGCTTGCCGCCCGACACGCCGCCGAGCGCCGCGCTGTCGCGCAGGAACGAGGGGATCACGGCGCCGGTGTTCACGGCGGCGGGCACCTCGGCAAAGAAGCTTTCGCCGTCATCGCCGATGTAGCTGGCCGAGTTGGTGATCGAGGGGAACACGATGTCGAACCCCTTGCCGCCATTGGCGCGGATGGTCGACTCGGCTTCGTCGTTCGAGCCGAAGGTGGTCAGCTCAAGCTTGATGCCGGTGTCTTTCTCGAACTTTTCGGCGATGTTGGGCTGGACATAATCCTGCCAGGCCAGAACCTTGACCGAACCCGACGATGCCAGCGCGTCGGTGGCGCGCAGAACCAGCGGGGCGGCAAGGGCGGCGGTAGAGATTTTCAGGACAGAGCGACGCGTGATCGACATGACAGACCTCGTGTGAAAGAAGCGGCGCTGCAAGCGGTGCGCCCATGGCAGCGGGTAGTCGTGTGCCGTGACGCGGGGATGAACGCTGCGGCACAGTTTTGTGACGCATCTTCGCGGTGGGTGGCGAAAGACGGGGGGTGCCATGCGGATCGGCTGCATCGGCGAGGCGATGATCGAACTCGCGGTGGATCGCCCGGGGGATCAGATCGGATTTTCGGGCGACGTGTTCAACACCGCCGTGTATCTGGCGCGGGGCCTTGGCCCGGGGCATGAGGTGGCGTTCCTGTCGGTGATCGGGCGCGATCCGATGTCAGACCGGATGGCCGCCTATATAGCGGCGCAGGGTGTGGGCACGGGCGATCTGGTGCGCCATCCCACCCGGTTGCCGGGGGTTTATGCCATCACCACCGATGCGGCGGGCGAGCGGTCCTTTACCTATTGGCGCGAAGCATCGGCGGCGCGGACGCTCTTTGCCGACGGGTTCGGGCGGCTTGGCGGCTATGACGTGCTTTATCTTTCCGGCATCACGCTGGCGATCCTGCCGCCGGATGTGCGCGCAGGCCTGATTGCGGCGCTTGCGGCGTTTCCGGGGCGGTTGGCATTCGACAGCAATTACAGGCCGCGCCTGTGGGAGGATGCCGCGACCGCGCGCGCGGCAATGGCCGCAGTCTGGGCGCTTCGGCCCATCGCGCTGCCGTCGCTGGATGACGAGATGGCGCTCTTTGGTGATGCGGATGAGGCCGCCGCGCGTGCGCGTCTTTTCAGCTACGGGTTGCGCGAGGGGGCGTTGAAGCGGGGCGCGCTGGGCCCGGTGGCGCTGGACCCCGAGGCGGCGGCGCAGGTCTTTGCCCCTGCCAGCTGCGTGGTCGATACGACGGCGGCGGGGGACAGTTTCAACGGGGCTTTCCTTGCGGCCCATCTGTCGGGCGAGACAGAAGCCGACGCGATGGCGCGCGGCCATGCGCAGGCGGTGGAGGTGATCGGGCACCCCGGCGCGATCATCCCCGCCCCGGCGAACGCGACGATGCCCTGAGCGCGGCGTGATCAGGCCAGCGCGGCCTGCATCAGCGCGGTCAGCGCGCCGTCTGTCAGCGCCACGGGGTTTCCCTTCATCGACGAACTCGCCTGCGCACCCGCGATGATCGGGGGCAGATCCGCCGCTGATACGCCCATGTCGCGCAGTCGCGGCAGGCCGTGCTGCGTGGTCCAGTCTGCCACGCCTTCGGGCCCCACGCCCCAGCCTTCCCGCAGCAGGCGCTCCACATGGCCCAGCCGTTCGGCGGCCACCGATCCGGAGGCGGCGGCCTGACGGTTGGCCACAAGGACGGGGCCAAGCAGCGCACCGCAGAGCGCGCCATGTGCCGCGCCCGTGCGACCACCGAGAACCCCCGCCAGCCCGTGCACAGCCCCAAGCCCCGCATTGCCAAGCGCGAGGCCACCCCACAGGCTGACCTGCGCCATCGCATCGCGGGCGGCCCGGTCGCCGGGGTCGGCGCAAAGGCGCGCGAGTGCCTGCAGCCCCATCGGAATCGCGGCAAGGCAAAGCGCATCGGTCATCGGGTTCGCACGCGCCGAAACGTAGGGCTCGATCACCTGCACCACGGCATCGAGGCCGGATGCCAGCGTCACGTGGGCAGGTGTGCCATCGGTCAGGGCGGGGTCGACCAGGGCGACCCGCGCCAGCATCCGGTCATCCCGCAGGCTGACCTTTACGCCGCGTGCGGGCACCCCGATCACCGCGTTCCGCGTCACCTCGGACCCGGTGCCTGCCGTGGTGGGGATGGCCACGAAGGGCAAAAGCGCGTGCGACAGGGGCAACCCCCTTCCCACAACTTCCAGATGGTCCATCGGGCCGCCCGGGGCGCCTGTCAGCGCGGCAAGCGCCTTGGCCATGTCCATCGCGGCACCGCCGCCAAGGCCGACCACGACATCCGGCGCGAAGGCGCGTGCAATGGCAAGGCTTGCCTCCAGCGCGTCGAGATCAGGCTCGCCCGCGCAAGGCATCCCTTCGACCGCAAGGCCCGCTGCGGCCAGCGCCTGCAAGAGCCAACCCGCACGATCCCGGTCGCGGCCATGCACCACCAGTACCCGCGCGCCGAGGCCCCCGATGGCCACCGCAGCCTCGGCCGCCACCCCGCGCCCGAAGCGGATACGAGTGGCCGATTGAAAGACGTAGGGGGCGAACACGCCTAGACCGCCAAAGTCGCTGCGACGGCGCGCTTCCAGCGGGCATAGGCGGCGTCGCGGGTTGAGGCGTCCATCGCGGGCTGAAAGCGCCGCTCCAGCGCCCATTCGCGGGCGAAGGCCGCAGGTTCGGGATAGACGCCCGCGCGCATGCCCGCCAGCCATGCAGCACCAAGTGCTGTGGTTTCACGCACTTCGGGGCGGTCCACGGGGGCGCCGATGATATCGGCCAGGTGCTGCATGGCCCAATCGCTGGCGCTCATCCCGCCATCGACGCGCAGCACACCCTCGGCGCCGGATGCGGCCCAGTCGGCGTGCATCGCTTCCAAAAGGTCGCGCGTCTGGTAACCCACGCTTTGCAGCGCCGCCTTGGCCAGTTCGGCCGGGCCCGAGTTGCGGGTGAGGCCATAGACGGCGCCGCGACATTCGGCGTTCCAGTAGGGCGCGCCAAGGCCCACGAAAGCGGGCACCAGAACCACGTCCTGCGCGGGGTCTGCGCTTTCGGCCAGCGCTTGTGTCTCGCTGGCCGCGCGGATGATCTTGAGCCCGTCGCGCAGCCATTGCACGACCGCGCCTGCGATGAAGATGGAGCCTTCCAGCGCATAGGTGGGCTTGCCGTCGAATTGATAGGCGATGGTGGTGAGCAGGCGGTTTTGCGAGGCGACTGGGGTGGCGCCGGTGTTGAGAAGCGCAAAGCAGCCGGTGCCATAGGTGGATTTCATCATGCCGGGCGAAAAGCAGGCCTGCCCGATGGTGGCGGCCTGCTGGTCGCCCGCGACGCCAAGGATGGGGATCGCGCGGCCAAAGAGATCGGGCCGGGTGGTGCCGAAATCGGCGGCGCAGTCGCGGACCTCGGGCAGCATCTGCATCGGGATATCCAGAAGGTCGCAGATCGTGGCGGACCAGCGGCCCTTGCGGATATCGTAGAGCAGGGTGCGGGCGGCATTCGTGGCGTCGGTGGCGTGGGTGGCGCCGCCGGTCAGCTTCCAGATGAGGTAGCTGTCGACGGTGCCGAACTTCAGCTTGCCCGCCTTTGCGCGCGCGCGGGCGCCTTCCACATGGTCGAGCAGCCACTTCAGTTTGGTGCCCGAGAAATAGGGATCGAGCAGCAGGCCCGTGCGTTCGGTGATCATCGCCTCGTGCCCCGCCTCGCGCAGGGAGCGGCAGAAATCGGCGGTGCGGCGGTCTTGCCAGACGATGGCGTTGTGGATCGGCTTGCCGCTGTCGGTATCCCAGACAAGGGTCGTTTCGCGCTGGTTGGTGATGCCGATGGCGGCCACATCGGCGGCGGTGATCCCGGCCCGTTCAAGCGCCGCGCGGCAGGTACCTGC
>JBBSBE010000021.1:0-41194 GCA_038251625.1 Rhodobacterales bacterium
GCGCGGTGGGCAAATTCGATGGTCGCAAATCCCACGTGCGCGCCAAGGTCGATCACGATGTCGTCTTTGCTCACAAGCTGCGCCATTCGGCGCATGGCGCGGGCGTCACTGTCCAACAGCGCGCCAGGCACCTTCATGCCAGAGCGACGGAAAATCGACCGCAGCGTCTTTTTCAGCTTCAACTCGTCCCCCGCGCAACCTGCCGTTGTCTCTTCTTCCGCCGCAAGCTGTACGCAAAGAAGGGGACAAGGTAAATCCAGTCGGTGCTTGCGCGCGCGCGTTTGCGATCTTAAACCCGCCGACACGCCTGCCCCCCATCCCGAAACGGTGGCCGCTGCCTCATGACCCGCCACCTTCTCTTCGTTACCGGTACCCGTGCCGATTTCGGCAAGCTCGAACCGCTTGCCGCAGCCGCGCGCGATGCAGGGTTTGGCGTCGGGTTCTTCGTGACGGGCATGCACATGATGGATCGCTACGGTCTGACCAAGATGGAGGTGCATCGCACCCCCGGCATTGCAGTGCATGAATTCCTGAACCAGAGGCCCGGCGATGCGCAGGATGTCGTGCTGGCGAAAACGGTGATGGGCTTTTCGGACTACGTCAAAGAGCACCGCCCCGACCTCATCATCACCCACGGCGACCGGGTCGAGGCGCTGGCCTGCACACTGGTGGCGGCCACCAACTACATCCGCTCGGCCCATATCGAGGGGGGCGAGGTGTCGGGCACGATCGACGAGATGTTCCGCCACTGCAACACCAAGCTTGCCTCGGCGCATTTCGTATCCTCTGACGCGGCCGCGCGGCGGGTGATGGCGCTGGGGGAACCAGAGGAGGCGATCCATGTCATCGGCTCGCCCGAACTTGATTTTCACGCGCATTCCTCCGGCGTGACGCTGGACGAGGTTCGGGCGCGTTATGGCATCGGTTTTGCAGATTACGGGATCGCAGTCCTGCACCCCGTCACATCCGAGGCAGATACGATGGGCGCGCAGGCAGAGGCGTTCTTCGGTGCGCTGGAGGCCTCGGGCCGCGCCTTCGTGGTGATCGCGCCAAACAATGATCCGGGATCAGAGGCGATCTTTGCCGTCTTGGCGCAACTGCCGCCCGACCGGTTCCGGGTACTGCCATCGATGCGCTTTGCGCATTTTTCGGAACTGATGAAGCATGCGGCCTGCATGGCTGGCAATTCCAGCGCCGGTGTGCGCGAGGCGCCCTTTCTGGGGCTGCCGTCGCTTGACGTGGGCACCCGGCAGAATCGCCGCTCGGACGCTCCCTCTATCCGTGCCTGCGTGGCAGATGATCGTGGGGCGATCCTGACTTTCCTTTCCGAGGACTGGGGCCGAGCACATGCGCGCCATACCGGCTTTGGCGAAGGGCGGGCGGCGGATCGGTTCGTGTCGGTGCTGCGCGATCCGGCATTCTGGGCGCGCGGGCTGCAAAAGGAGTTTCGCGATCTTGGCTGATCGGCGAAGCTGGCAGACGGCGGCTTACCTCGCCGCTTCTCACGCCCTGCCGCTGGTCGCCCCGCTCGTTCTGCGCCGCAGGCTGGCGCGCGGGCGCGAAGACCCTGCGCGCTGGCGTGAAAAGCTGGGTGAAGCGGGGGCGGCGCGGCCCGAGGGGCCGCTCGTGTGGATGCACGCCGTCGGGGTGGGCGAGGTGATGGCGCTGCGGGGCCTCATTGCTGCCCTGGCGACGGGGAACGCGGCGCTGACTTTCCTCGTCACGTCCAGCGCCCGGTCGTCGGCCGTGGTTCTGGCCGCCAACCTGCCGCCGCGCACAATCCACCAGTTCCTGCCGCTAGACGCGCCGCGCTATCTGGCACGGTTTCTGGATCATTGGCGCCCCGGCCTTTCGGTCTGGGCCGAGCAGGATCTCTGGCCCGGTGCGGTGATGGCATGTGCGTCGCGGGGCATACCGCTGGCGCTGGTGAACGCGCGGATGAACGATGGTGCGTTTGCCCGCCGCCAGCGCGCGATGGGGCTTTACGCTGATCTGCTTGGCGCATTCGGCTATCTTTCGGCGCAGGATGCCACGTCGGCCGCGCATCTGGCGCAGCTAGGCGGGCGCGAGGTTGCTGTGACGGGGTCGCTCAAGGCCGCCGCTCCGCCCCTGGCCTGCGATGAGGCTGAGCTTGCGCGGCTGCGCGCCGCGCTGGCGGGGCGCCCCGTCTGGGCCGCCACATCCACCCACCCCGGCGACGAAGCGGTGGCGGTAGCCGCACACCGGTTGCGGATGGCCGCAGCGCCCGACAGCCTTTTGATCCTTGCCCCGCGCGATCCGTCCCGTGAGGTCGAGTTCGGTGGCCTGCCGGTCGCCCGGCGCAGCGGGGGCGAGGCACCGGGCAATGGTGTCTACCTCGCCGACACGTTCGGAGAGCTTGGCCTTTGGTACCGTCTTGCGCCTGTGGCGCTGGTGGGCGGCGGGTTCGGCATCGGCGGGCACAATCCGTGGGAGGCTGCACGGCTGGGCTGCGCGGTGTTGCACGGGCCGGTGGTGCAGAATTTCGCGTCCGATTACAAGGCGTTCCACGACGCGAATGCTGCCGTCTCTGTGCCAGACGCGACCGCGCTTGCAGCGGCGCTTTCCCGCCCCGATCTGCCCGCCATCGCCGCGCACGGGCACGCGCTGGCAAAGACCGGGATGGTCGGGATTGAGGCGCTGTCCACCCGGCTTCTGGCCATGGTGCGAACATGAGCCTGCGCGTTTTCCTGCCGCTTTATACCGTGCTCTGGGCGGTGGGCCTGCCCGCCGTACTGGTCTACCTCTGGTTGCGCGGGCGGCGCGACCCCGGCTACCGCGCGCATCTGGGCGAGCGGTTCGGGCGCTACGCCCAACGCATGGATGGCGCGGTCTGGGTGCATGCGGTCAGCCTGGGAGAGGTGCGTTCCGCCGTGTCCTTCCTGCGCGCGCTGCTGGACCGGGGCGATCGGGTTGTGGTGACGCACCTGACCCCCGCAGGACGTCAGGAAACCAAGCGGCTTTTTGCGCCCGAGATCGCGGCGGGGCAAGTGGCGGCAGTCTGGCTTCCCTTCGAATTTGCATGGGCTTATCGGCGGTTCTTCGCGTCTTTCCACCCGCGCGCCGGTCTGGTGATGGAGGTCGAGCACTGGCCGCGCATGATCCTTGCCGCCGAAGCGGCCCGGGTGCCGCTTTTTCCCTGCAACGCACAATATCCGGCCGCCAGCTTTGCGCGTGACCGCACCGCCCGCCGCTGGAGATCTGACCTGATGCGCCACTACGCGGGCGCTTTCGTGAAATCCGATCTGCAGGCCGAACGGTTCCGCGCCACGGGCCTTCGGGGCGTGGTGGTGACGGGCGAGACGCGGTTTGACCAGCCGATCCCGCAGGCACTTGTCGCCGCAGGGTTGGCGGTGCGCACTGCGCTGGCAAGGGGGCGCCCGGTTGTTACAATCGCGAGCGCGGTGGAGGGTGAGGATCCGATCTACCTTGCCGCCATCGCGACCCTTGGCCCCAACCCGCCGCTGATCGTCTATGTCCCGCGCCGACCCGAGCGGTTCGACGAGGTGGCCGCCGCGCTTGGCACCGCAGGGCTGCGCATCTTGCGCCGCTCAGATCTTGGGCGGGATTTCGCCGCGCCATCAGGGGCTTTGGTGGATGTGCTTCTTGGCGATTCTCTGGGCGAGATGGTGGCTTATCTCGCCATGGCCGACCGTGTGGTGGTGGGTGGCGGCTTCACCCCCAAGGGCGCGCACAATATCATCGAGGCGCTGGCGATGGGCAAACCGGTGCTGACGGGACCCGTTACATGGCCCATCGAATATCCGTTCCGCGAGGCAGAGGAGGCAGGACTGGCCCGTTCGGTGCCGGACGCAGAGGCGCTCGCCGCGGCATTGGCCGTTCCCGCCCCGGTCGATCCCGCCCGGATTGCCGCCTTTGTCGCCGCTCATTCCGGCGCCGCAATGCGCACCCTGGCCGCACTTGACGCCGCTACCAGCCGCTGAAGCCGCCATCCACATTGATGAACTGCCCTGTCATGTAGCCTGCCTGCGGGCTGCAGAGAAAGAGCATCGCATCGGCAATCTCGTCCGGCTGCGCCATGCGGCCTTGCATGATCAACTCGCCCACCCGGCGCTGAAACTCCTCCGAATGGCCATTGAACACGGCACCGGGTGCGATGGTGTTGACCGTGGCCTTCCGTGGCGCCCAATAACCGGCCAGCCACAAGGTCAGCCCGTGAATGCCCGCCTTGGTGGTCGAATAGGCGCTGAAAGACCGGAACGGCATGCCTTCATAGATCGCGTGATGGGGGCCGTTGAGGGCATACATCGAGGCCACGTTGATCAGTGTGCAGGGATAATGCCCCACGATATCGCGGTCCATCTGACGGGCCACCATGAAAGCGCCGGTCAGGTTCGTGCGCAGGGTGCGTTCCCAATCCTCCACGCTCGTATTGGCGAAATCGGGGAAGGGCTTGCCCGCGCCCATCAGCAACTCGCCCGTGATGGCCGCGTTGTTCAGCACGACGTTCGGCTGCCATCCTTCGGCCATGACGCGTGCAAAGATCTCTGTCACCTGTGTTTCGTCCGCCACATCAAGGGGATGGAAGCGGAAGTTCGGGTGATCGCCATGCGCCTCGACCAGCGCATCGGCACGGGCGCCCGGCAGGTCGGACGCGATCACCCGCGCGCCCCCGGCCAGCATCCGGCGCACATAGGTGCGACCAAGCACACCGCCAGAGCCGGTAATGAAGATCGTGCGGGCGGAAAGATCGGTCATGGGGTGGTCCTTGTCATCAGCCATTCGACCATGTCGAAGTCGAAGGGGGTGTCGATATCCACACAGCGCTCGGGCGGCATGAGGAAGGGGATCACGCGTCCGCCCCAAAGGCTGGTCGAGGCGCGCAGGTAGGCGGGGGCGACAACGTAGGTGGACGCCGCATGTTCATACACAACGGGCGCCTGCTGGCGCGCAACCACGCCACCCGGCAGGGGTTTGGAGACGTGCAGCGCGCCCGTCGCATCAGGCTCTACCAGATTGAAATAGGGGTTCTTTCGCGCCTCGCAGCACGACATCACCATATCGGGCGCGTCGCTGGCAAAAAGCGCCAGCGCGCCGTCGATATCGGCGGAAAGGCGAAGCGGCGAGGTGCAGTCGAGATCCAGAAACGCGGTGACGGGTGCGTCCAGAAGCGGCTCTGACACCGCCAGCGCATGCTGCCAGACGCCCCATTTTCCCGCCGTATCGGTGGCCAGATGCGCGGGCCTTGTGCCGATCGGCAGCGCGCCGCGCGAAACTGCATGCGCATAGATCGCCTCGTCATCGGTAGAGACGACGACCGCATCGACCAGCGGATGCGCAAAAAGCTGATCCAGCGACCAGTCGATCAAGGGTTTGCCAGCGAGAGGGCGAAAGTTCTTGCCCGGCACCCCTTTGGAGCCTTTGCGCGCACCGATATGGCCCAGGATCATGGAATGTCCTTCCGGATCGCGCCGCCGAAATGCCGCGCCTCCCAGGCGCTGGCGATCAGGCGACAACTGTCTTGCACGCGGTCGAACCGGGGCAGGTGCGGGTTGTCCGACGGCGCGCGCCCGCCAGCCAGCGCCAGAAAATCACGCATCGCTTCCATGAACATCCCATTGCGGTCTTGCGGATGCAGGGCGACCTTGGGGCCGGACATGAGGATCGTCTCATAACGTGCGGCTGCGTAATCGTAATCGTGGCTTGCATTGATGCCGTCAAGCCGCGTGTGGCGCACAAGCCGGGGGCAAAGGTAATCCATCGCCACCGTGCCCACCGCACCGGTCGGTGTGGCCAAGGTCAGCAGGCTGGCCATATCGACACGGGGATAGCCGGGATGGCCCAGGCTTTCGACCGCGCGCAAAGCGAGGCCAGGGAAAAGGCATGCGGCCATGTCGATCTCGTGGCACAGGTCGAGCAGCACACCGCCGCCTTCGGCCCGTGCCGCATAGCTTTCGGAAAAGCGCCAGTTCGCGCGCCATTGCGTGACGTCATGCCCGATGGTGAAGGCGAAACGGAACACATCGGACAGGTCGCTTGCCGCCAAGACGCGGAAGGCCACGTGATATCGCATCATGAAACCCACCATCGAACGGGCGGCCACGGGGGCTGCCGCGGCGGCAATGGCGTCAAGGTCGGACAACCGGTAGGCCAACGGTTTTTCGCAATAAAACGGCACATTGGCCTGCGCAGAAACCACGATCAGCGGCAGCCGGATATCGGTCGCCGTGGCGATGACAGCCGCCCCGAAGCCACCCGTGGCAAGCCGCGCCGCCACATCCTCGACCGACGTCTCGCGCCAGGGCAAAAGCACCACACCCGCGCCAAGATCGCGCAGGTTCTGCGCGTGGCGCCGCCCGATCGAGCCTGCACCGATCACCAGAACCTGCATGTTCCCTCCTGCGTCGGCGGCACGCTATCGCCCCGTTGAGGCTGGCGCAATCCGCACCGCTTGCCCGGGCGCCGCACATCGGCTATCCGGGGACGGCCCGGGTGATTAGCTCAGTTGGTAGAGCGCCTCGTTTACACCGAGGATGTCGGGAGTTCGAGTCTCTCATCACCCACCATTCGCCCGATGGGCCGTTGTGAAGGGGCGTAATGACCGAAGCGCAGATCAGTATTCTGGCCATTCTGGCCGCGACCGTGGGTCTGTTCCTGTGGGGGCGGTTTCGGCATGACGTGGTGGCGCTGGCCGCACTTCTGGCTGCCGTGATTGCGGGTGTGGTGCCGGGGGCCGCGGCCTTTCAGGGCTTTGCGCACCCGGCTGTCATCACCGTTGCGTCCGTCCTTATCCTCAGCCGTGGGCTGCAGAATTCGGGCGCGGTTGACCTGATGGCCGGATACGTGATTCCGCGCGGGGCCGGGCGGATGGTCAGCCTTCTTGCGCTTTGCGGGCTTGGGGCGGCACTGTCGGGCTTCATGAACAACGTGGGCGCGATGGCGCTTTTGATGCCCGTCGCGGTGCAGCTTGCCGGGCGGCTGGACCTTGCGCCGGGGCAGGTGCTGATGCCGCTGGCGTTTTCCACCATCCTAGGTGGCATGACCACGCTTGTGGGCACGCCGCCGAACCTCATCGTATCTGGCTTCCGGGCAGAGGCAGGGCTTGGCGCATTCGGCATGTTCGCCTTCACGCCGGTGGGACTTGCCGTCGCCTTGGCGGGCCTCGCGCTTATCTGCACCATCGGCTGGCGGCTGGTGCCTGCGCGCAAAGCGGCATCGGGGGATGAGTTCGAAACCGGCGCCTACATGACCGAGGCGCGGGTGCCCGAGGGGGCCAAGGCGGTGGACCAGACGCTGCGCGAGATCGAGACGGTGCTGGAAGCCGCGGATGCGCAGGTGCTGGCGTTGATCCGGGGCACGGTTCGCCTTGACGCGCCGCGCGGCAGCCGCAGGGTGCAGGCGGGCGATGTGCTGGTGTTGGAGGCGGCGGCGGCCGATCTGGGCGAAGCGCTGGCGCGGCTGGGGCTGGTCCTTGAGGCGGCAGATGAGAAGGCGCCGAAAGAGGAGGCGATGCTGCGCGAATACGTGGTGCGCCCCGGATCGCCCCTCGAAGGGCGGTCGGCGCGCGATCTGCGCCTGCGGTCGCGGCATGGCGTGAACCTTGTGGCCGTCTCGCGCGAGGGGCGGCGCAGCCGGGCGCGGCTGCGGACGCTGCGCATCCGGTCGGGCGATCTGATCCTGATGCAGGGGCCCTTGGAGACGTTGAGCGATTTCGCCTCCGACATGGGCGCGGTGCCCTTGGCCGAGCGTGAAATCGGCCTGCGCGACCGCAAGATGGCGGCGCTGTCGGTGGCGATCATGGCCGGGTCGGTGGGGCTGGCGGCTTTCGGGCTTTTGCCCGCCGCTGTGGCCTTCGCGCTGGGGGTGCTGGCGACGATGCTGGCGCAGACCGTACCTTTGCGTAACCTTTACAACGCGATAGACTGGCCAATAATCGTGCTTCTGGCGGCCTTGATCCCGGTGGCGGGCGCGATGGAGACGACGGGGGCGGCGGAATTGCTGGCCCGGTTCCTGGTCGATACGCTGACGGGGGGCAGTGCCATAGGCGCGCTTGCACTGGTGCTGGTGGTCACGATGACCCTGTCGGACGTGATGAACAACGCGGCGACTGCGGCGGTGATGTGCCCCATCGCGCTGGGAATCGCGGCAACGCTTGGCGTCAGCCCCGACAGCTTTCTGATGGCGGTGGCCATCGGGGCGTCCTGCGCGTTCCTGACGCCCATAGGGCACCAGAACAACACGTTGATCCTTGGCCCCGGCGGCTTTGCGTTCAGCGATTACTGGCGGCTCGGCCTGCCGATGGAGGTTCTGGTGGTGGGGGTCAGCCTGCCCTTGCTGTTGGTTGTGTGGCCGCTCTGACGCTGTGCCCCGGCGCACAGGCGACAGGGATGACAGCCGACCCGTGCGCGCCTAGTGTCAGCAAAACGACAGGAGGAACCGATGAGCTGGAACCCCGCGCTTGACCCCGATATCCCGATTGGCGATGCCGTCGATGCGATAGAGACCGTCATCGTACCCCGGGCCCGCGATCTGGGCGGCTTTGAGGTTCGGCGCGCGCTGCCCTCGGCCAAGCGGCAGATGGTGGGGCCCTTCATCTTTTTCGATCAGATGGGCCCCGCAGAGTTTCTGACCGGGCAGGGCATCGACGTGCGCCCGCATCCCCATATCGGGCTTGGCACCGTCACCTATCTGATGAAGGGCCGCATCCATCACCGCGACAGCCTTGGCACCGATCAGTGGATCGAGCCGGGGGCGGTGAACTGGATGCTGGCGGGGCACGGCATCACGCATTCGGAACGTACTGACGGCACTGCAAGAACGGCGCCCATGTCCTTGTTCGGGTTGCAAACATGGCTTGCGCTGCCAAAGGCCAACGAAGATGATCCGGCGGCGTTCATCCATGCCGCCAAGGCCGACCTGCCCGAACTTTCGGGCGAGGGGAAAGAGGTGCGCCTGATCCTCGGGCGTGCCTGGGGTGAAGAGGCGCCGGTCACGCTGCCGGTAGAGGTTTTCTATGCCGATGCGATACTGGCCCCCGGCGCCGCGATCCCGTTGCCCGACGATCAGGAGGATCGCGGGGCCTATGTACTGCGGGGCGAAGTGACGGTGGCAGGCCAAACGTTTCCCACCGGGCAGATGCTGGTGTTCCGCCCGGGCGACCGGATCAGCCTGAAGGCGGGGCCCGAGGGCGCGCGCGTGATGCTGCTGGGTGGGGCAACGATGGACGGTCCACGCCATATCTGGTGGAATTTCGTGGCATCCTCGAAAGAGCGGATCGACGCTGCAAAGGAAGCCTGGCGGGCGGGCGACTGGGCCCATGGGCGGTTCCGGCTGCCGCCCGATGACGATGCCGAATGGATACCGGCGCCAGAGAAGTAAGAGGCGGAAAACGGCCGTCACTGAAGGTTCATCGGGCGGTCAGCATCGTGCAACGCGACTGACACGTTGCAGGGTGACGCTGCGGCATCGCATCCATCAAGGGGATAATCCGATGCCATCCATCCGCATGACCCGCCGCAACGCGCTTCTGGCCACGTCGGCCTTTGCCAGTTCGTTGGCGTTGCCGTCGTATTCCCGCGCGCAAGCGCGCCCCTTGATCACGCATGGCGTGCAGTCGGGCGATATTTCCTATGATGGAGGCGTCATCTGGGCGCGCGCGGATCGCGAAGCGCGGATGATGGTGGAATGGGCCACGACCGAAAGCTTTGCCGATGCGCGGGCCGTTCCCGGGCTGCCGGTGGGTGAGCCGACCGACTATATGGGCAAGCTGTTGCTGGACGGGCTGCCGTCGGATCAGGAGATTTTCTACCGTGTCACCATGGTAGATCTGGCTGACCAGAACGCCACGTCCGAACCCCTGACCGGGCGCTTCCGCACGGCCCCGGGCAGCCTGCGCGACGTCAGCTTCGTGTGGTCCGGCGATACGGCCGGCCAGGGCTGGGGGATCGACGAATCCCGTGGCGGAATGAGCATTTACGGCACGATGCTGAAGCACAGCCCCGACTTTTTCATCCATTCGGGCGATACCGTCTACGCCGACGGCCCGTTGAAGGAAACCGTGGATCTGGCGGATGGCACGCAATGGAAGAACCTGATGGATCCGACCAAGGCCAAGGTCGCCGAGACGTTGGACGAATTCCGCGGCCAGCACCTTTACAACAAGCGCGACGCGCATGTGCTGGCGATGAATGCGGCCGTGCCGATGCTGGTGCAGTGGGATGACCACGAGGTGACCAACAACTGGTACCCGGACGAGATTCTGGCTGCAGACGAGCGCTACGCCGTCAAGTCGATGGCGCAGCTTTCGGGCCGCGCGATGCGTGCCTTCCACGAGGTTTATCCCATCCGATCAAACCTTTCCGAGCCTTACCGTGTCTATCGCAAGGTGGCCTATGGCCCGCTTCTGGACGTGTTCTTCATCGACATGCGCACCTACCGCGACGACAACACCGCAAACGGCGAAACCGCGCCTGTCCCGTTCCTTGGGGCCGCGCAGAAGGCGTGGATCAAGGCTGAACTGGCGGCATCGAAGGCGACGTGGAAGGTTATCGCCTCGGACATGCCGATCGGGCTGGTGGTGAAGGATGGCGATACCGCGTTCGAGGCTGTGTCGCAGGGCGACGGGCCGGTTCTGGGGCGCGAGAACGACATCGCGGAGCTTCTGAGCTTTATCAAGCATGCCTCTGTAAATAATACACTTTGGCTGACTGCTGACGTCCACTATACCGCCGCGCACCACTATTCGCCCGACCGCGCGCAGTTTCAGGATTTCGAGCCGTTCTGGGAATTCGTCTCTGGTCCCTTGCACGCAGGCACGTTCGGGCCGAACCCGCTGGACAACACGTTCGGGCCGGAGGTGCGTTTCGTGAAGGCGCCGCCCGAGGGGCAGGCAAACCTTCCGCCCTCGGACGGGTATCAGTTCTTCGGCAAAGTCGATATCGCGGCGGCCACCGGGCAGATGACGGTGCGCCTGATGGATGCCGCCGACACCGAGCTTTGGTCGGTCACGCTGGACCCCGTGCGCGCATAATTCTTGGTTTTCAGAGGCTTGGAAGGGGCTGCACGGCCCCTGTCAGGCGGGCTGCAAAAATGCTGTGTTCCGGCTTGACGGCATCTTCGGTGCGCCATAGAACGCCCCTCACGTTGTGGCCTTCGGGCCCGATGGGAAATGCGCGGTGGTAGCTCAGTTGGTTAGAGTACCGGCCTGTCACGCCGGGGGTCGCGGGTTCGAGCCCCGTCCACCGCGCCACCTTTCCCCATCATTTTGCTGCGCTTTTGCGCGGCTTAGTTTTCATTTTTCTGAGTGGTGTGGTGCCGTGCATCGTGTTGCGGGGTCAAGCACCGGCGCCGGTGCCACCATCATCCCCCGATCTTCGCCGAATCATAGGTTAACGCGTTGAAATTACGAAAATCCGTGCGTCTGGTACGCGTCCCGCGCCCGTACGGCCTGCGTATGGCATCTGTACCGACAGACCGCGCGCTGCCCCCCAGATGAACGCAACGCTCGCGCCGGATCGCGGATTTTCACGTCGCGGTGCTGCGGCTGTAACGGGGATGGCGCGGCGATGCGCTGCGGCGTAGACCACCGCTTGCACGGTCAGGACCTGCCGGGCGGATCAGACGCCGCCGACGCGACAAGCCAAGATGACCGTGCAGATCAGGCCCACCGGGCGCAGCAAAAGACATGCGCCGGGGGGGCCAAATCGGAGTTGCGCAGATGCGTGGCAAAATTCTTTCTTCCCTCCTCCTTGTCGGTTCACTGGCGGTCGGTTCGGCCGCGATGGCGGCCAGCACATCGACCGTGGGCACGATCAAGATGATCGACGCCAAGGCGATGTCGCTGACCCTTCAGGACGGCACCACCTACAAGCTGCCCGCCGGGTTCAAGGCAGGCGCGCTGAAGGCTGGCGAGAAGGTGACCGTGGCCTGGGACATGCAGGGCAAGGAGCATGTGGCGACCAAGGTGACGCCGGCCGGCTGACCCCGGACTGCAACCGGAACGAACGGGGGCCTTCGGGCCCCCGTTTTCATTGGTCTGCTTCGAACTGCAGGCGGTATCGCACGTGGCCGTCCGAGGGGGTGTAGCTGTCGTAAAGGGTGCGGGCGCGCGTGTTGCCCTCGTCCGTCATCCAGTAAAGGCGCGACCAGCCGCGCGCCCGCGCCAGCGACACCAGATCGTCGAGCAGCATCCGGCCAAGGCCGAGGCCGCGCGCATCGGACGAGACAAAGAGATCTTCCAGATAGCCATCCGCCCCTTCGGCCCATGTCGAGAGGTGGTGATGGTGCAGCGCAAAGCCAAGCACCCGACCATCCACCACAGCAACGCGCCCGCCGAGGGGCGACAGGGGATCGTTGAGGCGGGCCCAGGTGCGGGCGGTGACCGAAGCGGGCAGGGACACGTCATAAAAGGCCAGATAGTCGGACCAGAGCGTGCGCCATGCGGCTTCGTCCTGTGGCGCCAGATCGCGGACAAGGCTGGTCATGGCCTTTTTCCCCTCTTTCCCTGAAGTGTGCGGGGGCGGGTGCGGAAGCAGGCCCCGGCACCCCGCGTGATCAACGTGCCAGCCGGTCCAGAATCCGTGCCCAGCTGCGGATGCCCTTGTGGAAGCTTTCCACGTCGTATTTTTCGTTGGGGCTGTGGATCTGGTCATCGTCGCGGCCGAACCCAACCAGCATCGCGTCCATCCCGAGATGGGTCTTGAAATAGCCCGCGATGGGGATCGAGCCGCCGCAGCCCACATAGGCCGCCGCGCGGCCCCATTCATCGGTCAGGGCGGCGCGCGTCGCCTCGAACGCGGGATGGTTGATTTCCATCGTGCCTGCGGGGCTGGCGCCGTGGCTGTGCCAGTCGATGGTGCAGTCGGCGGGAAGCTGCGCCTCGACCCATTGCCGGAAATGGCCACGCAGTTTTTGCGGATCCTGCCGCGAGACAAGGCGGAAGCTGACCTTGGCATGCGCCTGCGACGGCAGGACGGTCTTGAAGCCGTCGCCGGTATAGCCGCCCCAGATTCCATTGATTTCCGCCGTGGGGCGGGACCAGATCATTTCCAGCGGCGTGCGGTCCTGTTCGCCCGCGGGCACGGACAGGCCCACATCGCCAAGGAAGCTGGCGTGATCGAAGGCGAGGTTCTGCCACTGGGCGCGAATAGCCTCGGGCAGTTCGTCCACGTCGTCGTAGAAATGGGGCACCTGCACGCGGCCCTCGGCGTCGTGCAATCCGCCAAGGATGCGGGTCAGGACGCGGATCGGGTTGATCGCGGCGCCGCCGTACATGCCCGAGTGCAGATCCTTGGAGGGGCCGTGGATCGTGAATTCCTCGCCCAGCAGGCCGCGCAGCATGGTGACGATGGCGGGCACGGTCGATTCGAAAAGCCCGGTGTCGCAGATCATGGCGATATCGCAGGTCAGCTCTTCGCGGTTTTCCTGCAGGAAGGGGATCAGCGAGGGCGAGCCCGATTCCTCTTCCCCCTCCAGAAAGATCGTGAGGCGGCAGGGCAGGGTGCCGTTTTCGGCCTTCCAGGCGCGCAAAGCCTCGAGAAAGGTCATCAGCTGGCCCTTGTCGTCCGAGGCGCCGCGCGCGCGGATCAGGCGGCCCTTGGGGCCGTCCTCGATGGCCGGGTCAAAGGGATCGCGGTGCCACAGCGACAGGGGATCGACGGGCTGCACGTCGTAGTGCCCGTAGAACAGAAGGTGGGGGCCGCCGGTCCCGCCATGGGCCACGACCATGGGATGGCCGGGGGTGGGGCGGGCAGAAGCCTCGAACCCCAGCGATTGCAGGTCGGCCACCAGCCAGTCGGCGGCGCGGGCGCAATCGGCCTTGTAGGCCGGATCGGTGGAGATCGAAGGGATGCGCAGAAGCGCCATCAGGCGGTCGAGCGCCTGCGGCAAAGCCTCGTCTATGCGGGTGAGGACGGGGGCGAGGGCCATGGCATTCTCCGATCTGTGATGTCGGGCGCGACCCTAGCAGGACCGCCGCCCCTGTCCAGCCGCGCGGGCTTGCGCTAAAAGGCGGGGAGCGACGGAGGGTCAAGATGCGCAAGGCATGGATTGCGGCGGCGATGGTGATGGTGGCGTGGGCGGCGCTGGCCGAGGATGTGGTTGTTCCGGTGGAAACCTCGACGACCGAAAAGGCCCAGATCACGCTGAAGCTTTTTCCGTTCCTGACGCCGGAAGAGACACAGCTTTTGCGCATCATGGCGACGAATGAGCAGGCGCTGGCCGTGCTGGTGCCCGAGGGCGGCGGCTTTGGCGCGATTGCCATGGCCCCCAAAGAGGGCTTCGTGCGCGATGGTGCGCCGGTGCCATCGGCGATTGCGGTGGCGCAGTTTCCCGATGCGGAATCGGCTTCCGCCGATGCGCTGGCCAAATGCGAGGCGGCAAAGAAGCGCGGGCCGGATTGCGTGGTGGTGCTGGAGGTGGCGCCGCTCTGACCAGCCCGGGGGCGTCAATTTGCCCCTTCGCATCGGCGCGGTCTGATCCATATCAAAGCGCGGGGCTGCGGCGACCGGTGAAACATGGCCCTGAACGGGGCCGCGCGGCCCCGCGTGACGGAGAGACCGATGAACTATACCCACGCGCTCGACACCGCCCTGCAACGCCTGCACGACGAGGGGCGCTATCGCACCTTCATCGATATCGTGCGCGAAAAGGGGCAGTACCCCCGTGCGGTGTGGCGACGCCCGGATGGGTGCGAGACGCCGGTGACGGTGTGGTGCGGCAACGATTATCTGGGAATGGGGCAGCATCCCGCCGTTCTGGCCGCGATGCACGAGGCGCTGGAGGCGACGGGTGCCGGGTCTGGCGGCACACGGAATATTTCAGGTACGACGGTTTATCACAAACGGCTGGAGGCAGAGCTTGCCGATCTGCACGGCAAGGAAGCGGCGTTGATCTTCACCTCTGCCTATATCGCCAATGACGCGACGCTGAGCACGCTGCCGAAGCTTTTCCCGGGTCTCATCATCTATTCGGATGCGCTGAACCACGCCTCGATGATCGAGGGGATCCGGCGCAACGGTGGCGCGCGGCGGGTTTTCCGGCACAATGACGTGGGCCATCTGCGGGAATTGCTGGCAGCGGATGATCCGGCGGCGCCGAAGCTGATCGCGTTCGAATCGATCTATTCGATGGACGGCGATTTCGGCCCCATCGCGGCGATCTGCGATCTGGCGGCAGAGTTCGGCGCGCTGACGTATCTGGACGAGGTGCATGCCGTGGGCATGTACGGCCCCCGGGGCGGCGGCGTGGCTGAACGGGACGGATTGATGGGGCGGATCGACATCATCAACGGCACTTTGGCCAAGGCTTACGGGGTTTTCGGCGGCTATATTGCTGCAACTGCGAAGATGGTCGATGCGGTGCGGAGTTATGCCCCGGGCTTCATCTTCACCACCTCGCTTCCGCCTGCCGTTGCGGCGGGCGCGGCGGCATCCGTGCGGCATCTTAAGGGTGCCCCGGAGCTGCGGTCTGCACATCAGACGCAGGCGCGCATCCTGAAGATGCGGCTCAAGGGGCTGGGGCTGCCGATCATCGATCACGGGTCGCATATTGTGCCTGTGCACGTGGGCAACCCCATCCATTGCAAAATGCTGTCGGACCTTTTGCTGGACGAGCACGGGATTTACGTGCAGCCGATCAATTATCCGACGGTGCCGCGCGGCACCGAGCGGCTGCGGTTTACACCGTCGCCGGTTCATGGCGCGGCGGAAATCGACCAACTTGTAAGCGCAATGGATCTGCTTTGGCGACAATGTGCGCTGAATCGCGCCGAGGTATCTGCCTGACCCCTTCTGCGTATGCAAACCGGGTTGCACTATGCTACCGTTTCCCTAATAGACCGGAATCAAGTGGCTCTGGGGACAGGGGCAACTTGGCAAATCGACGGGCAGGGGACAGGCACGCATGATCGGACGAAGGGGCACACCTTCGACGGAAGAAGCCGACAAACCCAAGGGGTTTGACGACTTTGATCTGCGTCTGGGCGACGTGATGCGCGGTGAGCGTGCCACGCTGGGCAAATCGCTGCTGGATGTGCAGCGCGATCTGAAAATCAAGGCCACTTATATCGCCGCGATTGAAAACTGCGATGTCTCGGCTTTCGAGACGCAGGGTTTCATTGCGGGATATGTGCGCAGCTATGCGCGCTATCTGGGCATGAACCCCGATGAGGCGTTCGAGAAGTTTTGCCGCGAGGCGAATTTCACCATGGCGCATGGCATGTCGGCGGCGGCGTCGCCCGCGCGCATTTCGGCCGCACGTGCGCGCAGCGCGGACCGCGACCCGCTTGGTGATCCCAATGCAAGTTTTGTGCCGCAGACCGAAAGCCTGTTTGCGCGGGTGGAGCCCGGGGCGGTCGGTTCGCTTCTGGTGCTTTTGGTGCTGATCGGCGGCATCGGATACGGCGGCTGGTCGGTTCTGCAAGAGGTGCAGCGGGTGCAATTGGCCCCGGTCGATCAGGCGCCCCGCGTGGTTGCTGATATCGATCCCTTGGGCAACGTGCCCGGCGTGGCGCCGCTTGTCCGCTCGGCGCCCGAAGCGGGTGCTGATGGCGGCGGCGAGGCGCCGGATGTGCTGAGCACGGCTGCGAATGCGCGGCCCGAGGGGCTGGACAGGCTTTACCGTCCGCAGGCGCTGGATGTGCCTGTGCTGACGGCGCGCGACGGCCCGATTGCGGGCATCAAGCCGCAGCGCAACGACGCCATCGAAAGTGCCGTGCAGGAAGCGGTTGCCGACGCCGCCGATCCGACCGTGCAGGTGGTGGCAGAAGGCGTGCCGGGGGTCGAGCTTCTGGCGGTGCGCCCGGCTTGGGTGCGCGTGCAGGCAGCCGATGGCACGGTGCTTTTCGAGAAGATCCTTGATGCGGGCGAGCGGTATGTCGTGCCGCAGATGGAAAACCCGCCGCTTCTGCGCGCGGGCAATTCCGGTTCTGTCTATTTCGCGGTGAACGGGCAGACCTATGGCCCTGCCGCGCCCGGTGCGCAGGTGATCAAGAACGTGACCCTGTCGCCCGAAGCGCTGGTGGCCAGCTACACCCCCGCCGACATGGAGCGCGACAGCGATCTGCGCGACATCATCACCAAAGTGGCCGAGGCCGCACCGAACCCCTGACAATCGTGATGCCGCGGGCGTTGCGGTACGGTGCTGCGCGTCGTATCTCTGGCAGCAAAGCTGACCGGAGGCCCCTGATGACGCACAATCCCATCCGCCCCTGGCGCAATATCGAGCGGCGCCGCTCGCGCCAGATCCGCGTGGGCAAGGTTCTGGTCGGGGGCGATGCGCCGATCAGCGTGCAGACGATGACGAACACGATCACATCGGACGTGGCGGCGACCATCGAACAGGTGCAGCGCTGCGCGGTGGCGGGCGCCGATATCGTGCGCATCTCGACCCCCGATCAGGATGCCACGCGCGCGCTGCGCGAGATCGTGGCGGAAAGCCCGGTGCCGATCGTGGCGGACATCCATTTCCACTACAAACGCGCGATCGAGGCGGCAGAGGCGGGGGCGGCCTGTCTGCGCATCAACCCCGGCAACATCGGCGATGCCAAGCGCGTGAAAGAGGTGGTGAAGGCCGCCAAGGACCACGGTTGTTCGATCCGGATCGGGGTGAATGCGGGCAGCCTTGAACGGCATTTGCTGGAAAAGTACGGCGAGCCGTGCCCGGATGCGATGGTGGAGTCGGGCCTCGACCACATCAAGCTGTTGCAGGACAACGATTTCCACGAGTTCAAGATTTCGGTGAAGGCGTCGGACGTGTTCCTGGCTGCCGCCGCCTATCAGCAACTGGCGGATGCGACGGACGCGCCTATCCATCTGGGCATCACCGAGGCGGGTGGCCTTGTGTCCGGGACGGTAAAATCGGCTGTGGGGCTCGGCAATCTGCTTTGGGCCGGGATTGGCGATACAATCCGCGTGTCGTTGTCGGCCGATCCGGTGGAAGAGGTGAAGGTGGGGTTCGAGATCCTGAAATCCCTTGGCCTGCGGCACCGGGGGGTCACCATCATCTCTTGCCCGTCCTGCGCGCGGCAGGGGTTTGACGTGATCAAGACGGTGTCTGCGCTGGAAGAGCGTCTGGCGCATGTGACGACCAGCATGTCGCTGTCGATCATCGGCTGCGTGGTGAATGGGCCTGGCGAGGCGTTGATGACCGATATCGGCTTTACCGGCGGCGGGGCGGGCAAGGGGATGGTATACCTTGCGGGCAAGCAGGTGCATACGATGGGTAACGACCGGATGATCGAGCACATCGTGGAACTGGTCGAGGCACGCGCCGCCGAGATCGACGCGTTGGCAGAGGAAGCGGCGGAATGACCGACCGCCATCCCGCCATCGCGCACTGGACCGCGATCGAGGGCGCGGACGACAGCCACTACGCGGGCGATGACGAGTTGATGACGATCAGCGCGTCTTTCGGGCGGCATTTCGGGCTGTCGCGGGTGGGCATCCATCACGAGCGTCTGCTGCCGGGGCGGCGCACGTCTTACCCCCATGCCGAAAGCACCGAGGATGAATTCGTCTATGTGATCGAAGGCACGCCGGATGTGTGGCTTGACGGCGTGCTGCATCGGCTGGGGCCGGGGGATGGCGTGGGGTTTCCGGCGGGCACGGGGCTTGCGCACAGTTTTCTGAACAACACAGACGCGGATGTGCGGCTGATCGTGGTGGGCGAACGGCGCACCGACAACCGCATCTTCTATGCCATGAACCCCGAGCAGCGCGCGATGCGCGATGACTGGTGGGCGGATGTACCCGCCCGGGCGCTGGGACCGCATGACGGGCTGACGGACACGGAGCGGGCAAAGCGCGCCTAGCCCCCGGCGCGGGCGCTTTCTGCGCTGCTGGGGGGGTCGCGGTGCGATTTTGCAGGGTTGGCGGGTTGCGGGCACGCCCTACGTTCCGCCACTGAAAACCGGAGCATCCGCATGACACGCCCCCTTCCTGCCGCCCCCGGCCCGTTTGTGACGGTGGCGGTTCTGCTGCTCGCCTCGCTGACCATCATGTCGAACGCGACCATCGCGCCGTCCTTGCCCGGGTTGCGGGCGCATTTCGCGGATGTGGAGGGGATCGACACGCTGGCCGGGTTGCTGCTGGCCCTGCCGTCGCTGGCGATCGTGCTGACGGCAGGGGTGATCGGGTTGCTGGCGGACAGGATCAGCCGTCAGGCGCTTCTGGTTGGCGCTGCGGTGGCGGTGGCCATCGGCGGCGCGTCGGGGCTGGTAGCCGAGACACTGCCGCAGATGCTGGCGGGGCGGGTGGTGTTGGGCCTGGGCGTGGCGGGCACGATGACGCTGGCGCTGGCCTGGGGGGGTGATCTTTGGCAGGGGCCTGCGCGGGCGCGGTTCATGGGGCTGCAGGGGGCCACGATGTCAGCAGGGGGCGTGGTGGTGATGCTTCTGGGCGGCGGACTGGCCGCGCTGCACTGGCGGGGCAGTTTTGCCGCCTATCTGGTGGTGATCCCGGTGGCCATCTTTGCCTATGTGGCGCTGGCGCCCTATGCGGCCGCGCGAAAGGCCGCGCCAGCGGTGGCGGGCGATGCCGGTGCGCGGTTCCCGTGGCGGGCGTTCGCGCTGGTCGGGCCGCTGGCGTTCGTGTTCATGGCCACCTTCTATGTGATGCCCACGCGCCTGCCGTTTCTGTTGACGGGGATGGGCATCGGCAACGCGGCCTTGATCGGGGCGGTGATGGCGCTGATGACGCTGGTGTCGATACCCGGGGCGCTGATGTATGGCCGGATCCGGCGGTATCTGTCGGCGGTGGCGGTCTTTGCGCTGTCTTTCGGGGTGATGGGGGCTGGGCTTTTGCTGGTGGGGCTGGCCGAGACGCTGCCGGGGGTGATGGCAGGGATTGCGCTGACGGGGCTTGGGATGGGGCCGTCGATGCCCAACTACACCACGTATTTCATGGGCTTCACGCCACCTGCGCTGCGGGGGCGCGCCTCGGGCCTGCTGACGACGGCGTTCTTTGCGGGTCAGTTCGCCTCACCGCTCGCCACGGCGCCGCTGGTGGCGGCCTTCGGGCTGAAGGGCGCGTTCGAGGCGATGGGTGGCATTCTGGTGCTGTTTGCGTTGGTGCTGGCGCTGGCCGCGTTCCGCGCGCCGTCGCCTGCCGCCGCGTCGGTACCGGGCGAATAGGCCGTCAGCCGTCGCGTGCTTCCGCCACCATTGCGGCCATACCTTCGAGCGGCAGGTAGCCGCGCACCATCGTGTCGCCGATAACAAAGGTGGGCGTGCCGTTGATCTGCAGCTTGCCAGCCAGCGCATGGTTGGCGCCGATCACGGCCTTGACCTCGGGGGCATCCATCCGCGCCATGATCGCCGCGCTGTCGAGACCAAGATCGCCCGCCAGACGTTGCAGCGTGTCGGTCGTGGGTTCGCCGCGCAACTGTATCAGCGCGTCATGCGCAGCCTCATAGGCATCGGGGCCCGCGAGTTGCAGCACCGCGACGGCAAAGCGCGATGACAGATCCGACGCTTCGCCCAGGATCGGGAATTCCTTGACGATGAACCGGATGTTGCCATCGGCCTTGATCAGCTGAGCCACCTCGTCATAGGCCTTGCGGCAATAGCCGCAGCGGTAATCCATGAATTCGACCACGGTCACATCGCCGTCGGGGTTGCCGCCCACCCAGCTCGATTCGTCCTTGAAGATCGCATCGGCGTTGGCCGCGATGATCGCCTTGTCGCCATCGGCGGCGGCGGCATCGCTGCGGTCCTGCAGGATGGTGATGGCTTCCATCAGCACCTCGGGGTTTTCCAGAAGATACGAACGCACCTCTGCGCGAAAGGCCGTGCGTTCGGCGTCTGTCATCGTCTTGGCCTCATCGGCGAAGGCGGGGGCGGCGGCCAGGCAGGCGAGGGCGGCGAGGGTTCTGACGTTCATCTTTGTCCCGTGGTCTGAAGGGTGGATGCGACCATCGCAGGTTCGCCCGGTTTCGCAAGGGGCAGGGGTGGGTGCATTGACCCCGGGCCCCCGGTCGCGCAAGTGTTCCGCCAGAGGATAACGGAGGGGTGATGCAGGTCTCAAGACGCGGTTCGGTCGATCCCTTCATTGTGATGGATGTGGTGGAGGCCGCGCGCGCCGCCGAGGCAGCGGGCCGCAGGATCGTGCATATGGAGATCGGCCAGCCGGGCACGCCTGCGCCCGCCGCCGCACGGGCGGCACTGGTGGCGGCGATGGAGGCAGGGGCGCTGGGGTACACCACATCGCTTGGCCTGCCCGCGTTGCGCGCGGGGATCGCTGCGCTTTATGCGCGCTGGTACGGGGTGGAATTGAACCCCGACCGGGTGATCGTGACAGCCGGCTCTTCCGCGGCGTTCATTCTGGCCTTCACGGCGCTGTTCGAGGCGGGCGGGCGGCTTGGCATGGGGGAGCCCGGTTATCCGAGCTATCGCCAGATCGCGCGGGCGCTGAGCCTTGAACCCGTCGGTATTCCGGCGTCGGAGGCGAACCGGTTGCAGCCGGTGCCGGGGGATATTCTGGATGGTCTTGACGGGCTGATCGTGGCCTCGCCCGGGAACCCGTCGGGCACGATGCTGACCCATGCAGCGCTTGCCGCGCTGATGGCGCATTGCCGGGAGCGGGGGATCGCCTTCATCTCGGACGAGATCTACCACGGGCTGCATTACGGGGACCGGGCGGTTTCGGCGCTGGAGATCGGCGACGATTGCATCGTCATCAACTCATTCTCCAAGTATTTCAGCATGACGGGGTGGCGCGTCGGCTGGATGGTGGTGCCGGAAGGGATGGTGCGGGGGATCGAGCGGCTGCAGCAGAACATGTTCATCTGCGCGCCGCATGCGGCACAGGTGGCGGCATTGGCGGCGCTGGATGCGACGGCGGAGCTGGAGGGCAACCGGGCGGTTTACGCGCGCAACCGGGCGCTGATGCTGGAGGGGTTGCCGAAGGTGGGGATCGGGCGGATCGCACCGCCGGACGGCGCCTTCTACATCTATGCAGATGTGTCGGACCTGACCGATGACAGCCGGGCATTCGCCGCCGAAATGCTGGAGGCTGTGGGGGTGGCGGTGACGCCTGGCTTGGATTTCGACCCCGCGCGGGGGCGCCGTACCGTGCGCTTTTCCTATGCGCGCGAGACGGCCGAGATCGAAGAGGGGCTCACACGGATCGCGGCCTTCATGGCGGCGCGGACGTGATTGGACAGCGGCGGCGGCACCGGGAATAGTGGGGGGAAACGGGGCGTTCATGGGGCGGTTGCTGGCGATCTTGATGGCTGTGCTGATGGCAGGGCAGGCGGTGGCGCAGGATCTGGTGGCGCAGGACCTTACCGCGCTGGCGCGGTTCCGGGCCGAGGTGTCATCCTTCCGCGCGACCGGCGACGGCGCCGAGGTGGTGCTGGGCCTCAGCCAGCCTGTGCCCTGGCGCGTGCGCGTGCTGGACGGCCCGCCCCGCCTGATCCTTGACACGCGCGAGGCTGACTGGGCCGGGGTGCGCGCGCTGGCACGCCCTTCGGTGTTCACCGACCTGCGCGCGGGCGTGTTCCACCCGGGATGGTCGCGGCTGGTGATCGAGCTTGCGCGCCCGATGCTGCCGGTGCGCGCGGGCATGGTGACAGGCGGGCCGGTCGCGAAGGTCGAGGTGCGGCTGAAGGATGCCAGCGCCGCCGATTTCGCGGCCCGTGCGGCCTTGCCCGATCCGCCGGGATGGGCGCTGCCCGAGGCGCGGGACGTGGCCGCGCTGCAGCCGCGCGGGACCGGGCCGCTGGTTGTGGTGCTGGACCCCGGCCATGGCGGCATCGACCCCGGCGCCGAGCGAGACGGGATCAGCGAGGCCGATCTGATGCTGACCTTCGCGCGCGAATTGAAGGAAGAATTGCTGCGCACGGGCACCATGCAGGTGGTCCTGACGCGGACAGAGGATCTGTTCGTGCCGCTGGAAACCCGCATTTCCATTGCACGCGCGGCGGGGGGGCACGTGTTTATATCGCTGCATGCCGATGCGCTGAGCGAGGGCGAGGCGGTGGGCGCCACGATCTATACCCTGTCCGATGATGCCAGCGACCGTGCGGCGGCGGCATTGGCCGAGCGGCACGACCGCGACGATCTTTTGGCGGGCGTGGATCTGACCGGGCAGGACGATCTGGTGGCGCAGGTGTTGATGGATATGGCGCGGGCCGAGACGGCGCCGCGCGTGGACAGGCTGGCGGCCGCGCTGGAGACGGCGATCAAGGCCGAAAAGCTGCCGATGCACCGGCATGCGCGGCAGGCGGCGGGATTTTCGGTGCTGAAATCGCCCGATATTCCGTCGGTTCTGATCGAGCTTGGTTTTTTATCTTCGGCGCGGGATCTGAGGCGCCTTGGCGATCCGGTCTGGCGGGCCCGCATGACGGGGGCGATCCGCGCGGGGCTGACGGCCTGGGCCGAAGAGGACACGGCGCTGGAGGCGCTGCGCTAGCGGCGCAATCTTTCCGCCGCGCGCGCCGGGGGTTTCACACCCCCGGACCCCCGTGGGATATTTCTCAAAGGAGAAGAGGGAGGAGGAGGCCGGGGCCGATCATCGGCGGCGCCTTGCGTGATCCGGTATCGGTGTTTTGCAAGCGCCGGGGTTTGGCGATATAAGGGCGCATCATTCTTGGGGGCAGGCCGGTTGCTGCGATTCATCACCTCTTTCTTCGGCGGGATCTTCAGTGCGATCACGCTGGGGCTGTTCTTCGTGGCGCTGGCCATCGGGGCGGTTTTCTACATGTACAGCCGCGACTTGCCGAGCCATGAGCGGTTGGCGCAATACGCGCCGCCGACGATCAGCCGGATCTATTCGGGCGAGGGCCGCCTGATGGACGAATTTGCCCGCGAACGGCGGATCTTTGCGCCCATCGAGGAAATTCCCGATCTGGTGAAGAACGCCTTCATTTCGGCGGAAGACAAGAATTTCTACCAGCATCACGGCTATGACGCGCGCGGGATCGCGGCTGCGGCATATGAGGCGATCCGCACGCGGGGCAAGACGGTGCGCGGCGCTTCCACCATCACGCAGCAGGTGATGAAGAACTTCCTTCTGGGGGGCGAGCGGACGGGCGAGCGCAAGATCAAGGAGATCATCCTTGCCACGCGGATCGAGGAGGTGCTGACCAAGGACAAGATCCTTGAGCTTTACCTCAACGAGATCTTCCTTGGAAAGAACAGCTATGGCGTGGCTGCCGCCGCGCAGACCTATTTCAACAAGATCCTGACCGAGCTTTCCCCGGCAGAGGCCGCGATGCTGGCCGCGATGCCGCAGGCGCCGTCGAAATACGATCCGGTGACGGCAAAAGACAGGGTGACCGAGCGGCGCAACTATGTGCTGCGCGAGATGCGGCAGAACGGGTACATCGACGAGGCCGCCTATCAGGAAGCGCGCGCCGAGCCTTTGCGCACCGTGCAGAACGGCGATTATCCGTCCTTCCGCGAGGCGCTGCCGCCGCGCGACTATTTCACCGAGGAGATCGCACGCCAGCTTTCCGCGTCGTTCGGCGAAGAGGAATTCTACGGCGGGGGTCTGACCATCCGCGCCACGGTGGACCCCGAGTTGCAGACCGCCGCTGCCGCCGCGCTGCGGACCGCGCTGGAGAAGTACGACCGTGGCCTTGGCATCTGGCGGGGCACGCGCAAGACGATCGAGGATGCCAGGCTTGGGTCCGAGGCGGACTGGCGCGCGGCGCTGGCCGAGGTGGACGTGCCGCGCGACATCGCGGGCTGGTTTCCCGCGGTGGTGCTGGAGGTCGGCGAGAAGGCGGCACGCATCGGGATCGAGGCGGTGGCCGAGGACGCGGACGGCCATTTCATCCCGGCAGAGGATGTGACCTGGGCGCGCAAGCGGCAGGCCGACGGACGGCTGGGGCCGAAGGCGCGGACGCCGGGCAATCTGGTGTCGGTCGGCGATGTGGTGCTGGTGCGGGCCGTGACCGAAAAGGATGGCAGCTTCCGCCGCTGGTCCTTGCGGCAGGTGCCCGAAATTCAGGGCGCCTTCATGGCGATGGACGTGAATTCGGGCCGCGTGCTGGCGATGCAGGGCGGATTTTCCTATCAGACCTCGGTCTTCAACCGCGCCACGCAGGCGCAGCGCCAGCCCGGATCATCGTTCAAGCCTTTCGTCTATGCCGCAGCGCTGGACAGCGGGTTTGCGCCCAACACGATCATCGTGGATGCGCCGATCGAGGTGGACACGCCGCAAGGCCTCTGGAAGCCCAAGAACGCGTCGAACAAGTTCTATGGCCCGGCGCCGATGCGGGTGGGGATTGAGCAGTCGCGCAACCTGATGACGGTGCGGATCGCGCAGGAAATCGGCATGGGCACGGTGGCGGGCTATGCCGAACGCTTCGGCGTTTATGACCGGATGGGGCAGTTCCTGGCCAACGCGCTGGGGGCGGAGGAGACCACGCTTTTCCGCATGGTTGCGGCCTATTCGATGTTTGCCAACGGGGGTGAGCGGGTGGAGCCCACGCTGGTGGACCGCGTACAGGACCGGCGCGGCAAGACCGTCTATCGCCATGACCAGCGCATCTGCGAGGAATGCCAGCTTGCAAGCCTGGATGCGGGCGCGTTGCCGGTGGTGCTGTCCAAGCGCGAGCGGGTGATGGATGCGATCACCGCCTACCAGCTGACCTCGATGCTGCAGGGCGTGATCACCAACGGCACGGGGCGCGGCGTGAACCTGCCGGTTCCGGTTGCGGGCAAGACGGGCACCACGAACGACGCCAAGGACGTGTGGTTCGTGGGCTATACGTCGAACATCGCGGCGGGGTGCTACATCGGCTATGACCAGCCGCGATCGCTGGGCGGGGCATCGGGCGGGGGCACCTGCGCGCCGGTCTTTCAGGCGTTCATGGAAGTGGCCGTGCAGAAATACGGCGGGTCGAGGTTTGCCGTGCCACCGGGGGGCTATTTCAAGAAGATCGACCGCTTTACCGGGAACGTGCTGCCCGACGATGCGTCGGGGCCCAATGTCGTGGCGGAATACTTCCGCGAGGGCGAGGATGCGCTGGCCTCGCTCGGGTTCATCGTGGATGGCGGCTTCGGGATCGGATCGAACCTTCCGCTTTTCGACTATGGCGAAACGGATGGCAGCGATTCGTCGGTCGTGACCTCGACGGGCGCGACCAAGGTGATCCCCAAGAAGGCGGATTTCGGCACGCTGAGTTCGGGCGGTCTTTACTGACGTAGGGTGGGTGCACCCACCCTACCTGTGCCCGCCCGACTTGCACCCGCCCGCCGCCTTGCCCGCCCAAGCGCTTCGCGCTATCACCCCGCCCTGACCCTGCGAGCCCCGAGGACGATCCCCCATGCGCGCCGAGACCGAAACCCAAGTGGAGGCCATCGAGAAAACCCTGCGTCTGCTGGCGCAGCGGATGGATCGCGAGACGGCGGCGCACCGGTTGGAGGAATTCGACGCGCTGATCGAGGCGCCGGATCTGTGGAACGACCCCGCCAGGGCGCAAAAGCTGATGCGCGAGCGGCAGGAGCTGATCGACGCCATCTCGACCTACAAGCTGATCGAGACGGGGCTGCGCGACAATGTGGAGCTGATCGAACTTGGCGAGGCCGAGGGCGACACCGAGATCGTGACCGAAGCCGAGGCCAGCTTGCGCGCGTTGGTGGAAACCGCGCGCGAGAAGGAGCTTGAGGCGCTTCTGGACGGCGAGGCGGACGGCAACGACACCTTCCTTGAAATCAACGCTGGCGCGGGGGGCACCGAAAGCTGCGACTGGGCGGCGATGCTGGCCCGGATGTATGTGCGTTGGGCCGAGAAGAAGGGTTACAAGGTCGAACTGCAAAGCATGTCGGACGGCGAAGAGGCGGGCATCCGTTCGGCCGCCTACAAGATCAGCGGCAAGAACGCCTATGGCTGGCTGAAGTCGGAATCGGGGGTGCACCGGCTGGTGCGCATTTCGCCCTATGACAGCGCGGCGCGGCGGCACACGTCATTTTCTTCGATCTGGGTCTATCCGGTTGTGGACGACAACATCGAGATCGAGATCCCCGACAGGGATATCCGGATCGACACCTACCGGTCCTCTGGCGCGGGCGGGCAGCACGTGAATACCACCGACTCGGCGGTGCGGATTACCCACCTGCCGACGAACATCGTCGTCACTTCCAGCATGAAATCGCAGCACCAGAACCGCGAGGTGGCGATGAACGCGCTGCGGTCGCGGCTCTATCAGCTGGAGTTGGACAAGCGGAATGCCGCGATCAACGCCCAGCACGAATCCAAAGGGGATGCGGGCTGGGGCAACCAGATCCGGTCCTATGTGCTGCAGCCCTATCAGATGGTGAAGGACTTGCGGACGGGGGTGGAAACCTCGGACACGTCCGGCGTGCTTGACGGCGATCTGGACCGCTTCATGGCCGCGACGCTGGCGATGGATGTGGCGGGCAAGAGCCGCGCCGAGGCCAACGCCGAGGCCTGATCCTGTCAGTTGCGGCGCAGGCCCAGCGTGGCGATCAGTGCGCCGGTTGCCGCAAAAAGCGCGGCGAGGGTTGCGATGGCCGCAAATCCCGCGCCAGTTGCCGCTCTGTGCGCCGTATCCGCAAGTCCCGGGGCAGCAAACGCGACAGGCCCGCCCGCGCGCGCATAGGCGGCGGCGGCAACGCCCCCCAGCAGCGATACGGCCAGAAGCCCGCCGAGGCGTGCGATCGCGTTGTTGATCCCTGAAGCGGCCCCCTGATCGTCATCCTCGACGGCGGCCATGACGCTGGCGGTCAGGGGGGCCACCAGTGTCGCCATGCCGAGGCCTGCAACGACCATGCAGGGCAGGATGCGGCCCCAGAAATCCCCGGCGGGCGAAAAGAGCGCAAGGCCCGCATAGGCCAGCGTGACAAGCGCGCCCCCGGTGCCGATCATCGGGCCTGCGCCGATACGGTCGGCCAGCCGGCCGGCTGGGGTGGACAGCAGGCCCACGAGGCCCGGGATCGGCAGAAGTGCCAGCGTCACCTGCGCTTCGGGCAGGCCCCAGCCCGCAACCGCCGTCATCGGCAGGTAGAAAAGGATCGCGGACAGCGCGAACCAAAGGCAGAACGTGGCTGCGTTGATGCTTGCAAACGCACGGTTGCGAAAGAGGGCGAGGCGCAGCATCGGCGCCTCCGCGCGGGTTTCATGCCAGATGAACAGCCCCAGGATTGCGGCGCCGGGAACGGCCAGGGACACGCGCCCTTGCGTCAGGGCGGCGGTCAGCAGGGCGAGGCCGGTGGTGGCCAGCATGGCGCCCACCCAGTCGACCCGCGTGCCGGGGCGTCCGGCATCGCGGCGGACATGGCGGCGCAGAAGCGCCAGCGCGCCGATGCCGAGCGGCAGGTTGATCGCAAAGAGCAGCCGCCAGGCCCAATCGGGGCCGAGGCTGACGACGAGGCCGCCGAGGATGGGCCCCGAGGCTGTGGTCATCGCCGAGGCCGAGGCCCAGATGCCGAGGGCCCGGCCGCGTTCGGCGCGCGGATAGGTGCGGGCGACCAGCGCCATCGAGCCCGGCACCATCGCCCCCGCGCTGACGCCTTGCAGAAGGCGCGCGGCAACGAGGGTGGATGCGTTGGGGGCAAGGGCGCAGGCAACCGATGCCGCGACGAACCCTGCAATGCCAAGGCCGAAGACGCGCGCCACCCCGAAACGGTCACCCATCGCGCCGCCGGTGAGGACGAGTGCTGCCAGCGCCAGAAGGTAGGCGCTGCCGATCCACTGCGCGGCCGTCAGGCTGGCGCCGAGGTCGGCGCGGATCGAGGGCAGGGCGATGGCGGTGACGGAACTGTCGATGAAGCCCATCGACGAGGCGAGGATCGCTGCGGCAAGCAGCCAACCGCGCGCCGCGGGATCGCAAAGGGCGGGGGCAAAGACAGGGGCTACAGGTGCCCCGACGGCGGATGGTTCAACGGAAACGGGCGCGGGAAGGGTTTCCTGCGCCCGTTCACCTTGGTCCACGGGAAGGCCGCGTCAGGCTTCTGCGGTCTTTGGTGCCGCTGCGGGTGCGGCTGCCTGCATCGTTGGCGGCGGTGTGACCGGACGACCCGACGCAAGCGGGTCTTCCTGACGCTGGACCGAGCCCTCGAAATGGGCGCCGCTTTCGATCGCGATTGTCTTGTGGATGATGTCACCCTCGACCCGCGCGGTGGAGGTGAGGCGCACCTTAAGGCCGCGCACACGGCCCACGACGCGACCGTTCACCACGATATCATCGGCCACGATCTCGCCCCGGATGGTGGCCGTTTCGCCGACCGTCAGAAGATGGGCGCGGATGTCACCCTCGACCGTGCCTTCCACCTGGATATCGCCCGAGGTGCGCAGATTGCCGGTGATCGTGAGATCGGACGAAAGGACAGAAGGCGAGACCTTGCCCTTGGGCGCGGGAGGCGCTGAGAAATCCATCGGTGGTTTTGTCATGGCCCCTTCCGGCGCTTTTGGCTTGTCATTGTCGGCCTGCTTGGGGCCGGGCTCGTTGATTCGGCTCTTAGAAAACATCTTTCGCTGCCCTGATGAAGGTCATGGGATTGACGGCTGTGCCGTTGCTCCGCACCTCGTAGTGAAGATGGGTGCCGGTGGAGCGACCGGAAGAACCCATATCACCGATCCGTTCGCCGCGCGATACCCTTTGGCCAACAGAAACGCGGATTTGCGACAGATGGGCGTAACGTGTCTCAAGACCAAGCTGGTGTTCGATCTTGATCAGGCGGCCATAGCCGTTGTCCCAGCTTGCATAGCTGACCACGCCATCGGCGGTGGCATAGACCGGCGTGCCGGTGGAGGCGGCAAAATCGGTGCCTTCGTGCATCCGGGTCCCGGCGCCCTTGGGGTCGCGGCGGAAGCCGAAGCCGCTGGTGAAGCGGAACGACGATTTAACCGGAATGGCGAAGGGCGTTTTCTGCGCGGCCAGACGGTAGAGGTTCATCTGGTCGAGGCTTTTCAGGATCGCGCTCGCCCGCGTCGCTTCGGGCGACGGCGGCACACCCGGTGTCAGAAGGGCGGCACCGAGCGGGCCGCCGGTGCCGGAATACCCCCGCTTGATGCTGCGCAGAAGATCGTCGGGCGACAGGCCCGCCGCACGGAACATCCGGTCGAGCGGTTCCATCGAGACGGTAACCGCCTCTTCCAGTTCGGCAAAAATCTCATCGTTGCGGGCGGCCACGGCGCGTTGCGCGGCCTCGGATTCGGCGACCGCATCTCGCGCGGCAAGGGCCACGGTCGCCATCTCGTCGCGCTCTTCCGCCGTGCCCGCAAGCGCGTCTGACAAAAGCGTCAGCGTGGCCACGGTATCGTTGGCGCGGGTTGTGGCGTTCTGCGAGGATCCCGTCTCGCGCTTCAGCGTCACGGCAAGGGCGGCCGATTGCTCGCGCGCCTCATCGCGTTCCTTGATCGTGCGGCGCAGGGTGTTCTGGATCACCTCGATCCCGGTTTCCAGCTCCTTGCGGCTATCTTCGCTGGCCAGAAGCCGCCCCTGCATGGCCGATACTTCGGCAAGCGCGAGGTTGAAGCGGTCTTGTGCACCCGCCGCCTCTTCCGCGCGCAGGTCGCGGTCGTTCGACAGTGCGATCAGGCGTTTTTCAAACATTTCCTGCTGGCGCATGGATTGTTCGCGCGCATCGCCCGCGCCGATCGAATCCATCAGGACGATGGACGTGGCGATGATCGTCCAGCCAAGGATCATGCTCAGCCCCACGATGCCCACGGCCTGGGTCAAGGGGTGCAGCCGGATGAAGCGCGTGGTTGCATCGGACTTCAGAAACAGCCGCTGTTCGGGCAGGCGACGCTCTAACGCGGCGTTCACCTTGTACGATAGGCGTCTTATCACGTGCGAGTTTCCCGTTCTTTTTTCCGCAAGGGCGTGGTGTCACGCCCCTGTCCCCCGGCTTTGGTTTTGCCAAGCGCGGCGGGCCCTTGCAATGGCTTTGGCCGCTGCACCGCCCGTGTCGGCGGCATGGCGCGTGGAGTGGCGAGAAACCGCCGATCAGGGGGTGTCCTGCGACGCAGACTCTGCAAGGGGCCAGTAGAAATCGGGGGGCAGACCAGCCTCGGCGCGTTTTTCGGTGTTGAAGGGGGGCTTCAGCGACCCGTGAAAATAGCGCCGCACAAGGGCGTGGAAGGTGTCCTTGGGGTCAAGCCCGTCCTTCCCACAAAGCCAGTTGAACCATTTCGAACCGTAGGCGACATGCGCCACCTCTTCCGCATAGATCGTATTGAGCGCCGCAACCGCCTGCGCGTCGCCCGCAGCCTCGAACGCGGCGATCATGCCGGGGGTCACATCAAGGCCCCGCGCCTCCAGCACCATGGGCACGACGGCAAGGCGGCCCATCAGATCATCGGCGGTATCTTCAGCGGCGCGCCACATGCCCGCATGCGCGGGCAGGGCGCCGTAATGGCTGCCGTTCGCCTCAAGACAATCGCACATCAGGTTGAAATGTTTTGATTCCTCATCCGCCGCCTGCACCCAGTCATCATAGAATCCGGGGGGCATGGCGGTATCGGTGAAGCGGGCGATCACGTCCCAGTGCAGATCGACGGCGTTCAGTTCGATATGGGCCACCGCGTGCAAAAGCGCCTGACGTCCCGGCCCGGTGCCGGGGCGCCGACGCGGCATGTCGCGCGGCGAAAGAAGCGCTGGGGCCGCCGGCCGCGCCGGGCTGCCCGGTGGGGCGGCGTGACCAACGGGGATCGGGCTGCCAGAGGCGCGCGCGGCACGCCACGCGGCGGCATGAGCGCGCGACAGCGCGGCCTTGGCGCGGCCATCGGCGGTTGAAAGCACCTCGACCGCCATGGCCGCAAGCGTGGCCGTCACAGCGCCTCGGCGGCTGCCAGCACCTCGGCTGCGTGGCCCTTGACGCTGACCTTGGGCCAGACACGCGCCACCTTTCCGGTGCCGTCGATCAGAAACGTCGTGCGTTCGACGCCCATATACGTCTTGCCGTACATGCTTTTCTCGACCCAGGTGCCGTAGTCCTCGCAGGTATGGCCGGTCTCATCCGACACCAGCATGATGCGCAGACCGTGCTTCTTGCAGAACTTGTCATGCGCTTTCACGCTGTCTTTCGAGATCCCGATGACGGTGGTTCCGGCGCCGGCGAATTCCGCCATGCGGGCGGTGAAATCCAGCGCCTCGGTGGTGCAACCGGGCGTGTCATCCTTGGGGTAGAAGTAAAGCACCACCTTGCCGGGCTGCAGCGAGGACAGCGTCAAGCTGTTGCCACCATCGCGGGGCAGGGTGAAATCGGGGGCGGAATGGCCTTCGGTGACGGATGGCATGGGAACTCCTGCTGCTGTGGGGTCCGGCTTTGTGATAGCCGGGGTGCTTGGCGTTCTAGTTGCCTTCGGGCAAAGATAAAGGCAACCCGCGCCCTGCACACCCCGGGTTTTCGGCGGGCAGGTCAGACGGACGGGAGAGGCATGGACGACGGCGGCGCAGCCGGCAAGGGACAAGCGGCGAAGGCAAAGCCTTCGGCGCCCGGCCCTCTGGTGCTGACACGGAAGGCCGAAACCCGCGCCAGCCGCCGCCGCCGCACGCGCCATGCCCGGGCGGCGCGGGGCGCGCCCTGGATGTTCATTGCCGTCATCGTGCTGGGCCTTCTGGCGGTCTTCGGGGGGCTTGCGCTGACCGGAAAGCCGATACGCCTGCCCGTCTGGGCCGTGGCCGAGGCCGAGGCGCGCATCAACACGGCCTTGCGCGATGCCGTGACGGGGCGGCCCGGTGTGGCGGGGCCGCCCATGGTTTCGCTTGGTGGGGCGGTGATCGTGATCGACCGGCGCGACTGGGCGCCCCGGCTGCTGCTGGAGGACCTGCGCGTCTTGCAGCCGGGGGGCGAGGCGCTGGTGACCATGCCCGAGGCGCGGCTCGCCTTTGATCCCGCATCCATCCTGACGGGAAAGCCCGCGCTGCGCAGCCTGCGGCTGATCGGCCCGCGCGTGGCCTTGCGGCGGCTGGAGGACGGGCGGTTCGACATCCGCTTTGGCGGGCAGATGCCGCTGCCCGAATTTGCGAGCGTGGCAGAGGCGCTGGCCGCCGCCGAGGCGCTTTTCAAGCGGCCGGGTCTGGCCGCGCTGCAGAAGGTGGAAGCGGAAGGCCTGTCGGTGGTGGTCGACGACCGCCAGCAGGCGCGCGTGTGGCAGATGGGCGACGGGCGGCTGACGTTCGAGAACCGGGCGGATGCGCTTGCATTGGGCGTGGGGCTATCGCTGGTGAGCGGGGGCGAGGCCCCGGCGCAGGCGCGCCTGACGCTGGTGTCGTTCAAATCCAGCGCCGAGGCGCGGATGAGCGTGGGGGTGGATCAGGTGGCGGCCGCCGATATTGCCGCGCAATCGCCTGCGCTTGCGTGGCTTGGGCTGATCGCGGCGCCGATTTCGGGCAGCTTCGCCTCCAGCATCGATGCCGAGGGGCGGCTTGGATCGCTGGATGCGCGGCTGGAACTGGGGCAGGGCGCGCTCAGCCCCGGCAGCGGGGCGGCGCCGGTGGCGTTCGACCGGGCGGGGATGTTCTTTACCGTCGATGCGGCGCGGGCGCGGATCGACCTGAACGAGCTGACGGTGGAAAGCCCCTCGCTGCGGCTTGCAGCCTCGGGCTATGCCTATCTGCCGGGTCTGGGCAAGGGGGTGCCGCAGTCGATCCTCGGCCAGATCGCGTTTCGACAGGTCCGGGTCGACCCCGAGGGGCTGTTCGACGCACCTGCCGAATTCAGCAGCGGTGCGCTGGATTTGCGGCTGCGGCTGGATCCTTTCCGGGTGGATATCGGCCAGCTTGCGCTGGTCGACGGCGCGCGGCGGCTGGTGGCCCATGGCCACATCGAGGCTGCGCGGGACGGCTGGCGCGTGGCAATGGATGTGGCGCTGGACGAGATCGACCACCGTCGCCTGATCGCGCTGTGGCCGGTGGCGCTGGTGCCGAAGACGCGCGAATGGCTGTCCGAGAATGTGGGTGACGGGACGCTATTTGACGTGCGCGCGGCGATGCGGCTGGCGCCCGGCACCGATCCGCGCGTGTCGCTGAGCTATGAATATTCGGGCGCGGGTGTGCGCTTCATGCGCAGCCTGCCCCCGATCGAGGACGGCTATGGTTATGCCACGGTCGAGGGCACGCGCTACACGATGGTGCTGGATCGGGGCCGGGTTCTGCCGGGGCAGGGCGGGGCCATCAATGTGGCGGGGTCGGTCTTTACCGTGCCCGACATCACCGCCAAACCGTCGACCGCCGAGATCGATCTGCACACCGAAGGCAGTCTGACAGCCTCGCTTTCCCTTCTGGACATGGACCCGTTCAACTTTCTGACCAAGGCTGGCCAGCCGGTCGATCTGGGGGAGGGGCGCGCCTCGGTGCGGGCGGCGCTGCGGGTGCCGCTGGCGGCGGGCAGCCCCGATCAGGTGACGTTTGACGTGACAGGCACGGTGCGCGACTTCCGGTCTGATACGCTGGTGCCCGGCAAGACAATCGAGGCGCCAGAACTGTCGGTGACAGCCAACCCGGCGCTTCTGGCCATCGCGGGCAAGGGCACGCTGGATGGTGTGCCCTTCGATGCGCGCTTCACCCAACCCCTGGGCAAGGGGGTGGTGGCGGCGGCGCAGGTGACGGGCACTGTCGAGATCACACGCGCGGGGGCTGATCGGTTGCGGCTTGGGCTGCCTGCCACGCTGATTTCCGGCCGCACGGAAGGGGCGGTGACGCTGGATCTGCCGCGCGGCGAGCCGCCGCTTTTGCGTCTGACGTCGCAATTGCAGGGGGCGGGCCTGTCGGTGCCCCAGCTTGGCTGGTCAAAGCCCGCAGGCAGCGCAGGTCGGCTGGATGTGACGGCACGGCTTGGCAGCCCTGCACGGGTGGAGCGGCTGCAACTTGAGGCATCGGGGCTGCTGGCCGAAGGATCGGTCGGCCTGAACGCCGACGGCACGCTGGCGCTTTTGCGGTTTGACCGGCTGCGCGTGGGCCAGTGGCTGGATGCCCAGGTGGACCTGCGCGGTCAGGGCGGCGCGCGCGCGCCCAGCGTGACGGTCTTGGGCGGCAGCCTTGATCTGCGGCGCCTTGGTACGCGGGGCGGCGGCGGTGGCGGGTCGGGTGGCGGGCCTGTCGAGGTGGCGCTAGACCGGGTGATCGCATCGGAGGGCATTGCCTTTACGGGACTGCGCGGCCGGTTTGACAGCACCGGGGGGCTGTCGGGGCAGTTCAGCGCCGGGGTGAATGGCCAAGGTGCCGTGTCGGGCACCGTGACGCCGGAGCGTGGCGGGTCCAATGTCCGGATGGTTTCTGACGACGCGGGCACGGTTCTGTCCGCAGCGGGCATCTTTCCCAACGCGCGCGGTGGAACGCTTGAGGCCAGCCTGCGCCCCGCGCGCACGGGCAGCGATCTGGTGGGCGACCTTGCCATCCGCAACGTGCGGGTGCGCAACACGCCCGTGCTGGCCGAGTTGATCAACGCGATCTCGGTGGTGGGGCTTCTTGAGCAGCTTGACGGGCAGGGCCTGACCTTCAGCAATGCCGACGCCAAGTTCCGCCTGACGGATACGTTGGTCGAGGTGACGGACGGCGCGGCGGTGGGGGCGTCGCTTGGGGTATCGCTGGCCGGGGTTTACGAATACGCCACGCGGCGGTTGCGGATGCAGGGCGTGATTTCGCCTGTCTATCTGGTCAACGGGATCGGTGCGGTGCTGACACGGCGGGGCGAGGGGTTGTTCGGTTTCAATTACCAGCTTACCGGCACGGCAGACAAACCCGATGTGAGCGTCAACCCGCTGTCGATCCTCACGCCGGGGATGTTTCGCGAGATCTTCCGCAACCCTGCCCCGACGGCCAACAACCCGCGTGACGGCAGCGCCCCGCCGCCCGGTCCGCCTGCCCCGAAGGACGTATACGAAAGATGAAGCTGGCCGATTTCGATTTCGATCTGCCCGAGGCGTTGATCGCCACGCGGCCCGCGCGCCCCCGGTCTTCCGCGCGGCTTTTGGTGGTGGAACCGGGCCGGATGACGGATGGCCGGGTGACGGAACTGGTGGATTGGCTGGGGCCGGGTGACCGGTTGGTTCTGAACAACACCCGCGTGATCCCGGCGCGTCTGACCGGCACGCGCATGCGGGGGGATGCCGTGGCAAAGGTGGAAGTGACGCTGCTGGAGCCTGTCGCGGCTGGCGGCTGGCGGGCGCTGGCGCGGCCTTTGCGCAAGCTGAAGGCGGGCGAGGTGATCCGGTTTTCCGACCGGCTGTCGGCGGTGGTGGCCGAACGGGGCGAGGCGGACCTGCGGCTGGCGTTTGACGCGACGGGGGATGCGTTCGAGGCGGCGCTGGCCGAGGCGGGGCAGATGCCCCTGCCGCCCTATATCGCCGCAAAGCGCGCGCCCGACGCGCAGGATGCGACGGATTACCAGACCATCTTTGCGCGCCATGCGGGGGCTGTGGCTGCGCCCACGGCCTCGCTTCATTTCGACGCGGCGCTTTTGGAGGCGTTGCGGGCAAAGGGCGTGGCCTTTACCGAAGTGACCCTGCATGTGGGCGCGGGGACATTCCTGCCGGTGAAAGTGGATGATGTGGCGACGCACCGGATGCATGCGGAATGGGGCGAGGTGACCCCCGGTGCGGCAGAGGCGATCAACGCGACCAAGGCGGCGGGGGGCCGTATCATCCCGGTCGGCACCACCGCGCTGCGGCTGATCGAAAGTGCTGCCCTGGCCGATGGCAAGGTGGCGCCCTTCCGGGGGGAGACGGATATCTTCATCTACCCCGGCTACCGCTTTCGCGTGACCGACGCGCTGATGACCAACTTTCACCTGCCGCAATCGACGCTGCTGATGCTGGTCTCTGCGCTGATGGGGCGCGCGCGGATGCTGGACGCCTATGCCCATGCGGTGGCAGAGGGTTACCGCTTCTTCAGCTATGGCGACGCGTCGTTGCTTCTGCCAGAGTAAAGGGCAGCGGTTTGCGCCGGGAGACACGGGATGCTTTACCTTCTGGCAAAGGCGGCGCTGTCCGGGCTTGTCGTGGCGGTCGTGTCCGAGGTTGCGCGCCGCTCGGCCGGGCTTGGCGCTTTGATCGCGGCGCTGCCGATCGTGACGCTTCTGGCCGTGGGCTGGCTTTGGCGCGACACCGGCGATGCGGGTCGGATCGCGGATCATCTGGACGCCACGTTCTGGTACGTGCTGCCATCGCTGCCCATGTTCCTGCTTGTCCCGCGGCTCTTGCGGGGGGGATGGACGCTTGGCACGGCACTTGGCGCGGGCTGCGTGCTGACGATCCTGCTTTTTGCGCTGCTTCTCTGGCTTGGTCCGCGCTTTGGCCTGCGGCTTTAACCGGGGCGCGTCAACCGCCCGGCCCGGGTGCGGGCACAGGCGTTGCAGGCGGGAATGGGATGCAGGATGTCGCCCGGGTTGGCATTCGTGCCGTGCGATGCGAGGTAGTCTGTCAAAACGGGAAGCGTAAGAATCGTGGCACCGTGTTCAGCGGTGCAGCGGGTAGCGGGGTTTGTGGATGCTGGGTGTTCTGAGGGTCAGCTGGCCACTGCTGTTGGGGGTGCTGCTCCTGATGGTCGGAAACGGGGTGCAGGGCACGCTTCTGGGCATCCGTGGCGCGATGGAGGGGTTCTCCACCTACGAGATGTCGTTCGTCATCTCGGCCTATTTCCTGGGTTTCCTTGGCGGATCGCGCCTGACGCCCGAACTGATCCGCCGGGTGGGGCATGTGCGGGTGTTTGCGGCACTCGGGTCGCTGATCTCGGCGATCCTTGTGCTTTATCCGGTGCTGCCCGATGTGATTGCGTGGACGGTCATGCGCGTGCTGATCGGGTTCTGCTTTTCCGGGGTCTATGTGACGGCGGAAAGCTGGCTGAACAATACCGCCACGAACGAGACGCGGGGGCGGGCGCTTTCGGCCTACATGATCGTGCAGATGCTGGGCATCATCACCAGCCAGGCGCTTTTGAATGTGGGCGACCCGTCAGGATTTTTGCTGTTCATCATCCCGTCGGTGCTGGTGTCGCTGGCCTTCACCCCGATCCTGCTGTCGGCCAGCCCCGCGCCTGTGTTTGAAACCACGCAGCCCCTGTCCTTTGGCCAGCTTTTCCGCATCTCGCCCCTGGGCTGTGCAGGGATGCTGCTGACGGGGGGGATCTTTTCGGCGATGTTCGGCATGGCGTCGGTCTGGGGCACGCTGGCGGGGCTGTCGGTGCGGGATCTGTCGATCTTCATCGGCGCGATCTACGTTGGCGGTCTGGTCCTGCAATATCCCATTGGCTGGGCGTCCGACCGGATGGACCGTCGTCAGTTGATCTTCGGCCTGTCGGTTGCCGGTGCCGCCGTGATGACCGTTGCGGTGGTGGTCGCGCCGCCGTTTCTGTTGCTGTTGGTCATAGCGCTTCTTCTGGGCGGGATAACCAACCCGCTTTATGCCTTGCTGATCGCACACACCAACGACTTCCTGAAGAAAGAGGATATGGCCGCGGCCTCATCCGGGCTGATATTCCTCAACGGATTTGGCGCGATCTTCGGGCCGCTGGTGACGGGCTGGATGATGACGCATCTGGGCCCGGGCGGGTTTTTCCTGTTCATCGGCATCCTGTTCGCCGGATTGGCCGCCTATTCGGCCTGGCGGATGACACGGCGCGGGGCACCTGTGGAAACCGGGCAATTCGCGGGGATCGCACCCACGGCCTCGGCCCTCGCCGTCAGCGCGGTGATCGAGGAAAAGGGCACCGACATCGCGGCAGAGCCTGCCGCGCGCTGACCTTGCCGCGCGATCCCGCAGGTGCCAGTCTTGCCGGGGCAGGAGGGAGATCATGGACAAACCGCAGGACGTGCTGGATTTCTGGCTGACCGATGTTGGCGAGGACGGGTGGTACAGCGGCGGTGCCGCGCTCGATGCCAGGTGTCGCGCGCGGTGGCTGGGCCTGTGGGAGGCGGCGGCGGGTGGCGCGCTTGAGGATTGGCTGACCGATCCGATGGGCCTTTTCGCCTTCGTCCTTGTGACCGATCAATTCTCGCGCAACATCCACCGCGACACGGCGCAGGCTTTCACTGCCGATGCCCGGGCGCGCGATGCGGCACGGCTTGGCGTGGCGCGGAACTGGGATCTGCAGATCGCGGCGCCCGAACGGCAGTTCTGCTACATGCCCTTCGTCCACCACGAGGATATGACCGATCAGGATTGGGCCGTTGTGTTGATGGCTGATCGTCTGCCGTCCGAGCCCGACAACCTGCTGCACGCCCGGGCGCACCGCGAGGTGATCGCGCGCTTTGGCCGCTTTCCCTTCCGCAATACGGCGCTCGGGCGCGACACGACGGAAGCCGAGGCTGCCTTCCTTGCCGATGGCGGATACGGCGCCATCGTCCGGTCGCTGGGCGGCTGAGCCATGCGCCCGGCGCATGGTGCCCCGGCGGGGGCTTCGTTGCGTGGGCAGGCGGAATGGTTTAAGGCCAAACCACTTTCCCGAGGGAGGAACAGATGGCGGCGCAGACATTCGACATGATCGTGATCGGGGCGGGCCCCGGCGGCTATGTGGCCGCGATCCGGGGGGCGCAACTGGGCCTGAAGGTCGTATGCGTGGAGCGCGAGCATCTGGGCGGCATCTGCCTTAACTGGGGCTGCATCCCGACAAAGGCGATGCTGCGGTCGGCGGAGGTGTTCCACCTGATGCACCGTGCCAAGGAATTCGGGCTGACCGCTGACGGGATCGGGTATGATCTTGATGCGGTCGTCAAACGGTCGCGCGGGGTGGCAAAGCAGTTGTCGTCCGGTGTCGGGCACCTGCTGAAAAAGAACAAGGTGACGGTGGTGATGGGTACGGCCACGGTGACGGCGCCGGGCAAGGTATCGGTCAAGACCGACAAGGGGACCGAGGATCTGGAGGCCCCCGCGATCATTCTGGCCACGGGCGCGCGGGCGCGCGAGTTGCCGGGGCTTGAGGCGGATCATGATCTTGTGTGGACCTACAAGGATGCGCTGGTGCCCAAGCGCATGCCGAAGAACCTGCTGGTCATCGGATCGGGCGCCATCGGGATCGAATTTGCCAGCTTCTTCAACACGCTGGGGGCCAAGACCACGGTGGTCGAGGTGATGGACCGTATCCTGCCGGTGGAGGATGCCGAAATCTCGGCCTTCGCGAAAAAGGCTTTCGCGAAGCAGGGCATGACGATCCTTGAAAAGACCACGGTCAAGAAGCTCGATCGCGGCAACGGCAAGGTGACCGCGCATCTGGAGGCGGGTGGCAAGACCACGAAAGCGGAGTTTGACACCGTGATTTCCGCCGTCGGCATCGTCGGCAACACCGAAGGTCTGGGGCTGGAGGCGCTGGGCATCACCTTGGACCGCACGCATGTGGTGACGGATGAATATTGCCGCACCGGGGTGAAGGGCATCTATGCCATCGGCGATATCGCGGGCGCACCGTGGCTTGCCCACAAGGCCAGCCACGAAGGCGTGATGGTGGCGGAACTGATCGCAGGCGGGCATCCGCATGCGATCAAGCCGAACAGCATCGCGGGCTGCACCTATTGCCAGCCGCAGATCGCAAGCGTGGGGCTGACGGAAGAGAAGGCCAAGGCTGCGGGGCACGAGATCCGCGTGGGCCGTTTCCCCTTCATCGGCAACGGCAAGGCGATTGCGCTGGGGGAGAGCGAAGGCATGGTGAAAACCGTCTTCGACGCCAAGACAGGCGAGCTTTTGGGCGCGCATATGGTGGGGGCAGAGGTGACCGAGCTGATCCAGGGTTATGTGATCGGGCGGACGCTGGAGACGACAGAGGCCGAGTTGATCGAGACGGTCTTCCCGCATCCGACCCTCAGCGAGATGATGCACGAGTCGGTGCTTGACGCCTACGGACGCGCGATCCACTTCTGACAGCAGGCGGAGCCACCTGCATGACAGGTGGCTCCGTCGCCTTCTGTTTTCAGGCTGCGGTTTCAACCTGTGCGTGGCGGTTGATGCCCGCATCGGCGAGGGCAGTCAGGCCCGCGTCCGTCTTCCACTCTTCGTCCAGCGTGGCCTTCAGCAGCTTGGCGGTATCCTTCATGCCAAGTTCGTTGGCCCAACGGTGCAGCGTGCCGTAACGCGCCACTTCGTAATGCTCCACCGCCTGCGCCGACGAGATGAGACCGGCGTCGAGCGCGGGTGTATCGGCAAACTCGCCAATAATCTCTTCAGCTTCGGCCAGGATGCCTTCGATGGCATCGCAGGTCTTGCCGCGCGCGGGCTTGCCGAGGATTTCGAATACCTGCTGGAGCCGTTCGATCTGACCTTCGGTTTCCGCGCGGTGCGTTTCGAACGCCGCCCGCAGATCATCCGATTGTGCC